>NZ_JBVJHK010000003.1:0-508767 GCF_055586845.1 Micromonospora sp. NPDC049139 | reverse complement strand
ACGGCCCGGGCCCCCCCCCCCCCGGGGGGGCCCCCCCCCGCCCCCCCCCCCGCCCCCCCCCCCCCCCCCCCCCCGCCGGGCACGGCGGGCCACACCCCCACCAGCACGCACCGCAACCCACCACCACGCACCGCAACCCACACCCCCACCAAGACCGCACAGCAAGCCACAACGCCACCAAGCCGGCGAGCCACGACGCAGAGCAACCGCCGATCACACCCCGCGGCCCCACCGCCGGTACTAGCCTCGACAACAGGGCCGGGCGCGACGCCTGCGGAGGTGATGCCGGATGGCCGCAGCCACCGAGGCGGCCGTGCTGGTCGGGCTCGGCTCGGAGCGCAACCTGCCGGTGGTCAGGCTGGCCGCGCAGGAGGCCGCCGCGCACGGCCGCCCGCTGTGCCTGCTGCACGCGTTCAACTGGACGGCCGCGTTGGAGGCCCCGTCGATCGCGGGGCCGCGCGCCGAGGCCGAGAATCTGATCTCCAGGGCCGCCGAGATCGCCGCCGAGGTCGACCCGGCGCTGCCGGTCAGCAGCGAGATCGTCGAGGGTGCCGTCGTCGCCACCCTGGTCCGCCGGTCGGAGTCGGCGTTCCTGCTCGCCATCGGAGACGCCGGCATGGCGGCCTGCGGCGACTGCGTGCCGGCCGACGTGCCGGCGGTGCAGCTCGCCGCCCGGGCCGGATGCCCGGTGCTGGTGGCCCGCCGGGATCCGCCGCCGCAGGGCCCGGTGCTGGTCGGGGTGGACGGCTCCGCCAGTTCCCGGGGAGCGCTGGAGTGGGCGTTCGAGTGCGCGGCCCGGCGGGAGGCGCGACTGCTGGCCGTCCGGGTCGTCGAGCCGGAGGACGGCACGGAGGACCCCGGCCTGCTCGTCGAGTTGGTGGCGCGGTACGCGCGCCGGTTTTCGTCGGTGCCGGCGGAGTGCCACACGATCCGCGGCGACCCCGGCACTGTCCTGGTCGAGCAGTCCCGCTCGGCGCAGGTGGCACTGGTCGCCGCCCGGGGCGACGAGCCGTGGCGGGGCATGCTCGGCGCGGTGAGCCAGGCGCTGCTCTACCACTCCCCCGCGCCGGTGATCGTGGTGCGCGGGCTGACGGGGGTGCCGGTGGACGGGGCGTAACGCCCGCCCGGCGCGGGACCAACGGCCCTGATCCACATCGGCGCCGACCGGCGAAGCTGGAACCGGCCCGGACGAATCCGCGCTCCGAGGATGCAGGATTCCCCTATCCGCGAGAGGCTCATGCAGTATGGACACCGCTCTCGACCTGCACAGCCCCCTGACCGAAGACGAGCTGCGCCGGCTGGACGCCTACTGGCGGGCGGCGAACTACCTGACCGTCGGGCAGATCTACCTGCTGGACAATCCGCTGCTCCGCGAGCCGCTGGCGCCCGAGCACGTCAAGCCGCGGCTGCTCGGCCACTGGGGCACCAGCCCCGGGCTGAACCTGCTCTATGCCCACCTCAACCGGGTGATCGTCACCCGTGACCTGCGGGCCATGTTCGTGACCGGTCCCGGCCACGGCGGCCCGGCGATCGTCGCGAACACCTGGCTGGAGGGCACCTGGAGCGAGCGGTACCACCACATCGGCCGCGACGAGGCCGGCATGGCCGGGCTGTTCCGCCAGTTCTCCTTCCCCGGCGGCGTCCCGAGCCACGTGGCGGCGGAGGTGCCGGGTTCGATCCACGAGGGCGGCGAGCTGGGGTACGCGCTGAGCCACGCCTACGGCGCGGCGTTCGACAACCCCGACCTGCTGGTCGCCTGCGTCATCGGGGACGGGGAGGCGGAGACCGGCCCGCTCGCGGGGAGCTGGCTCTCCAATGTGTTCCTCAACCCGGCCCGCGACGGGGCGGTGCTGCCCGTCCTGCACCTCAACGGCTACAAGATCGCCGGTCCGACCGTGCTGGACCGGATTCCCGAGGACGACCTGCTGGACATGATGCGCGGCTTCGGCTACCAGCCGTACGTGGTGGCCGGTGACGACCCGGCGACCGTGCACCAGACGCTCGCCGCCACGCTGGACCGGGCGCTCGACGAGATCGCCGACATCCAGCGGCGGGCCCGCTCCGGCGGCACCGTCGAGCGGCCCCGCTGGCCGATGATCGTCCTGCGTACGCCGAAGGGCTGGACCGGGCCGCGAGACGTCGACGGCAAGCAGGTGGAGGGCACCTACCGCGCGCACCAGGTGCCCCTGGCGGAGGTACGGAAGAACCCGAAGCACCTGGCCGAGTTGGAGCGCTGGCTACGCAGCTACCGTCCGGAGGAACTCTTCGACGCGACCGGCGCGCCGGTGGCCGAGCTGGCCGAGCTGCCCCCGACGGGCGAGCGGCGGATGAGCGCCAACCCGGTCACCAACGGCGGGCTGGTGCTGCGCGACCTGAGGCTGCCGGACTTCCGCGGCTACGCCGTCGACGTGCAGCGGCCCGGCGAGACCGTGGCCGGGGCGACGGGCGCGCTGGGCCCGTGGATACGCGACGTGATCACCGCCAACCCGGAGACGTTCCGCCTCTTCGGCCCGGACGAGGTCGCCTCGAACCGGCTGGGCGCGGCGTTCGAGGTCACCGACCGGGCGTGGATGGCCGGGACGGTGCCCGGCGACGAGCACCTCTCGCCGGACGGGCGGGTGATGGAGGTCCTCTCCGAGCACCTGTGCCAGGGTTGGCTGGAGGGCTACCTGCTCACCGGCAGGCACGGCATCTTCACCAGCTACGAGGCGTTCATCCACATCGTCGACTCGATGGTCAACCAGCACGCCAAGTGGCTGAAGGTCACCCGGGACATCCCGTGGCGCACGCCGGTGGCGTCGCTGAACTACCTGCTGTCGAGCCACGTGTGGCGGCAGGACCACAACGGCTTCTCCCACCAGGACCCGGGCTTCATCGACCACGTGATGAACAAGAAGGCCGAGGTGGTACGGGTCTACCTGCCGCCGGACGCGAACACCCTGCTCTCGACGATGGACCACTGCCTGCGCAGCCGGCACTACATCAACGTGGTGGTGGCCGGCAAGCAGCCCGCACCGAACTGGCTGTCGATGGACGAGGCGGTCATGCACTGCCGGCGGGGCATCGGCATCTGGGACTGGGCCAGCACCGACGGCGGCGAGGAGCCGGACGTCGTGCTCGCCTGCGCCGGCGACGTGCCGACGCTGGAGACGCTGGCCGCCGCCGACCTGCTGCACAAGCACCTGCCGGAGCTGAAGGTGCGGGTGGTCAACGTGGTCGACCTGATGCGCCTGCAACCCCCGACGGAGCACCCGCACGGGCTGTCGGACAAGGAGTTCGACACGATCTTCACGCGGGACAGGCAGGTCATCTTCGCCTACCACGGCTACCCGTGGCTGATCCACCGGCTGACCTACCGTCGGACAAACCACGACAATCTACACGTGCGCGGCTACAAGGAGGAAGGCACCACCACCACGCCGTTCGACATGGTGATGCTCAACGACCTGGACCGCTTCCACCTGGTCATCGACGTGATCGACCGGGTGCCGGGGCTGGCGGCCCGGGCCGCCCACCTGCGGCAGGACATGGTCGACGCGCGCCAGTCCTGCCGGGACCACACCCGCCGGTACGGCGAGGACGACCCTCGGGTGGCGGAATGGCGCTGGGTCCGCGAGACGGAAGCCGGTCTGAGAGGTGAGGCATGAGCGGCAACGAGATCCTGGTCGGCTACGACGGCTCCCCCGACGCCTCGATCGCGCTGGAGTGGGCGCTGGAGGAGGCCGGCCGCAGTGGACGCCCCGTCCGGCTGGCGTACGTCTTCGAGTGGGTCACCGTGGCCGGCTGGGTCGGCCCCGGCATCGCCCCGGGCATCTGGCCGGACGAGGCGGCCCGCCGGCAGGTCGAGGAGCTGGTACGCAAGGCGGCGGCGGACGCGGTCGCCGCGCACCCGGAACTGACCGTCACCGGCGAGGTGTTCGACGGGCCGCCCACGGTGGTGCTCCAGGAGCGTTCGGGCCGGGCCGGCCTGCTGGTGCTGGGCACGCGGGGGCACGGCGGTTTTGGCGGGCTGCTCATCGGCTCGACGGCGGTGGCGGTCACGGCCCACGCGCACTGCCCGGTCGTGGTGGTCCGCCAGGAGGCAGCCGCGGGCGGGCGGACGGGGCCCGTGGTGGTCGGCGTGGACGGCTCGGAGTGCTCGCTGGTGGCGCTCGGCTTCGCGTACGAGCAGGCGGCCGCCCGGGGGCTGCCGCTGCACGTGCTGCGGGCCTGGCATCCGGGGGCCGGCCAGCGCCCGCCGTCGGGTCCCGAGGCGCGGGAGGCGGCGGCCGCCGACCGGGCCGAGCTGGACGAGCCGCTGGCCCGCTGGAGCCGGACCTTCCCGGACGTGGCGGTCGAGGTGCAGGTGGCGGCGGGCGGCCCGGCGTCCCTGCTGGTCGACGCCAGCCGCAACGCGTCCCTGGTGGTGGTCGGCACCCGCGGCCGCGGCGGCCTGAAGGGGATGCTGCTCGGCTCGGTCAGCCAGCAGCTCATCCAGCACGCCCACTGCCCGGTGGCGGTCGTCCGCGAGCGGTGAGAGGAGGGGACCTGGTCCGGGCAGCGTCGGGCTGGGGCACGATGGGGAGAAACGGAAGGGTCGAGACGATGAGCCACGAAACGCCGGCCAGGGACCGCCCCCTGACCACCGCCCTCGCGGAGGCCGCCGCGACGGCCGGGCACGCGCCGTCGGTGCACAACAGCCAGCCGTGGCGGTGGCGGGTGCTGCCGGACGCGCTGGAGCTGCGCGTGGTCCGGGATCCCCGGCTGACCGCCACGGACCCGGAGGGCCGGCTGGTGGCGTACAGCTGCGGGGCGGCGCTGCACCACGCGCGGGTGGCGCTGACCGCGGAGGGCTGGACGGCCGTGGTGGAGCGGATGCCTGACCCGGACGCCCCTGATCTGCTCGCCCGGCTGACCGGGCTGGGCCGCGTGGAGGCCGACCCGGAGGCCATGCGCCTGGTGCAGTGCATGCAGGTCCGGCACACGGACCGGCGCCCGGTCAGCGACGAGCCGGTGCCGACCGACGCCCTGGGGCGGATCGCGGCGGCGGTCACCGCCGAGGGGTGCCAGCTCCAGTTCCTCGACCGCGACAACATCCTGGAGCTGGCCGCCGTCGCCAGCCACGCCGCGACGGTCGAGGCGGAGGACTCGCAGCTGCGCGAAGAGTTGGAGTACTGGACCAGCCGGGGCGGCTCCGGCACCGGCCTGCCGCCGGAGGTGCTGCCCGAGGAGGCGCCGCAGACCACCGTGCCGGCCCGGGACTTCGGCCGCCCCGGCACCCTGCCGGTCGGTCCGGGGCACGACCGGGCCGCCGTGTACGGGCTCCTCTACGGCGACGAGGACGAGCCGGACAGCTGGCTGCGCGCCGGCGAGGCGCTCTCGGCCGCCTGGCTGACCGCCACCCGGCTCGGGGTGTCGGTGGTGCCGCTGAGCGGCGTGGTGGAGGTGGCGGGCACCCGGCAGACGCTGCGTGGGCTGCTGGCCGGCCTCGGCTACCCGTACCTCGTGCTGCGGCTGGGGATCGCGGACCCGGCGCACGCCGGACCGCCGCACACCCCGCGGCTCGAGGTGCGGCAGGTGGTGGACACGTCGGCGGTCCGCGCCGGGGGCGCGTAGCGCGCGCCTTGGGCCACGGCCACCGGGAGATACCATCGCCCGGTGGCCGCCAGCGCACCGAACCCGCCGTACGAACCGCACGTGACCCCCTCCCTGGGGCTGAGCCCGCTGTCCCGGATCCGGCTCGACGAGCTGCTCCAGGAGATGCTGGACCGGGTCGGCGAGGTGGTGACCAGCCGGGAGCGGCTGCGGGCCCTGCTCGACGCGGTGGTCGGCATCAGCACCGACCTGGATCTGCGCAGCACCCTGCAACGCATCGTGGAGGCGGCCTGCGAGCTGGTTGGCGCCCGCTACGGCGCGCTCGGCGTGATCGGCCAGGACCGGATGCTGCACGACTTCATCACCTACGGCATCGACGCGGAGCTGCACGCGAAGATCGGCGACCTGCCCCACGGGCGGGGCGTGCTCGGCCTGCTCATCGACGATCCGCGCCCGCTGCGGATGCCCGACATCACCCAGCACCCGAAGTCCTACGGGTTCCCGCCGCACCACCCGCCGATGCACAGCTTCCTCGGCGTGCCCGTGCGCATCCGCGACCACGTCTTCGGCAACCTCTACCTGGCCGAGAAGCAGGGCGGCGCGGAGTTCACCGAGGATGACGAGGAGATCGTGGTCGCGCTCGCCGCGGCGGCCGGCGTGGCGATCGAGAACGCCCGCCTCTACGCGCTGGCCCACCGGCGGGAGCGCTGGCTCGCCGCGACCGCCGAGATCACCGGCGTGCTGCTGGGCGAGGTGCGCCGCACCGACGCGCTGGAGCTGGTGGCGCGGCGCGCCCGCGAGGTCGCCGAGGCGGAGGTGGCGCTGGTCCTGCTCTACGACCCCGACGCCGAGGAGTTCACCGTCGAGGTGGTGGACGGGGCGGACGAGCAGGCCGGCGCGCTGGTCGGCACGGTGCTGCCCGCGGCCGAGACGAGCTTCGCCGCCGCCGTCGCCGAGGGCCGGCACGACCAGGTGGCGGACCTGGCCCACGCCGCGCCCTGGCCGGCGTTGCTGAGCACCGGGCCGGCGGTGGTCTCCCCGCTGGCCACCGCCGACACCCTGCACGGCGTGCTGGTGATCGCGCACCGCCCCGACCGGTTGCCCGTGGCCACCGACGACGACATGGCCCTGTTGGGCAGCTTCGCGGGGCAGGCCGCGCTGGCCATGGAACGGGCCCGCGGGCAGGAGGAACGGGAGCTGCTGGTGGTCCTGGAGGACCGTGAGCGGATCGCCCGGGACCTGCACGACGTGGTCATCCAGCGGCTCTTCGCCACGGGCCTGCAGTTGCAGAGCGCCGCCCCGATGGCCACCCGGCCGGAGCTGGCCAAGCGGATCAACGCGGCGGTCGACGACCTGGACGCCACCATCAAGGACATCCGCCGCACCATCTTCGAGCTGCGTACCCCGATGAGCGCGGCGCTGCGCACCGAGATCCGCGAGGCGGTCGAGGTGGCCGCCGAGTCACTCGGCTACCGGCCCCACCTGGAGCTGACCGGGCCGATCGACAGCGCCGTCCCCGACGAGGTCCGTCCCGACGTCACCGCCGTGCTGCGGGAGGCGCTCTCCAACGCCGTACGCCACGCCCAGGCCACCCGGATGACCGTGGCGGTGCGCGTCGACGCCGGCAGGGTGACGCTGACCGTCACCGACGACGGGGTGGGCTGCGACCCGGCCGCCGCGCGCGGCGGGCTGGTCAACCTGCGCGAGCGCGCCGAACGGCACGGTGGCGAGTTCGAGGTACGCCGGGCCGAGCCCCGCGGCACCGAACTCCACTGGTCCGTCCCCCTGCCCGCCTGACGCCGCGACCCGGCGCCCCCACCCCCGCCCCCGCCCGCCCGCGCCCTCGTGCGCGATCTTGCACTTCTGGCCCCGACAAAGGGCGCAAATGGCGTATATCGGGGGCCGAAGGTGCAAGATCGGCGAGGAAGGGAGCGGGTGGGGGCGGCGGCGCGGGCGGCGTGGGGGCGGTCAGCGGGCCTTGCCGAGGAGCCGGGTGGCGAGGACGGCGGCCTGGGTGCGGCGCTCCAGGCCGAGCTTGGCCAGCACGCTGGAGACGTAGTTCTTCACCGTCTTCTCGGCCAGGAACATCTTCCCGGCGATCTCCCGGTTGGTGAGGCCCTCGGCCACGTACTCCAGGATCCGCCGCTCCTGCTCGGTGAGCGACTTCAGCTCGCGGGGCTGCTCGACGCCGCTGCGGATGCGCTCCAGCACGCGGGTGGTGATCGCCGGGTCGAGCAGCGACTGGCCGGCCGCCACCCGGCGCACGGCGTCGACCAGGTCGGTGCCGCGGATCTGCTTGAGCACGTAGCCGGCGGCGCCGGCCATGATCGCCGCGAAGAGCGCCTCGTCGTCCTCGTACGAGGTGAGGATCAGGCCCTTGATCGACGAGTCCACGGCCCGGACGTCCCGGCACACGTCGATGCCGTTGCCGTCGGGCAGCCGCGCGTCGAGGATCGCCACGTCCGGCCGCAGGGCCGGGATGCGGCGGGCAGCCTCCTGGGCCAGGCCGGACTCGCCCACCACCTCGATGTCACCGCTGCTCTGCAGCAGGTCGGCCAGGCCACGACGGACGACCTCGTGGTCGTCGAGCAGGAACACGCGGATCATCCCTCGTTTCTACCCCGTTCCCACCGGTCTTCGCACGGGCCGAAGGTCCCGAACCGGCCCGTCCGGGCCGTCGTCCGGCCCCACTGCGCCGGGATGCCCGTGGGCAGGTGGGCGGAGCCAGCCGGGCCGAAGGCCCCCTGACCTGCGACGGAGCCAGCCCAGCCGAAGGCCCCTGACCTGGGACGGGGCCGGTCGGGCCCGGCGGGACGGGACGTCCGGCCCTGCCCGCGCCCCGCCCCGCTGACGCACCGTGGAGGTGTACCGGACGGGGACGGCACGACCTGCCACGGGAAGGAGCACAATCATGGACACCGGCTTCACCGTCGAGCAGCTACGGGCCGCCGCGACCGACGCCGTACGGGCACCGTCGCTGCACAACACCCAGCCGTGGCGGTTCCGGCTGCGCGACGGCGGCATCGAGGTGCTGGTCGACCCGGCCCGGCGCCTGCCGGCCACCGACCCGAACGGCTGGGGCGTCCGGATCGCCTGCGGCGCGGCGCTGTTCAACCTGCGGCTCTCCCTCGCCGCGGCCGGCGCCCCGGCGACCGTACGGCTGCGTCCCTACCCGGCGGAGCCGGACGTGGTGGCCCGGCTGGTCCCGGACGTGCCGCGCCACCCCACCCCCGCCGAGCAGGCCCTGCACGCGGCGATCCCCCGCCGGTTCAGCAACCGGGCGCCGTTCTGGCCCGACCCGGTGCCCGCCGACGCCCGCTGGCGGCTGGCCGAGGCGGCCCGCGCCGAGCACTGCTGGCTGGAGTTGCTGATCGGGGTCAGCGCCGTCAACGCGTTCGCCGAGATCGCCCGCAGCGCCCACCGGGTCCTCGAACGCGACCCGGCGTACGTGGCCGAACGCCAGGAGTGGGTGCGCTCGACCCCCGCCCCCGACGGGGTGCCGGTCGCGTCCGGCGGCCCACTGGGCGAGCCGCAGGACCTGCTGCCCTCTCGGGGCTTCGGCGGTCTGGACCGGGCACCGGGGCGGGACTTCGAGCCGGAGCCGCTGGTCGTCGTGCTCGGTTCGCCCGGCAACACCGCCGTCGACCAGGTCGTCGCCGGGCAGGCGTTGCAGCGGGTGCTGCTGACCGCGACGGATTCGGGGCTGGCGGTGTCGATGCTGTCCCAGCCGATCGAGGTACCGAGCGCGCGGGAGCGGTTGCGGCTGTCGCTGGGGCGGTTCGGCACGCCGCAGATGGTCATGCGCATCGGGTACGGCCAGCCGGGCTGGCCCACCCCGCGCCGGGCTGTGGACGAGGTGCTGGACGTGCCGGTCAGGCGGTCATGACCAGCCCCCACCCGCCCTACGGCTGTGGCGGGGGCGGGACCTGCGGCCACGGTCGAACTGGAGAGGTGTCCGGCTGCCTCGTCGACGAGCAGGGCCCGTCTGGTCGGTGATGCCTGGGTGTGACTGTGGGTTCTTCTCATTGGTCGCGGTCGGCTGCAATGGACGTATGTCGTTTCGTGGTCAGCCGGGTACTGGAAACCGTCAACGTGTGTTCGCTTCGAGGCGGCGTCTGAGAGCTGCAGGCCAATACACGGACGGGCTGCGGGTGCCACGTTCCCCGCGGCCCGCGGCGGCTCGGCTGGAGGTGGGGCCGATCGACGTCAAGCCTGACCCGTGGCAGCGTTTGGTGGCCATCGGCAGCATCCTGTCGGTGTTGTTCGTGGCCATCGGCCTGTACATCACCAATGAGGCCAACCGTGAGACCAGCGAGGCCAACCGCGAGCAGCATCGTCTCGCCGCTCAGGGGCAGATCACTGATCGGTTCACCAAGGCGGTGGAGCAGCTCGGCCAGCCCGGCGCGGAGAAGGTGGACGTGCGTCTGGGTGCGATCTACGCCTTGGAGCGCATCATGCGCGACTCAGCCGTGGACCAGCCTGCCGTCGTCGACATCCTCGCCGCGTTCATCCGGGTTCACGCCCCCGCACTCAAGCGGACCAGCACTCCGGCTTCTTCAGCTCCTCGCCCACCGGTCGATATCCAGGCCGCCGTGACCGTGCTGGGCCGCCGCGATATCACCCGCGACGGCACCATCGGAAACGAGGCACTGCCTATCCGCCGTCTCGACCTCTCCAACATCAACCTGGCCCGCGCGAACCTGGCCTACGCGAACCTGAACGGCGCGAGCCTGGGCGGCACGGACCTGGCCGGCGCGACCCTGATCGAAGCGAGCCTGACCGGCACGAACCTGAACGACGCGAACCTGACCCGCACGGTTCTGCACAACACGAAGCTGGCCGGCGCGATCCTGACCGACGCGGACCTGACCCAGGCGTTCCTGTATGGCGCGGACCTAACCCGCGCGAACCTGACCCGCGCAAACCTGAACCAAGCGTTCCTGAACGGCACGAACCTGAAGGGCCGGGTCAGCGCGAGAACCGCGAATGTGGTCGCGAACTTGACCGCGAACCTGGCCTACGCGGACTTGACCGACGCGATCCTGACCGGCGCGGACCTGACCGGCGCGAACTTGACCGGCGCGAACTTGACCGGCGCGGACCTGACCGGCGCGGACCTGACCGACGCGAACCTGGCGTGCGCCAAGACCGATGACCGCACGCGATGGCCTGCGGGGGTGCCGCGGCCGGCGCCGTGTGATGAGTGACCTCCACAGGGGATACACCCCGCTACATCCAAAGGATCATCATGGTGCGTCGCGAAAGCCACAATCCGGGCGCGGATTCGTTCGGCAACCGGGCCTGCGGTCGGGTGCGGTCATGCTCGACCGTTCACGTCATGCTGACAGCGTGACCACCAACGGCGAACCCGACGCGCCACGCACCCGATTGGACTGGCGGAGCCGACTGTCCGTGGTGCTGCTCAGCGCGGCCGGCGGCATGGGCATCAACGTCCTGAGCAACGACGTCGGCTACCGAGGCGTGGCCGCCGCGACCGCCGCCGGCGCGGTCCTGTCCGCCGCCGCCTCACTACGCCGGCTTCCCCCACGGGCGCCCCTGGTCCGCCACACCGCCCGAACCCTGCTCGCCCTGGCCCTGCTCGCCGCGATCGCCGCCGCCGTCGGTCCGGCATCCTGGGCCGCCTACACCACCCTGATCGCAGCCGCCCTGACGATCGCCGCCGTCCTCACCACCAACACCACCGACACCGCCGTCACCCTGCTGCTCAACGCAGCGGTCATCGGCGGCGGGGTGGCGCTCATCGGCGCCGGCATCGCGATCCTGACCGACAGCAACATCCTGCTCGGCGTAGCGGTCATTGGCGGCGGGGTGGCGGGCATCGGCCTCGGCATCGCGATCCTGACCGACAGCAACATCCTGCTCGGCGTAGCGGTCATCGGCTTCGGGGCAGCGGGAATCGGTCTCGGCATCGCGGTCCTGGTTCGGGATACCGGTCTCACGACACAGTTACGGGAACGGGTCGCGGCCCTAACGCGGGATCCGGCGGGTGAAAAGTCCACAGCAGAGAACCCGGGCCGGGTTGGGAAGTCGTCCGGCACCTAACCCCGTGCCGTGCCAGCCGATGACGGCCGTAGGCCGCCAGCAGGCCGGACGCGGCAACGCCCGGACATGTTCCCGCGATGTTTCGGCAACTGCGGCGCATCCTCTACCGGCCCGCCGCCTGGGTGGGCGCTGCCGGCGTAGCGAATCTCGCCGCACCGTGCTGTGCCGGCCTGGCTGCCGCTGAGATGGTCGGCGGGGTAGTGACAACGACGGATTTGGTCGACGTCGGAAACGCACGCGCCGCGATCTGAGCGGCGCGTGCGTCATGCTCGGCCTCTCCCGCAGAGGCATGATCGGCTACGGCATGCTCGCCCTGGGCTCGAACCTCCGCCACCCCAGGAGTGGCGGTGGTCCCCTGGACCTCTCGCCACTCACCTTCGATGGTGGCCGTGCCGCGTTCATCGGCGAGGTCTACATCAGCGTCAGCTCGTTCCCCGGCAGCCTGACGGCGTAGTCGTCGACCACCCGGAACGCGTACGCGGCGGGGGTGTGGGCCCGGTCGACGAAGCCGGGCACCTGCCGTAGGAGTTCGCGGACGTCGTGCCCGGCGCGCTGCAACTGGTCGAGCTTGTACGCCAGCGCTGGCCACGCCTCCGACCCGATGACCCGCTCCGCCCGGTCGGCGGTCCAGACCCCCGCATATGCGCCGCCATCGCCTCCTGGCGCTCCTGGGCGGTGCGGCGTCGCTCGCCGACGTCATCGGGCCGGGCATCCGCCGTCCGGTCGCGTCCTTCGACGATCTAGCGGGACAGAATACGCCTGATCGCGGGGCCGAGGGCGACCACGCTGGCCGCGTCGTCGGGCTGATGCGTCGCCCATACCACGCCCCCCATCACCTCCGAAGGATCGGAAAGTCCGGGAAGAACGCGCTCCACCGTCGAGGAGCCCAGTTCCGCCAGAAGCCGGCGGGCGAGCTCTCCGTCACCCGCGATGGCTTCGGCTGGCCAGGTGGCAGTGCCCAACCAGGCGAGCAACGGGCGCACCACCGCGGCCGGATCGGCCTCCGACTGCGTCATCTTGGCGATCATCCGCGGGATCGACGACTGATCGATATTCGCCGCTTGGCCGCCCGACAGATCGCGCAGCTCATCGTGCAGGGCCTCGGGCACACGATGTCGCACCAACGCCGCATCGTCGCCGGCCGGCCTGAACTGGACGTCCCCCTCATCCAATTCCAGGGCGGTGATCATCTCACTCAACAGGCTCCTCGATCCGCCTTGAACACCCAACTCCGAAAGAAAGAGTTCCAGGTCGATCGAATTCGAGGTGGCGAGATCGACACCGAACCGGTCGCGTTGCCAGGCGATGGCACCCGGGTGCACCGACGCGGAGCCGATGAGAACGTCGTCGGCGTCGTACAGGGCCAGCGTGAGATCACCAGGACATCTGCAGATGTCTTTCAGCACCTCACCTGACGTGGTCAATGTCCGCAGCTTCTCCAACGCCGTGGAATCCGCGACTTCGGCGAGCACATCGCGATCCGGCAAAGGAGGGCCGTCCTCCCCTTCGGACAAAATTCGAGCAACGCGGACATGAGCCCATGCGTCTTCGAGCCATTGCCGCATCCGCTTAGTGTTCTTGCGTGAATTCAAGGGACGAACACCACCCTGGTCGTTCGGAACTACCGGAAACGGCTCGGCCGGCACCGAAAGGTGCCGGCCGAGCTGCCAAACTACCGCCTCACCACACTACAGGCCGCCCAGTGGCAGGTGCCCATACCAGGTTTGACCAAATCGCTGAGCAGGGTGGGCTCGTCCACCCGCTTTGAGGCCTCACGAACTCTGAGACCACTCGCGGGCAGCAGAGTGAAGTTCGGCATGGATTCGCCGGATCGATAGATCTTCACCGCAGTAGGCGTCGACCGTCCGCTCTCCACCCGGAAGGCGTCCGTATCCAACAGCTTCTTGGAGTACGGCACGTAGACAGCAATCTCCGTTCCCTCCGGGACAGTGAAGTTGCCGTTCGCGACGTCGTGCTTTCCGTGCCCAGCGAACACCACTTCACCGTCCGGACGACCGCCTGGCATGATCGCCTTGGGCGGCGCGGGGGCGGCGCGGGTACGGGCTGCTTGCTCCGCGCGCGTGAGGATGTCATCGGCCCATTTCCTGTTCTCGGCCCAGGTCATCAGGGCAGAACCGGCCCGGCGGAGAGTGTCGACGATCGGGTCGATCTTCTTGATCAGCTTGAGGGCCTTGCCCCATGGCACCATGTCGATGAGCGCCCAGGCACACGCCTTCAGGTCACCACCGATGCAGCCCATGATGTCGTTGATGCCAAAGAACTCGAGCAGAAGCTGGCCGCCCGCCTTGACGATGATGTCGATGGCGTTCTGCTTCTTGACTTCCTTGGCGCGTTTGATCTGCTCGTCGGTGGGGCCGCCACCCTTGCCGCCGCCCTTGCCGCCGCCATTGCCGCCACCGGCCTCGTGGGCGGCGCGGGCCGCAGCCCAGTCGTCATCCCCACAACTGCCGCCGCAGCCGTCGTTGTCGCCCTTCGTCTCGACGACCTCACCGTTGGGCAACTCGTAGTCGGCCCCGCCGCTGCATGCGTCGTCCGAGCAGTGCTTCTGGCCGCTCGGGTCAGAGAACGTGATCGGGTTGTTGTTGCTGTAGGCGTAGGCGTTCCACTGCTGTGGGTCTTTCAGATCCTGGACCGGGTCCACCGAGATGAAACGTCCCAACCCGGGGTCGTACTGTCTGGCCCCGATGTTGGTCAGACCGGTCGGGTCCTTGTCGCCGCCGACGAAGCCCTTGTTGTTGGTCCACTGCGGCTGGCTGCCGCGCGGATCGCCGTACGGGGTCTGCCGTCGGACGCTGACCGCCTGGGTACCCGCGTCGATCGCGGTCTGCTGGGTGCCCTGGTGGTCGGTGTAGAGCCAGGTCAGCCCGTTGGACGTGCGGTTACCGACGGTCCTTCCGGCGAAGCTGTAGTAGCGGGTGCCGGTGACGACCGAGCTGTTCTCCCGCCGGATCTCCTGGCCGGGCAGGTAGAGGGTGGTGCCGGTGGCGTCGCGGCGGATGAGCCGAACACCGTTGGCGTCGTAGATGTTGGTTTCGACGGTCTGCCCACCCGCGCTCACCGAGGCGAGCTTGCCCTCGGAGTTCCAGTTCAGCGTCTGGGAGTTCGTTGGGCTGTCGCAGCTGTTCGCGGTGGTGCCAACCGGCCGACAGGTCATGTTGCCGGCGTCGTCGTAGGCGTACTTGGTGGTGACCGCCGATTGGCCCGGCGCCTGGGTGACGACCTGGGTGACGGCGTGCGGGCGGACGACGTCCTTGCCGCTGGTGGGCGTCGTGTAGGAGCGGTTGGTGTCGCCCGCGGCGGTGTGCACCTTCTCGGTGCTGCGGTTGCCGACGTCGTCGACGGTCCACTCGTGCCAGTACGGCGCCGGGCCGCCCAGGTTCGGCACGCTCGGGTCCGCGGCGCAGTCGATGCCCGACTTCGGCGTCCACGCGTTGGTCATCCGCCGCAACTCGTCGTAGCGGAAGCACTGGGTGTCGGCCGCGCCGACCTCCGGGGTGTCCGCGATCGACAGGATGTTGCCCGCCGCGTCGTGCGTGTAGCGGGTGTCGACCACAGTGCCGGCGGCGGTCTCCGGCTTGATCTTCATCCGGTCGACGCGCCGGGTGGTCAGGTCGTAGTAGCTGGTGTCCTGGACGTAGACCCCACCATCGGTCTTGCGGGTGGTCAGCGTCGGCTCACCGTACTGGGTGTAGTCCTGGCCGATGACGTAGCGGCCAACATTGATCAGGTTGGTGGCCAGCTCCGTCGGCAGGCCCGTGACGGAGTCGTACTTCGTCTCGACGCTCTCGGTGGTCAGGCCGCCGCCGGCCGGGTACGTGATGGCGGTCGGGCTGCCGTCGTACGGCGAGTAGCCGTAGGCGTAGATCCACGTGCCGGCCAGGCTGGTGCCCTCGTTGGCCGGGATGACGTAGTTCGCGCCGGTCGGCTGGTAGCGGGTGTTGAAGCCGCGCGCCTGCCACTTGTAGGCGTTGGCGGAGCCCGCCGACTCGTAACGGATGCTCTGGGTGAGCTGACCTCGGACGGTCTGGCCGCTGTAGAGCTTGTCGTACTTCCACTCGGCCAGCTTGTTCGCGTCGGCGATGCTGCCCTGGTAGAGACCGGTCCGCCGGCCCAGCGAGTCGTACTGGTTGACCAGCACGTTGTCGTTGGCGTCCTTCGTCGTCTCCACCTGGTCGTACTCGGTGTACGTCGTGGTGACGGTGCCCTTGTCCGGGTCCTTGCCGCTGATCTGCCGGCCCTTGACGTCGTAGGTGTTCACCCACTCGTTGCCGCCGGTGTCCTTGACCAGCGTGAGCTGACCCTTGCGGTTGTACGTGTACGTGGTGACGTGGTCCGGCTTGGTGCCGGTCCGGTCGGCCTGCTGCCGCAGCTCAAGGGTCCGGCCCTCGATGTCGGTCTTCGTCGTGGTGACGGTGCCGCCCTGCGGCGGGGTCACGGTGGTGGTGTCACCCAGGTACCGGGTGGTGGTGCGCCACTTCTCGATCAGGTTGGTGACGCCGTCGGTGCCGAAGAAGACCGCGTCGGTGGGCCGGGAGGCGTTGTCGTAGACCATCTTCGTCAGCGCCGGCACCGACCACTCCGGCTCCCACCAGAGCGCTCCGCTCGGCGCGCCCGGCTCGGCGTGCGCCTGGTAGGTCGTCACGGCGCGCCCGGTCGCGTCGTACAGCGTGTCGGTGACCACCCGGTCGCCGCCCACGCCGGCCTTCTGCGTCTGGCGCGGCCGAAGGAAAGCGTCCTTGATGTCGTACGACGTCAGGTAGCCGCCGCCGGCGTGGAGCACCCGGCTCTTGGTGTACGGGTAGGCGTCCTTGTTCGGCGCGTAGTGGTAGGTGTACTCGACCGACGGGCTGGTCGGGTGGTCGGCCTTGGCCCAGCCGTTCTTCCAGCCCCGGGCGAGCCGGCCCATCGGGTCGTACTCCATGTCGGCGACCCGGCCGTTGTAGTCGGTGGTCCGGATCGGCTGGCCCCAGTAGGGCCGGGTCTCGATGGTGGTGGTCCAGTCGGTGGTGCTGCCGTTCGGGTCGGGCGTCTTCGTGACCACCTTGGTGACCGGCCCACCCGTGGCCGGGGTGTACTCCGTGGTCGCCGTCCGGCCGCGTACATCAGTGGCGGTCTTCGGCCGCCCGTACGCGTCGAAGGTGGCCTGGCTGACCGTCTGCCACACGGTGCCCCCGGCGAGCGACCAGTCCTTGAGCTTGTCGACCCGGGTCACCGCGCCGGTGGTCGGCGCGGTGTCGATGCTGGTGGCGCCGTCGTAGAACTTCCGCTCGTCGGCGACGATGTCGTCCTCGCTGGCCGGCGCGGTCGCGCAGGGCAGCACCTTGACGGTGAGCCGCTTGACCGTCTGCGTGATGTTCGCACCGGTGTTACGCGTGTACTCGTACGTGGTGCACTTCTCGTCGCCGGTCTTGGCGATGTCACCGTCGGCTTGGACGGTCTCGATGGTGCCGTACGTGTCGTGGAAGGTCGACACGTTGCGCGAGGTCCGCCACCCGGCGACACCGTCCACGCCGAGCGCGACGGCGCTGTAGGCGATCCGGGTGTTGGTCCAGCGGGCGGTGACCTCGTCGCCGTTGATGGTGCGGGTGGCGAGCGCCGGCGAGCGCCAGGGCACGTTGACGGTCTTGCTGACCGGCTTGGTGTCGACGCCGTTGTAGAGCACCTGCTCGCGCACCATGCCGGCGAACTGGTCCTCGTCGTACACCGTCTCGGTGCCCAGGGAGGCGGCGACGGTGACCTCGCGGGTGCCGCCGGACTTCGTCAGCCGGTCGCCGTGCATGCCCCGCAGGAAGGTGGTGCGGGTCAGGGTCTGCGCCGGGGCGTCGCCCTTGCGGACCTCGACCTGGGCGTAGCCGCGGAACTGGTTCCACGTCTTGCGCTTCGGCTTGACCAGGCCGTTGTCGTCGGCGTAGTGCCACGCCGGCGTGCCCAGGTACTTGTAGTAGGTGTTCTGCACCGGCTGGCCGCGGTCGGAGCCGCTGGCCATGACCATGATGTCCGACTCGGACACCTGCTTCACGACGTACTTGTGCCAGTACTCGGTGAGTTCCTTGCTGGAGTCGTACGGGTCCGGGCCGACCACCGGGTAGCAGAGCCGGGTGTTGGTCTCCGGCGCCGACGGCAGGCTGCCGGAGGTGCAGTCGGGCAGGCTGTACGTCACCTGGATCTTGCCGCCGGTCTCGGTGACGATGTTGCCGATCCGCATCCGGTTGTTGCTGGTGTTGTTCTTGCTGAGGACCCGGTTCGGCATCGACACCGGCTCGAACGTCACCGGCGGCATCGCCTCCGTGCCGCCGACGAGGCCCTTGTACTGCAACGAGCTGAGCCACAGGCCGGCGTGGTCGCTGCCGTCACCGACCGAGGGGTAGGTGTGGCCGAGCGTCCACGAGTCGACGGGCTGCCAGGCCGGGGTGGTCTTGGTGGTGTCCCACACCTGGGTGGTGACGGTCGACAGCCGCTTGGTGGTCCAGAACGTCGGGCCGTAGTTCTCCTTGCAGTCCGCCGCCCCGGCCGTGCACTCCTGGTCCCACGGCACGTCCTTCCAGTGCGCCGCGTCCTTGATGTGGCAGTCCGACGCGCACCGGTCGACGCTGTTCAGGACGACCTGCGCAAGCGGGGTCACGGACCGGTCGGTGGCACCGCGGTCCCAGGTGCCGTAGTCGATCCGCTTGAGCACGCCGCCCCGGGTGTACAGGGCCTTGTTGGTCGACGTGGCGTTCTTGCCGTAGTAGTTGGTCTCCTTGTCGTACCAGTACGACAGCGTGTTGCCCCGGGGATCGACGACGTAGTCGAGGTTCCACCGCCACGTCTGGTTGCAGAACGACGAGGCGAACGACGACGCGTTGCACGGCTCGTTGGTGTGGTTGCCGGCGACGGGGACGGTCCACGCCGAGTTCGTCGCGCTGCCCTGCCCCGGCAGGTTGTTCAGGCCGAAGAAGTACTGCACGCCGTCGGACGTGGTGACCTTCCAGTGCTCACCGTTGTCGTCGCCGTTGCCGGCGCCGGTCAGCTTCTCGATCTTCGAGCCGTCCTCGCTGCGGGTGTGCCAACCCTTGCCGGCCTCGTAGATCAGCTCGCCGCCGCGCCCGTTGAGCGACAGCGTGGCGTTGTCGGACCGCCAGCACTGGTCACCGGTGCGGTTGGTGCTGTTGTTGCCGCCGGTCATGTCGTCGGCGCACGGCACGTAGCTGCGCTCGATGTAGCCGGACCACAGGTCGAAGCCCTCACCGACCCAGGACGGCTGGCTGTTCGACGCGTCCGACTGACCGTCGACCTTGTCCGAGGTGTAGGACAGGCCCAGGGTCGGCGCCGGGCCGCCGATGCCCGGCGGCATCCGCATCGGGTACGACCAGGTGAAGCCGCCCGTCGACGTGCCCGCCGACCAGGTCGCGCTGGCCGACATCGGGGTGGCGGAGAAGTCGCCCTCCGGCCCGGAGGAGCCGGCCGCCAACGCCACCAGCGTGGCGGTTCCGGCGCTCCGCGCGTCCGCGCCGCTCGCCGTGACCGGCACCTCGGCGCTGACGGAGCTGCCGTCGTTGCGGGATTTCAGCGGCGTGGCCGCGCACTCGGCCTTCCCGGGGGTGCGTAGCCCGCACTCCGGCACCTGCCAGAGCGTGAGCCGCGACGACCAGTTGCCACCGAAGGCGTGCTTGAAGCCGCGGTAGTCCACCGAGACGGTGGCGGCGGCCGGCTGGGCTGCGGCCCCGTCCGGCGCGCCCGCCCTGGTCGGCTGGTCGGCGCTGACGCCGCCGACGCGCAGCAGCAGCCCGTCGCGCCAGCGCGCCGGCACCGCCGACCGGTCCAGCACCTCCACGGACACCGCCGACGCGCGGTCGCCGGCCGCGCCGGGGGCGCGGCCCACCGACACCGGCAGCGCTCCCGCCTTGACCGGAGCAGCGGCGGCCCGCCGCGCGCCGGCCGGGGCGTCGGGCAGGGTCACGGACGCCTTGCCCGGCTCCGGCCACACGGGGGCGGCGAGCTTCGCGCTCTCCGCCTCCTTGACGGGGTACGCCCGCCCCTGCGCCGTGCCGCCGTGCTTGTCGAGCTTCTCCCGCTGGCCGGTGAGCTTCGTCGGGTCGGGCGCCGCCTGCGCGGGGACCGACAGGCCGGAGACGGCGAGGGTTCCGGTGAGCGCCGCCGCGACGGCGACATGGATCCGGTTAGGCCGCTTTCGCAGCCTTTGTGGTGGTTCGAGGAGTGGTTTCGGGACGCGTTTCACTGTGCCTCCACAGGCTCGGTCGCAGGGATCGATGGAGAGGAAGAGGGGTGAGGGGGGTCAGTCGACCGGCTCGACGGTCTCGGCGGACTCGGAGTTGAAGAGGATCTTGACGGCGGTGTCCGTCAACGCGCCCTGGTAGAGACCCAGGTCGTCGATGTCACCGAGCCACCGGTCGGTCATGCCCGGTGTTCCCCCGGCCGGCGTCCACTGTGCGTCGCCAACGACCAGCGGGCCGGTGGAGTCGAACGCTCCGGTGAAGGTGCCCGAGAAGGGGACGTTGGCCTCGAGGACGCCGTTCACGTAGAGGCGGATCTGCCGTCGGGAGGCGTCGTGGACTCCCACCAGGTGGGTCCACCTGGAAAGGTCATCCTCATCCATCAACCGGGACATCATCAGCGCGTCTTTGCCGTTGCCGTTCACATCGCTGTCGGCTCCGAAGGCGGTAAACGACCACCGGTTCTCCGTGACGCCGTTCACGACCTTCACCCGCTGCCCGAGGTAGAAGGCGGACTGCTTCGCGCCCATCTGGGAGACGGCGGTCCGCGTGCCGCCGAGCGCCAAGGGGCGCACCCAGACCGCGACGGAGAAGGACTGGTCGGTGCGGAGGACCCGGCCGTTCTGCCAGACGGGGTTCTGGGGCTCGCCGAGGTTGTCCTGGGAGAGGCCGTACTCGCGGGTGGCCAGACCGTAGTAGGGGTCGGTCGTGTCCTCCGTGAAGTGCACCGCGTCGAGCAGCAGCCCGTCGTCACGGTGACCGGCCCCGACGTTGCTGCCCTGGGTCAGGGCCAGCTGGCGACCGAACTGGCCGGCCTCGGGAGCGCTGCACAGCGTCGGGTCGAGGAACTCCTCGTAGCAGGGCTGGGCGCCGGAGAAGGTCCAGTCGCCGACCTTGACCGCGCTGAGCATGCCGGGCTCGTCGAAGCCGCCCGACTCCGGGTCGTCGGCGGACTGGCCGATGAAGTCGTGGTCGACGAGGATCCGGTCGTAGACCTGGACGTCGGCCAGGTTGCCCTTGAAGTAGTTGCTCACCGCGCCGGAGCTCCAGCCGCGCCCCACGGCGAACCTGCCGTTCGCGCTCCAGGGCGTCGCGGTCCGGGCGACCTCGGCGGTGAGGGCGCCGTTGACGTAGAGCCGCACCTTGCCGGCGGTCTTGTCGTAGACGCCCGCGATGTGCGTCCACCGGCCGACGTCCGCGGAGGTCAACGCGGTGCTGCTGTACGCCGCCCGGCTCGTGCTGGACTGGAGGTCGGTGTCCTTCATCAGGAACGACCAGCGCGGCGTCGACGGCGAGCCTTCGAGACGCGTGCCGAGGTGGAACCCGGCGGTGCTCACGCCCTCCTGCGAGGCCACCACCATGTCCGCCGTTGTCGGCAGGGAGTTCAGCCGCACCCAGCCGGCCACGCTGAACGACCTCGTGGTGTCGACGACCTTGGTCGTGGTCGTCAACGCCGAGGAGGTGCCGTTGAAGGACGCCGTCTCGCCCCGGATCAACCTGAGGTCACCGGTCCAGGAGACGCTGCCTCCGGTGAAGGAGTTGTCGCCGGCCAGCGTCGGCTGGCTGTCCGCCATCGGTCCCGGGTCGACGCCCGGGTAGTTCTCCAGCCCCCAGCGGGCGATCGCGGGCGTCGGTCGGGCGGCGGTGAACTCGTGCGAGCCGTAGCCGATGTTGCCGGCGCCGTCGACGGCGGAGACGGAGATGGTGTTCTGGCCGTACTTCGACACCATCAACGACACGCTGGCCTGCTTACCCGTGACGGTGGCACCCGTCGACGGGTCGGTCCAGGTGCCGGTCGTGGCGGCGATCTCCGTGGTGGGCGGGTTGACCCAGCCGTACCGGAACTTCGTCACGGTGGTGTCGGTGGAGCGGACCGCGAAGGTCGCCACGGTGCCCGGCACGGGGGACGCCGAGGTGAGCGTCGCGGTCACCGGGGGCACCTTCGTGTCGGCCATGAACTTGCACCAGTCGGACCAGACGCTGGTGCGGCTGTAGGGGGCGGGGTCGGTGGCCCTGGCGCGGAACGCGTACGCGACGGCCTCGGAGACGGTCACCGCCGCCGTGGTGGAACGACCGCCGGCGGGCACGGACGCTCCGGCGGGTGGCGTCCGGCGCGGCGTCGACGCGTCGATGACCCCGTTGGCGGGCACCTGCACCCACTCGTACGCCGTGGTCAGCGCCTGGGTGCTGTCGGCGTCCGGGAAGATCGCCGAGAAGGTCGGCTTCAGGGTGCCGATGACCAGCGTGGTGTTGGTGGGGCAGGCCACGCCGGCTGCCTGGAGGCTGCTGGGCTTGCCCGGGATGTTGTCGTAGTCGACGATCAGCTTGGCGTTGTTGGGGAAGAACTTCTTCCACCGGTCGGTGGTCGACTCGCCCGAGCCGTCGGTGGCGCTGCACGCGCAGAAACCGAAGGTGATGTTCGTGGCGTTGCTGGTCGCGTGCGACTGGATGACGCTGGTCACCGCCGAGCCGGTGAAGTTGACCGTCATGTCCGGCTGCGGCGAGTCCGAGCAGCCCGAGCCCTCGTTGGCGTGCGAGCTGGCCGACGACTTGAGGCTGTTCAGCTTCGGGGACCAGCCGGTGCGTGGCGTCGAGGCGATGCCACCCGAGTGGTACATGTACGTGGGCGTGTTTCCGCAGGACCAGGAGTGGTCCAGCTTCATCTGCACGTACGCCGACTCGATGTGCTTGCCCCTCATGGCGGTCAGGGGGAAGTCGAAGAAGGACCGGTACAGCCTGCCGCTCTCGGGGTCCTTGCCCACCCGGGCGACGGTCGTGTCGGTGTTGTTGCTGTTGTTGCTCGTCGCGTACGCCCACCGGGACTTGCCGGTCGACCACGCCGGGTCGATGTAGACGGGGAACGTCGCGTTCGCCAGGGCGAGCAGCTTCGCGTCCGGCCGCAGCACCAGGTCACGGCCGGCCACCTCGACACCCACCGGCGCGGTCTTCGCCGCGTCACCCGGTACCGCCGCCGACGACCGCGACGGCAGCCCGCCACCGGTCGGGGCGTCGGCCGCCGACGCGCGGTCCGCTCCGGCCGACCGGGCCGTGGCGGCCGCCGAGGTGTCGTTCGAGTCCCACATGACGGCGGGTTCGGCGGAAGCGATCTGCTCCGCACCCGCCATGGCCGTCAGCCGCCCGTCGGCGCCGCGCACCACCCGGGCGTCCCCGCCCAGCTCGAACCGCAACTCCCGCAGCCTCGGGTTGGCCGCCGCCTGCGCCGACTTCACCACGAACACATGCGTGAACCCGCTGCGCGTCGCCCGCAACACCAGGTCAACCCCCGGCAACACCTCCCCGTACGTCGCCGCATCACCACTGACCGACGGCTTCGGCAACCCACCCGGCCACGACAGGCTCAGCGACTTCCCCCGCCGCACCAACGTCACCGCCGCACCCGCACCACCATCGGAGAACCGCACATCCGCCACCGACGCCACCGGACGCCAACCATCCGACCCACGCCGCAACGACAGATCCACATCCGCCCACGACCCGTCCGACCGTTTCACCCGCTGCGGCACCACCGCCGACTCCACGGTGAAACCACCCGACGGATTCGCGAACACCTGCGTCAACTCCGTCCGAGCCGACGCCACCTCCACCCGCCGACCCGACCGCACCGCCGCCACCGCCGCCGACCCCGTATCCGGCGCCACCGACGGATCGGTCCGCGGCGCCGCCGGAGCGGCCTGGGCCGCCGACGGCACCCCCAGGACCGAGGCGACGAGCGTCCCGGCCACGAGCGCGGCGACGGCCGCACGAGTACGGTTCATGGGCTTTGGTGGTTGTTTGCGTGCTGTATTCGGGACGCGTGTCACCGTGTGCCTCCAAGGCGTGATCGAAAAATAGCGGAACTTGGTGAGGTGGAAGGGAACCGGTGGTGCTCAGCCCACGGTGTCGGTGGAGGATCCCGTGCCGTACGCGACGGTCGGCTCCAGCCTGTTCATCATTCGGGGCGTCGTCATCGCGTCGGCCACCCGGCCGTTGAGCCCGCCGACGCCGACGACGCTGAAGGACCGCCGGTGCTCGACCGTCCCGTTGACCGTCCTCTGCCACTGCCCGAGGTGGAACGGGCACCTCTCGACCTGCGCGCAGGCAGCAGCCAGCGGCCAGTAGTCATCGCAATCCCCCGTGGAAGATGAGAACCAGTCGGCCGAACTGTAGGGGCGCCCCCGATCCTTGTCTATATCGATCACGGTCCGTGACCTCGGACCAGATTTCGCCGCTCACCGGGCACCGGGAAACCACCCACGGTGAACGCTTTCCCGCAGCACGACGGCGGCCGTCCACTCAGGACAGTGGACGGCCGCCGTCGTGCCGGTGGTGTCGAAGCGGGATCAGGCCCGGGCCGGGCCCGTCGCGGACAACAGCGCCGCCTCCCGCTCCGGGGCCAGACCGACCGGGGCGCGCTGTGGCCGGCCCGCCCGCGGCGGCACCGTGCCCACCTGCCGCAGCCACGCCCAGGTGTCCGCGACCGTCTCCGCCACCGGGCGGCAGGTCAGCCCGGCCGCGTACGCCTTCTCGACGCCGCGCTCCTGCAACCAGCGGTACTCGTGCCCGGCCGGAATCCAGGCCGGCAGGTCGTTCCACGGCACCACCCCGGCGGCCAGGATCGGCTCCGGGTCGGTCCACCGCAGCCGGGCGTCGGCGCCGGTGACGGCGACGCAGGCGTCGAGCAGCTCGCCCATGGTCGCGTGCCCGGTGCGGCTCACCACGTTGAACGCCCCGCCCAGCCCCTCCGCGCCCCGGTCCAACATCCAGCCCGCCAGGTCCCGCACGTCGACGTACTGCAACGGCAGGTCGACCGGGCCCGGCGCCAGCACCTCCCCGCCCCGGGCGATCCGCTCCAGCCACCAGGGCAGCCGGCCGATGTCCTCCCCCGGCCCGAGGATCAGCCCGGCCCGGGCGAGCAGCGCCCGGTCACCGAACACCTCCCGCACGGCCCGCTCGCCGCCGGCCTTGTTGTGCGCGTAGTCGCCGTCGTCGGCGTCCGACTCGGCGTCCACCACGGGGGCCTCCTCGCCCACCCCGTCGACGACCGGCTGCGCGTAGACCGAGCCGCTGGAGACGTAGACGTAGCCGCCGACGCGGTCGACCAGCGCGCGGGCGGCGTCCCGCGCCGCCCGGGGCGCGCCGTCCCAGGTGTCGACCACCAGGTCCCACTCGCCGTCCGCCAGCGCCGCCAGGCCGCCGGGCGCGGTCCGGTCACCCCGCAACCGGCGTACGCCCTCCGGCGCCGCGCCGTGCAGGCCCCGGTTGAACACCGTCACCGACCAGCCTCGACGCACCCCCTCGGCGACCGTGGCGCCGCCCACGAAACCCGTCCCACCCAACACCAGCAGTCTCATGGGCTCCACTGTGCCGGCTCGGACCGGTCGTCCGGCCCCCTGTTCACGGTGAGCGGATCTGCCCAGGGCAGAAGATCCGGCGGGCGAGGGCGACGCGGGTGGAGGGAGACACGGGTGACGGAGCACCACCCCTGGAGAGCACGAAGGCCCGCCACCGACGACGGTGACGGGCCTCGCGGATCATCTGGTGGGCGATACTGGGTTTGAACCAGTGACCTCTTCCGTGTCAAGGAAGCGCGCTCCCACTGCGCCAATCGCCCGTGGTGGCCACCCGGGCCCGGCAGACCGGGCCGGTAGTGGCGGGATGCGAGCGGACGACGGGATTCGAACCCGCGACCCTCACCTTGGCAAGGTGATGCGCTACCAGCTGCGCTACGTCCGCGTGTCGCCGGCGTTCCCCGGCGACGGGATGAACTCTACCCGACGGCAAGATCGCCCGGCACGCCGCCCCGCCGGCCGCCGCGGGCGATTCCCGCGCAGCCGATGGTTGCGCTGGTCAGCCACCGGGTACTGACCTCCTTCGACAGCACACCACATCCCCTGACCAAGGAGGCTGTCGTGGGTATCGGCACCAGCATCTTCCTGATCGCGCTCGGCGCGATCCTCACCTTCGCGCTCGACGCGAGCCTCGGCGGCATCGACCTCGACATCGTCGGCTGGATCCTGATGGCGGCCGGCGTGCTCGGCCTGATCATGACCACGCTCATCTGGGGACGCCGCCGCCAGGTGGTCAGCACGACCGAGCCGGTGGAGTACCGGCGGGTCGAGGAACGCCGGGACGTCGCCCCGCCGCTCTGACCCGACCGCCCCGCGGCCGACGGAGTCGGACGGTCGCCGGACGCACCGCGACGCACGTGCCGGGCACCCCGCGAGGGTGGCCGGCACGTCGACGTCGCCGGCCCCACCCGCCCGGGGGCCTGCCGGCGTGCCGGGCGTCACCCCTCCGCCGCCTCTCCTCGTGACCCTCGCCACCCGGGTACTACCGTCTGCTGTCGTGCGGACGGAGCAGGACGGGTCGCGAACGCCCGGGCGACAGCCGTCGCGAGTCCGCTTCGAGCACGCCGAGGCCGTCGTCGCGATGACCCGCCTCGCCGCCGGCCCCGATCCCGTCCGGGCCGTCCTCGACACGCTCGCCCGTCGATCCACCGCGGCCGCCCTGATCGGCGTGGACGGCGCCCTGCTGACGGTCCACCCGGGGCGGGACCCGCTGGACCGGGCCGTGCTGGGCGCCGCCGCCCGCGCCGTACCTGAGCTGCACGGACGCGGCACGCCGGCGGCCGTGCGGGGCGGCTCGGGCGCGCCCACCGTCCACCTGGTCGCCCTCGGCGCCGGGGAGCGCGACGACGGCGCGGATTGCGACCCCGACGGCGGGACCGAGCCCGCCCCCTGGCTCGCGGTGGTGGACCCGGTGGACCCACTCCCCGGCGACCTGCTCGCCGACGCGGCGCGCGTCCTCGGTCTCTGCTGGCGGCTGGAACGCTCGGAGCGGGCCCGGCGGCGGGTCGCCGCCGGCGACGTGCGCAGCCGGGAGGCGGTGCTGCACCTGCTGATGGTCGGCGACGTGGCACCGGCCCGGCGCATCGCCGCGGCACTGCGTCCCCACCTGCCCGACCTGGTCCGGGTGTGCGTCGTCGAGTGCGCGCCCCGGCGACGCGGCGAGGCGGCCGGGCAGGTGACCCGCGCGCTGGGCGGGCGGGCCTGGGTGGTGCCCTGCCCGGTCCGCTCCCGGCACCTCATCGCGCTGGTGCCGGCCCCGGACCGCGCCGGGCCGCGAGGGGCCGGCGACGCGGACGCGCTGGGGAGACTCGTCACCGGACGGGTGCCCGGGACGCGGATCGGGGTGAGCGAGCCGGTCCCGCTGCGCCGCACCGCCGCCGGCTACGAGCAGGCGTTCCACGCCCTCGCGGTGGCCCGGAACGGACCGGACGGGCACTGCCGCTTCGACCGGGCGACGGAGTTGCGCGCCCTGCTCGGCGCCGCGGGGCAGGACTGGGCGCGGACGCTGCTGGCGCCGTGCCTGTCGTACCGGCCGGCCCGACGGATCGATCCCGACGGGCAGGAACTGCTCGCCACCCTCGGCTCCTGGCTCGCCTTCGACGGCGCGGCCCACCGGCACCTGCGGATCCACCGCAACACCCTGGCGGCCCGGCTGGCGCTGCTGCGCGACCGCCTCGGGCTCGACCTGTCCCGGATCTCCGACCAGTCGGTCGCGTGGTTGGCCCTGCACCTGCTCGGTTCCGCCGCGACCCCGGAAGACGTGCCGGAGGCACCGCCCGTCGTCGGTGGTGGCGCGGACGGCGCGTTCGGGCAGGAGGCGGCGGCCGACAGCCGGTGGATGGGCCTCGACCGGCTGCTGGCGACCCCCGCCCTGTGCCTCTGGGCGCGCGGCCAGCTCGCACCCCTGGAGGCCGGCGGGACGCCCGTCGGCCTGGTCACCGTACGCGCGTGGCTGCGCGCCGAGGCGCGACTGCCCGACACCGCCGCCGCGCTCGGCGTCTCGGTGTCCGCCGTACGCAAACGCCTCGGCCGGGCCGAGCAGGCGCTGGGGCGTTCCCTGCTGCGCGGGCCGAGCGCCCGGCACGAGCTCTGGCTCGCCCTGCGGACCCTCGACGCGACCGCCGACGCGGGCCTGGTCGACGACCCGGCCGGGTGGCCGCCCGCCTGACCGCCGGTGGCTTCCCACCGTGCGCCCCCGAGCAGCGGCGCCGGTCGCGGTCGCTGTGCAGCCCGACACCGCCGGCGCCGTCGCTGTGCGGATCGGTCCTCGCGCCCGGCCGGCGCTGCTCCCTACCGTTGCTGGGAGACGGCGGCGAGGACGCCACCATGTGAGCCCGACCGGCGATCCGGTGAGCTGACGGCCGACGTCCGGACGCGCCGCAACGGGGGACGCGTCCGGCCGGCTCCGGGGGGGTGCGGCCGCCCCGCCCGCGACGACACCGCGGGCGGGCGGCCGTGGTCGCCCATGACTCCGGGTCCAACCGGGGCGGTCCGGGCGCGGCCTTCGAAACGGTGACGGTCCGAACGGCAGTGCCCTGTGCGCGGCGGAGGCTCGGCGCAGCGGCGTCCGGGAACGGCGAAGGCCCGTCACCGGATGGTGACGGGCCTTCGTTCTGGTGGGCGATACTGGGTTTGAACCAGTGACCTCTTCCGTGTCAAGGAAGCGCGCTCCCACTGCGCCAATCGCCCTCGCCTGTTGCCGAGGTGGGGACGGGATTTGAACCCGCGTACACGGCTTTGCAGGCCGTTGCCTCGCCTCTCGGCCACCCCACCGAGGTTGCCCCCGTCATGCGTGGCGGCATCTCCGAGCGGACGACGGGATTCGAACCCGCGACCCTCACCTTGGCAAGGTGATGCGCTACCAGCTGCGCTACGTCCGCGTGCCCCCGGCGTTAACCGGTGACGGATGAGAACTTTAGCCGAGCCGGCGAGCGGTTGCCAAATCGGGGTGGTTCTCGGCGCGTCCGATGGTGACGGGTTGCCTCACCTCCAAGCTTCCTAGGAGCCTGCCCAGCTACTCCTCCCCCGGTCCGGGCGAAGCGGGTCGGCCGCGGTGCCGGTCGTGGCGTGGCCGAACTGTCCGGCTTCCGACTCTCGGGAGGGCGGACGGGCCGTTATCGGTGACGCCTCGTGTTCAAGCTGATGCGCTACGGTAACGGCGTGACGAGACGTGCGGCCGAAATCCGCCTGGATGCCCTGCTGCGCACGGCCTGTGACGTGATCGTGGAGCGGGGTCTGGCCAACACCCGCACGGCCGACGTGGCGCAGGCGGCCGGGGTGAGCCAGGCGCTGGTCTTCTACCACTTCGCCACGAAGGACCGGCTGCTCGCGCAGGCGTTCGCGTACGCGGTGGAGCAGGACCTGGCCCGGCTGGACGCGGTGATGCGGTCCAGCGCCCCGCCGCTGACCAAGCTGCGCCGGATCGTGAAGCTCTACACGCCGGCCGGCCGGGCGACGTCGTGGGCCATGTGGATCGACGGCTGGGCGGAGTCGCTGCGCACCCCGGAGCTGGAGAAGGTCTCCCGCCGGCTCGACCTGCGCTGGCGGGAGGACCTCGCGGCGGTGATCTCGGAAGGCGTTCGCGACGGCACCTTCGAGTGCGCCGACCCGGCCGGCGCCGCGTGGCGGATCAGCGCCGTGATGGACGGCCTGGCGGTGCAGCTCGCGGTGCACGACCGGGTCATCTCCCGCCGCCAGCTCGCCGAGTGGGTCCGCCTGGTCACCGCCCGCGAACTCGGGCTCGACCCGGACCAGCTCGACTGACCCCGACCACCCGAGGCCGGCGGACCGGACCAGCTCGACCGATGCCCGTCACCGGAGGGCGGCGGAGCGGACGGGTTCGACCGATGCGGTCATCCCCGCCCGAAGCCGGCAAAACGACTCGGCCCCCGAGGCCACCCGGAACAATCGTCGGCATGGACCCGCTGGAGACGTACCGCCGCAGCCTGGCCGAGTTCACCGACCGGGTGGAGCTGGTCGGCCCCGGGCAGTGGTCGGACCCGACCCCCTGCCCGGACTGGGACGTCCGGGCGCTGGTCAACCACGTCGTCGGCGAGGACCGGTGGTGCGTGCCGCTGCTCGCCGGCCGGACGATCGAGGAGGTCGGCGACCGCTACGACGACGATGTGCTCGGCCCGGACCCGGTCGAGGCGGCCCGGGAGGCGGCGGCGCAGGCGGAGCTGGCCTTCACCCACCCCGGGGCGCTGGCACGCACCGTCGCGCTCTCCGCCGGCGAGACCCCGGCGGAGGAGTACCTGCACCAGCTCATCGCGGAACACCTGATCCACGGCTGGGACCTGGCCGTGGCGATCGGCGCGGACCCCCGGCTGGACGCCGATGCGGTCGCCGAGTGCGCCCGCTGGTTCGGCCGACGGATCGGCGACTACCAGCGGGACAGGCTGATCCGGTCGGGGGCCGACGTGCCGGCGGAGGCCGACCAGCAGGACCGCCTCGTCGCCGCCTTCGGCCGCGACCCCGACTGGGCGCCGTAGCCCCCTGCGTCGCGCCCGCCGCCACCGGACGGCACCAGCGCGGCGACCACCATCCTCTCCTGGCGGCGGCGGGCCGAGGCCCGTTGCCGACGAGCCCGTGGCGCTCCAGGTAGTCGACCGCCACCGGTCTCCACCCTCCGTGAAGTCGCCATCGCGGCCGGGCCCGCCTTGAGTAGGCGTGGCCCTTGTTCCCGCCGACCCGGGCTGATATCCACAGATGCGCATGTGTCACCGCACTGCGCGGCCGGCGTAGGGCCGGCCACCCCCGCTCCCATGAGGAGGTCCCGTGGCACAACCGGAGTGGACACCCTGGATGAGCCGGCGTCGACGCCGGCTCGTTCCCGTCCTGGCGGCGACCGCGGTGGTGGCCGCGCTGCTCCCCGCCGGCCCCACCGCCGCCGTCCCCACCGGCGGTGCCGCCACCGAACGGCGCTCCGGCCCGTTCGCAGAGGGGCACGAGCACGCCGACGTCGACAACCGCCCCGGCACCGCCGCCCCCGACGCCCGGCAGCGGGGCCTGGCCCGCAAGGCCGACCCGGACGTCCGCTGGAACCGGCTCGGCACCCCGCACGCGCTCGGCCCCGCCCGCGCCCCGCTCGCCACCGGCCTCCCCGGCGACCCGGAGGCGGCCGCCCGCGCGTACCTGACCGGCAACCAGGACCTCTTCGGCCTGGACGCCGCCGCGGTCGAGGCGATGGACCGGCTGCTGGTCCGGCCGATCGGCGACGGCGCGGTGGTCACCCTCCGGCAGCGCTTCGGCGCCCTGCCGGCCGGGCACGACGGCCTGGTCACCGTCGCGGTCGCCGCCGGCACGGTCCTCGCGGTCAGCTCCTCGCTCTCCCGGGACACCGCCGCGCCGGCGCCCGCCACCCTCACCGACGAGCAGGCGTACGACGCGGCGCTCGCCGACGCCGGCCTGGCCGCCGACGCGGTCCGCAGCCACAGCGTGCGGGCCGTCGCCGTGCCCACCCCGCTCGACGGGCCCCGGGCCGCGTACGAGGTGACCCTGATCGGCGCCGACGACGACCACCCGGAGGCGTTCACCACCTACGTCGACGGGATCACCGGGAAGGTGCTGGTCCGCGAGGACCTCGTGGACTTCGACTCCGACAACCCGAGCTGGGCCGTCTTCCCGGCCACCCCGCCGCGCGACCTCGGCCCCGGGCAGGACCCCCGGGTGCGCTGGTGCGGCGACCCCGCACCGGAGTGCCGGGAGGCGTTCCGCGACCCGGCCACCGGGCAGCCGTGGGACGTCGACACGGCCACCGGCACGCCGACCGGCACCGCGCGTGGCAACTCCGCCAACACCGTACGGTCCTGGGGCGGCGGCACGCCGGCCGTGCCGGTCGCGCCCAGCCCGCAGCGGCGCTACGAGTACCCGTTCACCGACCAGTGGCACCAGGCCCGCTGCAACCCCGCGGTGTTCACCTCGGCGCAGCGCAACGACGGCGACGCCGCGATCGCCAACCTCTTCGCCATGCACAACCGGATGCACGACTGGGCCTGGCACCTCGGCTTCACCGAGGCCACCTGGAACCTCCAGGCGGTGAACCTGACCCCGCAGGGCCGGGGCGGCGACGCCGAGCAGGGCCGCGCGCAGCAGGGCGCGCTCAGCGGCAACCGGAACAACGCCAACCAGGGCACGCCGCGCGACGGGCTGCCGCCGACCACCAACATGTACCTGTGGCAGCCGCAGGCCGGTGGGCCGTACCCGCCCTGCGTCGACGGCGACTACGACATGACGGTGATCGGGCACGAGTACACCCACGCCATCACCAACCGGATGATCGCCGGCCCGGACAGCGGCATCGGCGGGCACCAGGGCGGTTCGATGGGCGAGTCGTGGAGCGACCTGCTGGCCGCCGAGTACCTCTTCGAGCACGGGCTGCGCGCCCCCGGCGAGACGCCCTACGTCACCGGCGGGTACGTCACCGGCAACCTGGTCAGCGGCATCCGCAACCACGACTTCAGCCGCAGCCCGCTGAACTACTCCGACGTCGGCTACAACACCGGCGGGCCGGCGGTGCACGCCGACGGCGAGATCTGGAGCGCCACCAACTTCCGGGTCCGCGCCGCGCTGATGAAGCGGTACGGCGTCGGCACCCCGCAGCGCCAGCTCGACTGCGCGCAGGGCAGGGTGGCGGTGGAGCAGTGCCCGGGAAACCGGCGCTGGGCGCAGCTCGTCTTCGACTCGTTCCTGCTCCAGGCCGCCAGCCAGGTCAGCATGCTCGACATGCGGGACAACATGCTCACCGCCGACCTGCTCCGTTTCGGCGGCGCCAACCAGGACCTGCTCTGGGCCGAGTTCGCCCGCTCCGGGATGGGCCGGGACGCCGCCAGCAACGGCGCCTCCGACACCGACCCGACGCCGAGCTTCGCCGCCCCCGACGCCGACAACGCCGTGCTCACCCTCCGCCCGAAGGGCGACAGCGCCGACGCGCCGATCCGGGTGTACGTCGGGGCGTACGAGGCGCGGGCGGTCCCGGTGGCCGACACCGACCCGGCGACGGCGCTGCCGGACCGGATCGAGCTGGTGCCCGGCACGTACCAACTGCTCGCCGTCGCGCCCGGCTTCGGCCACCAGCGGCTCACCGTGGTCGCCAAGGCCGGCAAGGAGGGGTACGTCGACCTGCGGATGAGCCGCAACCTCGCGTCCACCGCCTCCGGCGCGACGATCACCGGCGACGGGGTCAACCTGGACCGGATCGCCGACGACACCGAGGCGACCAACTGGGCCTCCCTCGACGGGGTGGCCGGCAAGCAGGTCACCGTGGCGCTGCCCGGCGACGCGCCGCAGGTCGTGAAGCGGGTCAACGTCAGCGCGATGCTGCGCCCGTCGATCACCGGCGACGCCGACCCGGGCAGCCAGAACTCGCTCAGCGCGCTGCGGTCGTTCGCGGTGTCGGCCTGCAACGCGAAGACCACCGACTGCGCGGATCCGGCGAACTGGCAGCGGATCCACACCAGCGCGGCGGACGCGTTCCCGGGCGGGGCGTACCGGGCGTACGTGCGGGACATCAACCTGCGCGAGTTCCCGGTGCCGACCACGCTGGCCACGCACCTGCGGCTGGAGGTCCTGGCCAGCCAGTGCACCGGCGGGCCGGACTACGCGGGCGAGCAGGACGACGACCCGGCGACCACCACCGACTGCGCGACCGCCAGCCCGGCGCGTACGCAGGTGCGGATCGCGGAGTTCCAGGCGTTCTCGAAGTGACCGTCCGTCGGGGCCGGCCGGCGCGCCGGCCGGCCCCGACGGCCGGTGGCGCCGACCGACGGACGGCGGGAGACAATCGGCGGCGTGTCCGACCTTTCCACCGCCTTCGTCCGGCTGCACGCCCGCCTCGCCCCGGTCGCCTTCGTCCCCGAGGTGCGGCTGCACCAGGCCGACGACGCCATCGGGCTGTGGGAGCTGACCGAGGGCGAGTTCCGCAGCGCCCAGCCGCCGCCGTTCTGGGCCTTCGCCTGGGCCGGCGGTCAGGCGCTGGCCAGGTACGTCAGCGACCATCCCGAGCTGGTCGCCGGCCGCCGGGTGCTCGACCTCGCCGCCGGCTCCGGCCTGGTCGCCATCGCCGCCGCGCGGGCCGGCGCCGCCGCCGTCCGTGCCGTGGAGATCGACGAGCTGGCCGTCGCGGCCGTGGCGGTCAACGCCGAGGCCAACGGGGTACGCGTCGACGCGGAGCTCGGCGACATCCTCGACGGCGACGCCGGCGGGGCCGAGGTGGTGTTCGCCGGGGACGTGTTCTACAGCGAGGCGATGGCCAACCGGGTGCTGCGCTTCCTGCTCCGGGCCGCCCGCGCCGGGGCGGACGTGCTGGTCGGCGATCCCGGCCGGGCGTTCCTGCCCCGCGACCGCTTCGACGAGCTGGCCGCCTACGACGTGCCGGTGCCCGAGACGCTGGAGAGCGTCCGGGTGAAGCGCACCACGGTGTGGCAGTTGCGGGCCGGGCTGCCGGGAGCCGCCCGATAGCGTGTCGACGTGCTGTTCCGGAGCTGGGCGCAGACCACCGACGCGCACTGGCCGGACGTGGCCCGGGTGGCCGACCACGTGGGTGTCGAACACCTGGTGGTGACCCGGCACGCGCTGGTGCGGGAGGTGCTGACCGACCCGGTCATGTACCGGCCGGACAACGCGCTGGACGCGGTGACCCCGATCCCGGTGGCCGCCCTGCGGGTGCTGGCCGGGCACCGGTTCCGGCTGCCGCCGACCCTGGCGAACAACGGCGGCGCCAGCCACCCGCAGATCCGGGCGATCGTCGCCGAGGCCCTGCACCCGACCCGGGTCGCCGCGCAGCGGCCCTGGCTGACCGGACTGGTCCGGGAGCGCCTCACCGCGATCGGCGCCGCCCTGGACGCGGGCGCGCCGGTCGACCTCTACGCCGAACTCGCCGCCGACCTGCCGCTGCTGGTGCTGGCCCGGCTGGTCGAGCTGCCCGACACGCCGGTCGGGGCCGTGAAGGAGTTCGCCCGCACGGCGCTGGAACTGTTCTGGGCGCCGCTGGACGCCGACCGCCAGGCGGCGCTCGCGGCCGAGGTGGGCCGGTTCCACCGGGTGCTGCGGGAGTTCGCCGAGACCGGGGGCGGGCTGGCGGGGTCGCTGCGGGCCGCCGGGCACCCGCCCGACGTGGTGGTCGGCGCGCTGTTCTTCCTGCTCGTCGCCGGCCAGGAGACCACGTCGCAGTTCCTCACCCTGCTGCTGCACCGGCTGGCCGGCGAGCCGGCCGTGCTGGCCGGCCTGCGGGCCGGCACCGTCGCGGTCGCCGACGTGGTCGAGGAGGGGCTCCGGCTGGAGCCGCCGATCGTCACCTGGCGACGGGTAGCCGCCGTGGACGCCACGCTGGGCGGGACGGCGGTGCCGGCGGGCACCAGCATCGTGCTCTGGCTGGCCCGCGCCGGCCGGGACCCGGCCACCGTGGAGGTGCCCGACGAGTTCCGGCCCGGGCAGCGCGGATCCCGCCGGCACCTGGCCTTCGGGGCAGGCGCGCACCGCTGCGTCGGCGACCAGCTCGCCCGGATGGAGGCGGCGGTGGTGGTCGGCGAGACGGCCCCGCTGCTGGACGGGGTCGCCGTCGTCCGCGAGCCGTGGTGCCCCGACAACCTCACGTTCCGGATGCCCGACGCCTTCGTCGTCCGACGCCACTGAGCCGCCGACGTGGCCGCCCGGTGGCGCCGCCCTGGGCGCGCGCGGGCCCGGGGCGGGTAAGCCCGGGGCGGGTCAGCCGCTGGGCTCGACCAGCCCCGCCTCGTACGCGAGGATCGCCGCCTGCACCCGGTTGCGCACCTCCAGCCGGGTGAAGATGCTGGTCAGGTAGCTCTTCACGGTGCCCTCGACCAGGTAGAGCCGGCGGGCGATCTCGGCGTTGGACAGTCCCGCCCCGACCAGTGCGAGCACCTCCCGCTCCCGCTCGGTCAGCCCGGCGAGCCGGTCCCGCGCCACCGGCCGGCGGGCCACCCGGTCCCCGCCCAGCTCGATCACCCGGCGGGCCACCTGCGGCGACAGGTACGCGCCGCCGTCGGCGACGGCGTGCACCCCGGCGATCAGCTCGCGCGGGTCGCCGGCCTTGAGCAGGAACCCGCTGGCCCCGTGCCCGAGCGCCCGGGCCACGTGGTCGTCCTCGCCGAAGGTGGTCAGCATGACCGTCGCCGTCTCCGGCACGAGGCGGCGGATCTCGGCGGCCGCGCTGAGCCCGTCCAGCCTCGGCATCCGGATGTCCAACAGCGCCACCCGGGGCCGGTGCGCCCGGACGAGGTCCACGGCGGCCCGGCCGTCGGCAGCCTCACCGATCACCTCGATCCCCGGATCGGTGGCCAGGATGGCCCGGACACCGGCCCGGATCATCGCCTCGTCGTCGGCGAGCACGACCCGCACCGGGCCGCCCGTGTCAGCGTTCATCCGTGATCCGCTCCTTGCTGACCAGCCGGCCGTCGGCGAAGCAGAGCCGCCAGGTCGGCTCGGCCAGGGGGAAGTTCCCGTCGGTGTAGTACTCGCAGCCGGGCCGCGCCGGCTCGGCGGGCGGGTCGAGCTGGCGCCGGGGCAGCCCGGTCAGCGCGGCGCGCTCCGCGCCGAGGGGCATCCGCGCGAAGGCGTCCGCGTGAAGCACCGTACCGGCGGTGGCGACCGGGTAGTAGACCAGCGACAGGACGAGGGCGAGGCCCACCGGGGCGCCGAGCGCCGTCAGCAGGCTACGCCGGACCCGTCGGCGGGCGGCGCGCAGCCGCTGCTCGGCCTCGGCCGGCCGAGGGCCGGCGGCAGGGTCTGGGCCGCCGGCAGGGTCTGGGCCGCCGGCGGGGCCTGGGGCGTCGCCGATGCCTGGGACGTCGCCGGGGACTGGGACGTCGCCGGGGACTGGGGCGTCGCCGGGCGGGAGGACGGCGTCGGCGCCGGAAAGGCCGTCCAGCGGCAGCCGGGCGCGGACGGCGAAGCCGCCACCGCCCAGGGGGCCGGCCGTCAGGGCACCGCCGGCGAGGCGGACCCGCTCGGCGAGGGCGAGCAGGCCGGATCCGCTGGACGGCGGGCCGGGCAGCGGCCCGGCCGGCGGCGGCGCGTTGACGACCGACACCTCGACCTGGTCGCCGTCGCCGGCCAGGGCGACGGTGACCGCCGCGCCGGGCGCGTACCGGGCGGCGTTGGTGAGCGCCTCCCGGACCACCCGGTGCAGGGTGCGCGCGGTGGCCGCCGGCAGGTGCGGCAACCCGCCCGGCGGATCCACGTCGACCGCCATGCCGGCCTCCCGGGCCCCGTCGACCAGGTCCGCGACGGTCTCGTCGGCCGGCCGGGTGGTGGCCGTTCCACCCTCGTCCCGGAGCACCCCGATGATCCCGTGCAACCGCTCGGTGGCGGCCGCGACGCTGGCCCGCAGTTCGCCGGCGGCGGCCCGGTGCGCCGGGGCGAGGTCGTCGGTGACCTCCAGGGTGGCCGCGCGCAGGGCGATCAGGCTCAGGTCGTGCCCGAGCGAGTCGTGCATCTCCTGCGCGATGCGGGCCCGTTCCCGCAGCCGGATCCGCTCCGCGGCGCCCCGCTGCTCGCGGTCCCGGGCCTCGGCGTGCCACCGGCCGGCGTCGGCCAGGGCGGCCTGCTGGCGCCGGTACCGCCCGACGAGCCACGGAAACACCCCGGCGAAGAGCAGCACCGAGGCGAGCAGGAACCAGGTGGCCGCGCCGGTGCCGAGCAGCCCCAGGTTGAGCGCGGTGCCGCCGGCCGCGATCGCGGCGAAGGCGAGAGCAGCCGGCACGGCGGTGGCGCTGCGGCGGCCCGTCAGGTAGCTGAACACCGGGATCGCGAAGAGGAAGTTGCCGTCCAGCAACGAGCCGAGCACCGCCGCCACCAGGGCGGCCACCGGCCACCGCCGGCTCACCACGACCGCCACGGCGAGCAGCAGCAGCGCGCCGACCGTCAGGGCGACGGCCCGCCCGGAGTGCGGCGGCGTGACGCCCGCGTACCCGATCGGGGCGGCGGTCACCAGCCACAGGAGCAGGTCACCGGTCCACCGCCGGACGCCCGCCCGGGCCACCCGTCCACCGCCCGCGAGCGCGGCCCACCAGCTCTCCACGGCGGCCAGGCTACCCACGCCCGACCCGGGCGGGCACCGACGAAAGTCAGGTGCTCATATCTCGTCGGCCCAGGCCCGCCAGTCGTCGAGCACCCCGTAGAGCGCCGGGGTGAGCCAGCCGGGCGCGGACCGCCGGAACACCCCCGGGTCCATCGCGCCGGCACCGGCCGGCAGGGCGCCCAGCAGGTGCGGCACCAGCTCGGTGAGGTTGGCCCAGTGCACCAGCTCCGGGTCGGCCGGCCATGCGCCGATCACCACGCCGGCCGGCACCGCCCGGCGTTCCAGTGCCTCCAGGGTGAGCGCCGTGTGGTTCAGGGTGCCCAGCCCGGCCCGGGCCACCACCACGGCCGGGGACCCCAGCGAGACCGCCAGGTCGGCCACCGTCCAGGGCTCGCCCGACGGCCGCAGCCCCATCGGTACGAGCAGCCCGCCGGCGCCCTCCACCAGCACCAGATCGTGCTTCTCGGCCTCCTCGCGGACCGCGTCGACGGCGGTGTAGAGCTCCAGCGGCTCCAGCTCGGCGACCCGGGCCGCGGCCAGCGGGGCGAGCGGGTCCGGGAAGCTGGCCAGGGTGCGGCCGGTCAGCGGGGCGGCCAGCCGGGTGACGGAGTCGATGTCGCCGGGCTCGCCGGTGGCCGTACCCGTCTGGCCGGGCTTGACCACCGCGACGCGCAGGCCGGCGGCCTGCGCCGCGGCCGCGATCGCGGCGGTCACCACGGTCTTGCCGACCTCGGTGTCGGTGCCGGTCACCAGCACCGGCCCCCGCCACGGCTTGGTCACCGTGCCACCTCAGTTCGCGACTGCGGGGCTCGCAACACCGGCTCACTCCTCGCGCTCACGGGTGCCGCCTCAGTTCGCGACTGCGGGGCTCGCAACACCGGCTCACTCCTCGCGCTCACGGGTGCCACCTCAGTTCGCGACTGCGGGGCTCGCAACACCGGCTCACTCCTCGCGCTCACGGTGCACACTCCACGATGACCTCCAGGGCCCGCTCGAAGTCCCGCCGGGGCACCCCCGCGCTGATGGTGAGCCGCAGCCGGGACCGGCTGTCCGGGGTGGACGGGGGGCGGAAGCAGCCGACGGCCACCCCCCGGTCGCGGCAGTCGGCCGCCCACGCGGTCGCCGCTTCGGGCCCCGGCGCGGTGACCGAGACGACCGCGCCGTCGGGGTCGGAGACGGCCAGGCCGGCGGCGGTCAGCCGGCGCACCGCGAGGGCGGCCCGCTCGGCCAACTCCGCGCGCAGGTCGTCGCCGGCGCGGGCCAGCCCGACGGCGGCGTGGACACCGGCGGCGACCGCCGGGGGCAGCGCGGTGTCGAAGATGAACGTCCGCCCGGTCTCGACCAGGTGCCGGACGAGCGCGGCCGGCCCGGCGACCACGCCGCCCGCGCCGCCGAGCGCCTTGGACAGGGTCGCGGTGACCACCACGTCGGGCTGGCCGGCGAGACCGGCGGCGGCGACGCCCCCGGCACCCGCCGGGCCGGTCACCCCGAGGGCGTGCGCGTCGTCGACGAGCAGTATCGCGCCGTGCTCCCGGGCGACGGCGTGCAGCCGGGCCAGCGGGGCGAGGTCGCCGTCGACGGAGAAGACCGACTCGGTGACGACCACCGCCGGCCGGCCCGGCGCGGCGGCGAGCGCGGCGGCCACCGCCGCCACGTCGGCGTGCGGCGTCACCACGGTCTCCGCGCCGGAGATCCGGCAGCCGTCGATCAGCGACGCGTGGTTGTGGGCATCGGAGACCAGGAGCGTACGCGGCCGCACGAGCGCCCGGACCGCCCCGAGGTTGGCCAGGTAGCCGGACGAGAAGACCAGCGCCCGGTCGGTGCCGAGCCAGTCGGCGAGGGCGCCCTCGAGCGCGTGGTGGGCGTCGGTGGAGCCACGCACCAGCCGCGACCCGGTGGCCCCCAGCCCGTACGCGGACAGCGCCCGCGCCGCCGCGGCGGTGACGTCGGGGTGGGTGGCCAGGCCGAGGTAGTCGTTGCCGGCCAGGTCGACCACGGCGTCGCCGGCGTCCCGGGGCACCAGCGTGCGGGTCAGCCCCGCCTTCGCGCGCAGCTCGGCGCGGCGGTCGAGCGCCGCCAGCCAGTCCGCCACCGTCACCCCCACGCCGCCCGTGCCGCTCGTCGTCGGCTGCTTCCGCCGGGCGAAATTACCACCCGCCGGACCTGGCCCGGCGCGTCCACCCCGGCGCCGCCGGCCCGACACGCTGGCCGTTCTTCCCGGCCGGGCGGCCTTGTAGGGTACGAGCCATGCCAGAGATCCTCGACCAGGCCCGAACCCAGGTGCTGGAGAACGGCGTCGGTCTCGACGAGGCCGGCGTCCTCGCCGTGCTGAACCTGCCCGACGAACACCTGCCCGCCGCGCTCCAGCTCGCCCACGAGGTGCGGATGCGCTGGTGCGGCCCCGAGGTGGAGGTCGAGGGGATCGTCTCGCTGAAGACCGGCGGCTGCCCGGAGGACTGCCACTTCTGCTCGCAGTCCGGCCTGTTCACCTCGCCGGTACGCTCGGTCTGGCTGGACATCCCGTCGCTGGTCGAGGCGGCCAGGCAGACGGCCGCGACCGGGGCGACGGAGTTCTGCATCGTGGCCGCCGTGCGCGGCCCGGACGCCCGGCTGATGAAGCAGATGCGCGAGGGCGTCGCCGCGATCAAGGCCGAGGTCGACATCCAGGTGGCCGCGTCCCTGGGCATGCTCAGCCAGGAGCAGGTCGACGAGCTGGTCGACATGGGCGTGCACCGCTACAACCACAACCTGGAGACCTGCCGCTCCTACTTCCCGAACGTGGTCACCACGCACTCGTGGGAGGAGCGCTGGGAGACGCTGCGGATGGTCCGCGAGTCCGGCATGGAGGTCTGCTGCGGCGGCATCCTCGGCCTCGGCGAGACGGTGGAGCAGCGGGCCGAGTTCGCCGCGCAGCTCGCCGAGCTGGACCCGCACGAGGTCCCGCTGAACTTCCTCAACCCCCGGCCCGGCACCCCGCTCGGCGACCGGCCGGTAGTGGAGGGCAAGGACGCGCTGCGCGCCATCGCCGCCTTCCGGCTCGCGATGCCGCGCACCATCCTGCGGTACGCGGGCGGCCGCGAGATCACCCTCGGTGACCTGGGCACGCGCGACGGCCTGCTGGGCGGCATCAACGCGGTGATCGTCGGCAACTACCTGACCACCCTGGGTCGGCCGGCGACCGCGGATCTCGAGCTGCTCGACGACCTGAAGATGCCGGTCAAGGCGCTCTCCGCAACGCTGTGAGCGCCCGGTGACGACGAGCGACACGGTGAGCGCCCCGGTGACGACGGGCGACGCGGTGCCGGCGGCGGGCGGCGGGGTGACCGCCCCGGTGACGGCGGGCGACGCGGTGCCGACTGCGGGCGACGCGGTGCCGGCGGCGGGCGGCGCGGTGCCGACTGCGGGCGGCGGGGTGGCCGCCGACCCGTGGTGCGACCGGTGCGGCGAGCCGGCCGGCGCCGGTGCCCACGCGGCCTGCCGGGCGGCGCGCGAGCTGGAGCCCCCGCGGTACTGCGCGCGCTGTCGCCGCCGGATGAAGGTGCAGGTGCTGCCGGTCGGCTGGGCGGCGGTCTGCGTCGAGCACGGCGAGATCCGGGGCTGAGGGGGATGCTGCGGGGCAAGGCGGTCACGCTGCGTCCGGCCACCGCGGCCGACGTGCCGGCGCTCGCCGCGATCCGCGCCACCCCGCAGGTCCGACGCTGGTGGCGCGGCGGCGACGACCTCGCCGCGGCCGTGCGGGCCGACCTGGCCGACGACGACCTGTCGGTGTACGCGATCGAGCACGACGGCCGGGTGGTCGGCGCCATCCAGTGGTACGCCGAGGACGACCCGGACTACCGGCACGCCAGCCTGGACGTCTTCCTCGACCCGTCGGTGCACGGCCGGGGGCTCGGGCCGGACGCGATCCGCACCCTGGTCCGGCACCTGGTCGAGGCGCACGGGCACCACCGGTTCACCATCGACCCGGCGGCGGCGAACACCCCGGCCGTGCGCAGCTACGCCAAGGTCGGCTTCCGTCCCGTGGGCGTGCTGCGCCGCTACGAGCGCGGCGAGGACGGCCGCTGGCACGACGGGCTGCTGATGGACCTGCTCGCCGACGAGCTCACCGACTGACCGCCCGGCGTCGGCGCCGGCGCCACCACAACACCGCCCCGGCGACCCCGCCGACCATCAGCAGCACCGGCACAGCCGGCAGCAGCAGGAGCGGCCGGGCCGGGAACGGACGCGGGTCGGGGGCCCTGCCGCCGAACCGGCCGGCCTCCATCAGGACGCGCGCCACGTCCATCGCCCGCACGCCGTCGGGCGGGTCGAGCAGCACCTGGACGCGCCCCTCGGGGCGCAGCGACACCAGCTGGACGTGGCCGGTCTCCCGGTAGCCGGTGTCGTCCCACTCGTTGCCCTCCCCCATGGTCATGCCGGGCTCCGGGACGTACCGGAGCGCAACCATGGCACGGCCGTTGCTCCAGCCCAGCGCCCGCAGGGCCTGCCCCTGGACCGGGGGCACGGCGGGGCCGATGCCGTCCCCGCCGGTCGCCGCGTCGACGTAGCCGGTCCGCCAGGTGCGGGCGGCCCGCTGGTCGGCGTCGCACCAGCTCCGGCAGCCGTCGAGACGGAAGACGGCGACCGCCGAGCCGTCGGGGGTGAACGCGCCGACCCCGGCGAGCCGCTCGTCCGGCCCCAGCTCGCGGGACCAGGCGACCGTGCCGGCGCGGTCCAGCATGGTCAGCTCGCCGCCGGCGGCGACGGCGATCCGAGTGCCGTCCGGAGAGAACGCGGCCAGCGACCCGGTGCGCAGGCTCCACCGGTCGCCGAGGTCGCCCCCCACCCGGCGGCTGGCACCGGTGGCCAGGTCCAGCAGGAGCAGCCGGCTGGGGCGTACCCCGTCGCCGTCCGGGTCGCCGTCGTGGTGGTGCAGCACGAGCAGGGCGTCGCCGCCCGGGGCCCAGGCGACCGGCGTGGTGCAGCAGGTGCTCTCCGCCCCGCCGGCGAAGGACCGCCGGTCGCCGGTGGTGAGGTCGGTGACGTGGACCCACCCGTCGGCGGAACCATCCGCGACGTACCGGCTGTCCGGAGAGAGCAGCACGTCGACCCCGGCGCTGCGCTCTGCGTCGCCGTAGAGCATCATGCGGTACTTCCCACCCATGCCGAGCACCGCCACCTTGCCCTCGTGGTCGATCGGGTCGATGCCACGCAGGCCAAGGTGGTCGCCGCCGCTGAACAGCAGCGACGCCCGGCCGGGCGGATCCTGCTCGACGGTCGCCTGCCACATGTACGGCAGCCCGATCCGGTGCGGCACGGCGGCGGGCACGGCGCCCGTCATCGACCGCTGCTCGACGGTGCCGAGCGTCACCGGCACGCCGAGGGCGCAGGCCAGCACCACCACCAGCGACGCCACGGCGGCCCGCCGCCGCGCCCGCCGCCGCAGCCGCCGTCCCGCCGTCCACGGGTCGTCGCCCAGCCGGACCGGTGGCATCCGCTCGCCCAGATCCCGCAGCACGTTCCGCAGCTCCTCGCCCATCACGCCTCCCCCGCCGTCGCGCCGACCAGCTCGGCCAGTTCGGGAGCGTGCGTACGCAGCCGCGCCAGCGCGTCCCGGGTCTGGCTCTTGACGGTGGAGACCGAGCAGCCGAGCGTCTGGGCCGTCTCCACCTCGGTGAGGTCCTCGTAGAAGCGCAGCACCAGCACGGCCCGCTGCCGGGGCGCCAGCCGGGCCAGCGCGGCCCGCACCACCAGGGCGCGGGCGACGTCGGCGCTGCCGTCCGGCAGGGCCCGCTCCGGCGGCTCGGCCCGCAGGTCCACGCCCCGCCACCGGCGCCGCCACAGCGACACGTGCTGGCTGTACATGGTGCGCCGCACGTACGGGTCGGGATCGCCGGCCGCGCTGATCCGCTCCCAGTGCCGGGCGACCCGCACCAGGGTGAGCTGGACGAGGTCCTCGGCCTGGTGGCGGTCTCCGGTCAGCAGCCACGCCGCGCGGGACAGCGCCGCGATGCGCCCCGACACGTACGCGCGGAACGACTCCTCAGGGTCCACACCCCACCTCCCGACCGGGACCACGCGCGGCGACGCCCCGACGGGTGGGTCCGGTGGGAGATTTTCTCAGCCGTCCCAGACGAGGTCGCCGCCGTCGAGCCGGCGGGCGCCAGCAGCGGGCCGGTGCGGGGCACGCCGCCCGTCGGGCATCAGGTGGACCACCGGCACGCCGCGCCCCAGCGCGGCCACGTCGGCGACCAGCCGCCGGTGGCAGCGCCACCAGACGCTCTCGCTGCACATCACCGCCGTGGCCCGGGCCGCCGCGTCGGCGAGCACCGCGTCCAGCGCCGCCCGGAAGTCGGCGGTACGGGTGTACGCCGCGTACGCCCGGAAGGCGGCAACGGTCCACCAGGTGTCCGGCTCGGCGGTGCCGGCCGGGGTGTGCCGCCGCCCGCCGAGGCGCTGCTCCCAGCGGTAGTCGATCCCGGCCGCCGGCAGCCAGCGTGCCAGCTCCTCCCGGCGGACGTCGGGGTTGGTGCGGCTCGCGGGGAACCGCCGCACGTCCACGACGAGGGCGATCCCGGCGCCGGCGAGCAGTTTGCCCAGCCGCGTCCGGTCCGCCGCCCCGTGCCCCACCGTCAGCAGCTCCACGTGGAGGGGATGCCCCGAATCCTGGACAGTTACCGTCCTCGGGAAACGGAAGCTGTCCAAGATCCGCAGGCCGGGCGGTCGGGCATCCGGCGGCGCGGGGCCGGGCGGGCGGCGATGGTGGGACAGATGTGGCCCAGCCTTCCCGCCGACGAGGCCGACGCGCTCGACTGGCTGGCGTTCGACCAGGCCGGCGTCGTCACCACCGCCCAGGCGACCCGGCTGCTGACCGAGGGCACCGTACGCGGACACGTCCGCTCCGGGCGCTGGCGCTCCATCTGCCGGGGCGTCCTGCTCACCGGCAACGGCCGGCTGACCCGGGACCAGCAGTTGTGGGTGGCCGTGCTCGCCACGGGTCCCGGGGCCGTGCTGGCCGGGGCGACGGCTGCCGCCGAGGCGGGCGTACGCAGGCTGCGGCCCGAGCCGCTGCACGTGCTCGTGCCGGCGCACCGGCGGGCGGGCCGCACGGTGTTGGGCCGGCTGCCGATCGACATGCCGGCGGTCGTCGTGCACCGCACGTCGGTGCTGCCGGCGGCGCATCTCCAGCGCGCCCGTCCGCCGCGGACCTGCACCGCCCGGGCACTGGTGGACGCCGCCGGCTGGTCCCGTACGGTCGATCAGGCGCAGGCGACGCTGGCGGCGGGCTGTCAGCAGCGACGGGTCACACCGGACGAGTTGTCGGCCGTGGTGGAGGCGCTGCCCCGAGCCCGTCGGCGGGCGTTGATCCGGCAGACCGTGGCCGACATCTCCGGCGGTGCGGAGGCGCTCTCGGAGCTCGACTTCGTCCGGCTCTGCCGCCGCCACGGCCTGCCCGCGCCCGGTCTCCAGCAGCGGCGCGCCGACGCCTCCGGGCGCATCCGGTGGCTCGACGCGTACTGGCGGGAGTGGAGGCTGCACGTGGAGATCGACGGGGCGCACCACATGGACGTCCGGCACTGGGCGGCCGACATGAAGCGCCAGAACGACGTCTGGACCTCCGGGGACCGCATCCTCCGTTTCCCGGCGTGGCTGGTCCGCGCCCGCCCCGACGAGGTCGCCGACTCCGTCCGCCGTGCCCTCATCGCCGCCGGCTGGCGACCCGCGACGTAAATCTTGGACACTTCCCGCACTCGGCGAACGGCAACTGTCCAAGATCCGCGCGACCGGCGAGCGTCAGGGGACGGTGAAGGGGTGGCGTGTGAGAGAGGCCGGCGGGCTGGGGCCCGGGGCGGTGTGGGTGCCGTGACGACCGGCCAGGATGAACCGGTCCCGACGCGGGCGCCCGAACGGAGCGTCCGCGGGGCCGATCGCGTTACGTCGACACGCCTGCCGACGGTGAGGAATTCCGACACCGAGCCGCTCGATCTCGCCGCGTCGCCGCTGCTCAGGCCGATCGACCGATGTCCACGACCGTCACGCATTGTGCGATCATGTGCTGTCCCCTCGATCAACTCCGGAGGAGTCCTCATGGCACACCGTCGGCGCGTGGCGCGCGCTGCCGTTTCCACAGCCGCCGCCACGGCCCTTCTCGCGCTCGCCACCCCGGCCTGGGCGTCGAGCACCACCCAGATCAACCCCGACCACAAGGACAAGACCGCCGCCGGCTTCCCCACGCAGAAGTGCGACGACGAGCGCTTCGACGACCTCGCGGCCGGTCAGGACGGGTGGCACTTCGTGCTTCCCGGCGGCGAGAAGGCCGGGAGCTTCGAGAGCATCACCCTGACCTTCGACAACGGCACCGGCCCGGTGACCGTGAAGGTGCCGGACGCCTCCGACGCCTACCCCGACTACCTCTACTCCGCGGGCGGCCGGGTCATGCACGCCTACGTGTTCACGCCGGCCGGATGGAAGCTGGTCGACGGCACCGCCACGATCAGCGGCAAGGCCAGCAAGTTCAACCTGAGCCACACCTGCGCCGGCACCGCCCCGACGCAGTCGCCGACCCCCAGCCCGTCGGCGTCGACCTCCCCGTCGCCCTCGACCTCGACGTCGCCCTCGACGTCGGTGTCCCCGTCGGAGTCCACCTCCCCGAGCGGGTCCGTCTCGCCGTCGGAGTCGGTCTCGCCGTCGACGTCGGTCACGCCGTCGGAGAGCACGGGCGGCAGCGGCGGCGGTGACGACGAGGAAGGCGGTCTGCCGCTGACCGGCGTGGCGACGACCAGCATCGCGCTGGGCGGCCTCGTCCTGATCGGCGGCGGCGCGCTGCTGATGCTGCGCCGTCGGCGCGACAACGTCACCTTCACCAGCTGATCTCACCCAGCGCCCGACCGGCCGCCGGACACCTCGTCCGGCGGCCGGTCGCCGTTTCGGTCCGGCCAGCCGCCGTTGCGCCCGTCGGCCAGCGCCACTTCCGGCCCGACGGCCAGCGCCACTTCCGGCCCGACGGCCAGCGCCACTTCCGGCCCGACGGCCAGCGCCACTTCCGGCCCGACGGCCAGCGCCACTTCCGGCTCGACGGCCGGCGCGTCGAGCCGCCGGAACCGCTCGCGCCCGGTCTGGCGCCGGTCGGCTCCGACGAGCACTGACGGCAGGCCCGGTGGGCGCCGCCGGACGCTCATCACATCATCTAAGCCTATGGATACCTTGCCCGCGTACACCCTGCTCAGGGACGTGGTCGACGGCCGGGAGGTCGCGCCACGGCCGGCCGGGCGCGGGCCGGGCGTTCCGGCATACGAACGTACGGTTGCCGCGCCGCTTTCCGGCGCGCGACAGTACCCGACACCAGCGGTGCCATCGACGCCGCCGCTCCCCCGGCCACACCCTGAGGAGATCGCGATGGCTCTACGACTTGCCGACGGCACCGCCTGGTCCGACACTCTCGCCCGCGCGGTGGCCGCCGCGCCGGAGGCGTTCGGCACCCCGGTCGACGGCGTCACCACGCTGCACAACCTCGTGCGCGGCGACTGGCACGCGGTGGGCACGCCCAGCCCGGTCCGCACCCCGGTCGACAACACGATCCTGATCAACCTGCCCCGCCTCGACGCGGAGACCGCCCGCGCCGCGGTCGCGCACGCCGCCGCCGCGCACCGCGCCTGGGCCGACACCCCGCTCGCCGAACGCAAGGCCCGGGTCACCGACGCGCTGGACGCCCTCACCGCCCACCGCGACCTGCTCGCCCTGCTGCTGGTCTGGGAGATCGGCAAGCCGTGGCGGCTGGCCTGCGCCGACGTGGATCGGGCGCTGGACGGCGTCCGCTGGTACGTCGGCGAGATCGACCGGATGCTCGCCGACGGCCGGGAGCCGCTGCCCGGGCCGGTCAGCAACATCGCGTCGTGGAACTACCCGATGAGCGTGCTCGTGCACGCCGAGCTGGTGCAGCTGCTCGCCGGCAACGCGGTGATCGCCAAGACCCCGTCGCAGGGCGGCGCGGTCTGCCTCACCGTCGCGCACGCCCTGATGCGCCGGGCCGGGCTGCCCGCCACGCTGGTCTCCGGCGGCGGCGAGGAACTCTCCGAGGTGCTCGTCCGGGCCCCGGAGGTCGGCGCGGTGGCGTTCGTCGGCGGTCGTTCCAACGGCGGCAAGGTGGCCGCCGCGCTGCTCGACTCCGACAAGCGGCACTTCATCGAGCAGGAGGGCCTCAACGCCTGGGGCATCTGGGACTTCTCGCAGTGGGACCTGCTCGCCGGGCACCTCAAGAAGGGCTTCGAGTACGGCAAGCAGCGCTGCACCGCGTACCCGCGCTTCGTGGTCCAGCGGGACCTCGTCGACGAGTTCCTCGACATGTACCTGCCGGTGGTGCGCTCGGTCCGGTTCGGACACCCGCTCGCCGTCGGCGACGACTGGACCGCCGGGGACCCGCTGCCCGAGCTGGACTTCGGCCCGCTGATCAGCGCCGCCAAGGCCGACGAGCTGCGCCGCAAGGTCGACGAGGCGGTACGCGGCGGCGCGGTGCCGCTGCACCGGGGCAAGCTGGCCGGCGCGCCGTTCCTGGACGGGCAGGACACGTCCGCGTACGTGGCGCCGTCGGTGCTGCTGGCCCCGCCCGGCCGGTCCCGGCTGATGCACGCCGAGCCGTTCGGCCCGGTCGACACCATCGTGGTGGTGGACACCACCGACGAGCTGCTGGCCGCGATGAACGCCTCCAACGGCGCGCTGGTCGCCTCGCTGGCCTGCGACGACGAGGAGCTGGCCGGGAAGCTGGCGGTCGACCTCCAGGCGTTCAAGGTGGGCATCAACAAGCCGCGTTCCCGGGGCGACCGGGAGGAGCCGTTCGGGGGCCGGGGCGCCTCCTGGAAGGGCGCCTTCGTGGGCGGCGACCTGCTGGTGCAGGCGGTCACCCAGGGCGGCGACGGTCGCCTCTATGGCAACTTCCCCGACTACAGCAGCTACCCGACCACCTGAGGTGCAAGGAAGGGGCCCTTCCTATACCGGAGGCGTTAACAAGGGCCCCTTCCTTTCACCGCGGGTGCCGGCGGCGAGCGGGACGGTGAGGGTGAGCAGGGCACCGTCGCGCTCGGTCGGCGTGGGCCGGCCCAGCCGCCGCAGGACGCGCAGCATCGGGGCGTTCTCCGCCTGGACGTGCAGCACCAGGGCCGCGTACCCGGCGTGCTCGGCGTGCCGGACCAGCCGGCGCAGCAGGGCCGAGCCGAGTCCTCGCCGCTGCCAGTCGTCGCGGACCAGCAGCGCCACCTCCGCCTCGTCGCCCTCGGCGAGCAGGTTCGCCATCGCCACCACCGACTCCCCCGACCCGGCGTCGCCGCCGGCCGTGGCGAGCAGGGTGAGGCCCCGGGCCGGCTCCAGCATCCGGCGCAACCGGGTGGGCGAGGGCAGCGCCGCCCCGCCCAGGTAGCGGCGGTGCCGGCTGCGCGCCGAGCAGCGCTCGTGCAGCTCGACCACGCCCGGCAGGTCGTCCGCGCCCGCCGGCCGTACGGCCGCCTCGGCACCGTCGGGCAGGACCAGGGTGACCTGCTCGGCGGCCCGGCGGGCAACGGTGGCCGACAGCTCCAGCAGCGCCTGGGCCCGGGCGTACTCGGCCGGGGTGAAGTCGGGGGCGGCGCGGCGCAGGATGAACGCGCCGCCGCCCGGGTCGGCCAGCAGCATGGTGGTGCCGGTGATCCCGGCACCCGCGCCGGCCGGCGCGGGCCGCCAGGTGACGGTGTCCGCGCCGAGCAGGGTGCGCAGGGCCTCCCCGGCCGCGTCCGGGTCCCGCACGAGGCGGTTGGCCAGGCCGAGCACCCGGGTGGGCTGGTCGGCCAGCCCGCGCGCCTCGCTGCGCGCGACCCAGCAGTCCCGGCCCCGCCCCCGCTCCACGGCGGCGACGAGGTCGGCCTCGTCGAGCGCGTCCGGCGCGTCGACCAGGAAGTCGTCGACCGCGCCCCGCTCGGTGGTGTGCACCTGCACGGCGAGGATGTTCACCCCGCGTAACGCCAGGCTGGCCGTGAGCACCGACAGGTAGCCCGGCCGGTCGTCCACGGTCGCCCGGATCCGCCACAACGTCATGGTTGCCTCCCTTCCCCGTACGACCCTCGCCGCTGGCTGTTGCGGGCCGGTTGCCCGGCGGTGACGGCTCCGGTCCGGCCGCCGCGACGTGCGCCACACCGCCCGCCGCGCGGCGGGCTCAGGGCTTCGCGACCACCGGCGGCGCGCCGACCAGGTCGAGCCGGTCGCCGAGGATCACCGCGCCGGCCCGGACGAGCTGCGCCAGCCGGTCCACCTCGGTGGCGTGGAACGCCGCCGGGGCCGGCGTCCCGGTGCGCTCGCGGGCCACCACCAGCACCAGGCCGGCCCGGCCGAACGGCGCGACCGCGAAGTGTCCACCGTCGGGCGCGGTCATCGCCCGGGCGCGCAGCGGGGTCACCTCGGGCAGCCGCGTCGGTACGGGCGCGCGCCAGCTCGCGTAGCCGACGGTCGCCTCCCCCGTGGTGCCGGTCCGCGCGGCCCAGTCCACGGGCACCGCCGCGGCCACGGCCCAGTCGGCGGCGAGCAGCCCGGGCACGGCGTCGACCAGGGTGGCCACCCCCTCGGCGGGGTTCGCCGCGACCTGGGCCAGCAGTTCGGCGTCCTGCCCGGTGGTGGTGGGCGCGCCGATCGCCCGCCACACCCCGTCCACCCGGACCCCGGGGATGGCCGCCAGCCCGGCCAGCAACCGCTCCACCCGCGCCGCGCCCGGCCAGACCACGGTGAAGTCGTCCACCGCCCGCCCGCCGAGCCGCTCCAGGACGACCACCTGGACGATGTCCGCACCGGACACGCCCATGGTGCGCGCCACCTGACCGAGCGTGCCCGGACGGTCCGGCAGGGTGACCCGAACTCGCAGCAACATGTCTGAACCCTCCGCTCGGCGGGCCGGCACCGCTGGCCGGCAGGCTGGGCACCAGCCTGACCCGTGGTCGTTTCGCCCCTGTTGCCGCGGCATGTCCCGAGGGTCACATCCGACCTTGACAACCTGGCGAAGCTGCCATCAACTAGTCGGATGACCGAGCCGGCCGTCGAGGCGCACGGGCCGGGGAACGGCTCCGCCGCCTCGCCCCGCGGGTTGGACCTCGACCGACTCGCCGGCTACCTGGCGCGGCACCGGCCCGAGCTGGCCGACGGTCCGCTGCGGGCCCGGCTGATCGCCGGCGGCAAGTCCAACCTGACCTACCTGCTGCACGCCGGCGGGCAGGAGGTCGTGCTGCGCCGCCCGCCGCTCGGGCACGTGCTGGCCACCGCGCACGACATGGCCCGGGAGCACCGGGTGATCTCCGCGCTGGCGCCGACCGACGTGCCGGTGCCGCGGGCGCTGCTGCTGTGCGGGGACCCCGAGGTGATCGGCGCGCCCTTCTACCTGATGGAGCGGGTGCGCGGCGAGGTGTTCCGCACCCGCGCCCAGACGGACCCGCTCACCGCCGGCCAGCGGCGGGAGCTGGCGATGGCGATGATGGACACCCTCGCCGCCCTGCACGCCGTCGAGCCGGCGTCGGTGGGGCTGGGCGACTTCGGCCGGCCGGAGGGCTACCTCGCCCGGCAGGTCCGCCGCTGGTCCGGCCAGCTCGACCGCTCCCGCAGCCGGCCACTGCCCGGCATCGAGGAGCTGCGCGACCGGCTCGCCGCCACCGCGCCGGAGGGCGCCAACGCGGGCCGGATCGTGCACGGCGACTACCGGCTGGACAACCTCCTCGCCACCGTCGACCCGGTGGCCGTCCGGGCGGTGCTCGACTGGGAGATGGCCACCCTCGGCGACCCGCTGGCCGACCTCGGGCTGCTGCTGACCTACTGGGACGTGCTCGGCGGCAGCGACTCGGCCGCCGGCAACCCGGTCGCCGACGGGCTCGGCCCGCGCGCCGGCTTCCCCACCGGCTCGGAGCTGATCGAGCGGTACGCCGGGCGCGGCGACGTCGACGTCGGGCCGCTGCACTGGCACGTCGCGCTCGGCTGCTTCAAGCTCGCGGTGATCTGCGAGGGCATCCACTACCGGCACACGCTCGGGCAGACGCTCGGCGAGGGCTTCGACCGGATCGGCGACATGGTGGCACCGCTGGTCGAGCACGGGCTGACCGCCGCCGGGGAGCGGTGATGGACTTCGCGTACGACGCCCGCACGGAGACGCTGCGGGCCGAGCTGACCGACTTCCTGGAGCAGCACGTCCATCCCGCCGAGCCGGTGCACGCCGCGCAGGTCGCCGCCGCCGGTGACCCGTGGGCACGGCCGCCGGTGCTGGCGGAGCTGAAGGCCGAGGCGCGCAGGCGCGGCCTGTGGAACCTCTTCCTCCCCGACCCGCGCCACGGCGCCGGGCTGACCAACCTCCAGTACGCCCCGCTGGCCGAGCTGACCGGGCGCAGCCCGCACCTCGCGCCCGAGGCGGTCAACTGCGCCGCGCCGGACACGGGCAACATGGAGCTGCTCGCCGAGTTCGGCTCGCCGGAGCAGCAGGAGCGCTGGCTGCGGCCGCTGCTGGAGGGCGAGATCCGTTCGGCGTTCTGCATGACCGAGCCGGAGGTCGCCTCCTCGGACGCGACCAACATCGCCACCCGGATCACCCGGGACGGCGACCACTACGTGGTCAACGGGCGCAAGTGGTGGTCGTCGGGGGCGATGGACCCGGCCTGCGAGATCTTCGTCGTGATGGGCAAGACCGACCCGGGGGCCGACCGGCACCGGCAGCAGAGCATGGTCCTGGTGCCGCGGGACACGCCCGGTGTCACGGTGCGCCGGGGCATGACGGTGTTCGGCTACAGCGACGCCCCGCACGGCGGGCACGCCGAGATCGACTTCGTCGACGTCCGGGTGCCGGCGGAGAACCTGGTCGGGGCGGAGGGCGGCGGCTTCGCGATCGCCCAGGCCCGGCTCGGCCCCGGCCGGATCCACCACTGCATGCGGCTGGTCGGCATGGCGGAGCGGGCCCTGGAGCTGCTCTGCCGGCGGGTCACCGAGCGGGTCGCGTTCGGCCGGCCCCTCGCCGAGCAGGGCGTCGTCCGCGAGTGGATCGCCGAGTCGCGGGTGCGCATCGAGCAGGCCCGCCTGCTGGTGCTCAAGACCGCCTGGCTGATGGACACCGTGGGAAACAAGGGCGCGCACACCGAGATCCAGGCCATCAAGATCGCCACGCCGGCGATGGCCGAGTGGGTGATCGACAAGGCCATCCAGGCGTACGGCGGTGCCGGCGTCAGCCAGGACACCCCGCTGGCCGCCCTCTGGGCCCAGGCCCGCACCCTGCGCCTGGCCGACGGCCCGGACGAGGTGCACCGAGCCAGCCTCGCCAAGCGCGAACTCCGCCGCCACCCCCCTCCCCAGCCCTAACCCCACCCACCCCACCCACACCCCCACCCCTGGCCACCTCGTTGATCATGAAGTTGTTGCGCGACACGCCGATGTCGGCGCCAACAACTTCATGATCAACGGCACGGGCGGGGGGTGGGGGGGTGGGGGTGGGGGGGTGGGGTTAGGAGGTGGCGCGGTTGATGAGGGTGGGGTTTAGGAGGAGGTGGGGGGACGGGAGGTTCTCGCCGCGGATGCGGGAGACCAGCAGGCGGGCCATCTGCCGGCCCATCTCCTCCACCGGCTGGAAGACCGTGGTCAGCGGCGGGTCGCACTGCCGGGCGATCGGGGCGTCGTCGAAGCCGACCACCGCCACGTCCTCCGGCACCCGCCGGCCCGCCTCGCGCAGCGCCCGCAGCGCGCCGAACGCCATCAGGTCGGAGGCGACGAAGACGGCGTCGAGGTCGGGGCAGACCTCCAGCAGCCGGCGCATCCCGGCCGCCCCGCTGCCCTCGCTGAAGTCCCCGTACGCGATCAGGTCGGGGTCGACCCCGCCCCCGGCGGCCTGGACCGCCTCCCTGTAGCCGGTCAGGCGGCCCAGGCCGGCGCCCATGTCCTGCGGGCCGGCGATGGTGGCGATGCGCCGCCGCCCCCGGCCGGCCAGGTGTTCCACCGCCTGGCGGGCGCCGCCGACGTTGTCCACGTCGACGTAGTACGCGGGCTGCGTGCCGGGCTGGAGCATCCGGGCCGGCCGCCCGCCCAGCACGGTGGGCAGGCCGCGCTCCTCCAGCAGGGCGGGCAGCGGGTCGGAGTCGTGCAGCGACAGCAGCAGGACCCCGTCGACGTGCTGGTTGGTCAGGTGGTGCTCGACCCGCTCCCGCTCGATCGGCGACTGCACCATGGCGAGCCAGAGCTGCAACGGGGTCTCCAGCAGCCCCGAGCTGACGCCCCGGACGATGCCGGCGAAGAACGGCTCGGTGAAGACCCGGTCGCCCGACTCGGAGACGACCAGGGCGATGGAGTCGGTGCGCTGGGTGACCAGGGCGCGGGCGGCGCGGTTCGGCACGTACCCCAGCTCGGCGATGGCCTGCTGCACCGCGGCGCGCGCCTCGGGGCTCACCTGCGGTGAGCCGTTGACCACCCGGGAGACCGTCCCGCGGCCGACGCCGGCTCGGGCGGCGACGGCGTCGAGGGTCGGGCGCCCGAGCGACCGGGTGCGCTGCGTTGTCATCGTCTGCTCCTCCGACGGCGGGCCGGCCCGGCCCCGGCCCCGGGCGGGTGGTTGCCGGGGCCGCCCGTTGCTGGCTGGCCCTCGCCTATTGTGCGGCCAGACCGTTGCGTCGGATCACCTCGGCGTACCACCTGGCGCTGGACTTGGGGATCCGGGCCTGGCTGTCGTAGTCGACGTAGACCATCCCGAACCGCTTGGTGTAGCCCCAGGCCCACTCGAAATTATCCATCAGCGACCAGGCGAAGTAGCCGCGCAGGGGAACGCCGGCCACGATCGCCTCGTGCGCGGCGCGCAGGTGGGCGTCGAAGTACGCCACCCGGTCGACGTCGTCGACCCGCCCGTCGACCACCGCGTCGACGAAGGCGGAGCCGTTCTCGGTGACGTAGAGCGGGAGGTCCGGGTACTCCTCGTGGACCCGGCGCAGCGTCTCCACCAGGCCCGGGGCGTCGATCTCCCAGTCCATGTCGGTGACCGGGACGCCCCGCGTGACGAACCGGACGTCCTCGCTGCCCGGCCAGCAGGACGGCGCCCGCCAGTACGGCTCCGGCTCGGCGCCCGCCACCGGGGCGGCGACGACGTGCCGGCTGTAGTAGTTGACGCCGACCAGGTCCAGCGGGGTGGCGATGGTCGCCAGGTCGCCCTCGCGTACGTGCCCGAAGTCGGTGACCCGGGCGAGGTCGGCCATCAGGTCCACCGGGTACGACCCGCGCAGCAGCGGGTCGAGGAAGAACCGGTTGGCCAGACCGTCGATGCGCCGCGCGGCGTCGACGTCGGCGGGCGCGTCGCTGGCCGGGGTGACCGGGTAGAGGTTGACCGTCACCCCGACCTCGGCGGCCGGCCGGGCCGCGCGCAGCGCCCGCACGGCGAGGCCGTGGCCGAGCATCAGGTGGTGCCCGGCCCGGACGGCGTCCGCCCCGTCGGTGCGGCCCGGCGCGTGCGCCCCAGAGCCGTAGCCGAGGAACGCCGAGCACCACGGCTCGTTCAGCGTCGTCCAGTAGCGCACCCGGTCGCCGAGCGCGTCGGCGACCAGCGTGGCGTAGTCGGCGAACCGCGCGGCCGTGTCCCGGGCCGGCCAGCCGCCCGCGTCCTCCAGCGGCTGCGGCAGGTCCCAGTGGTAGAGGGTGAGCCAGGGCTCGATCCCGTGCGCCAGCAGCTCGTCGACGAGCCGCCGGTAGAAGTCCAGCCCCTCCGCGTTGGCCGGGCCGGAGCCGCCCGGCTGGACGCGGGGCCAGGAGACCGAGAACCGGTACGACCTCAGCCCCAGCTCGGCCATCAGCGCGACGTCCGGCTCCAGTCGGTGGTAGTGGTCGCAGGCCACGTCGCCGGTGTGCCCGGCGACCACCCGGCCGGGGGTGTGGCTGAAGGTGTCCCAGATCGACGGGGTCCGGCCGCCCTCGGCCGCCGCGCCCTCGATCTGGTACGCGGCGGTCGCCGCGCCCCAGAGGAAGCCGGGCGGGAAGGTCAGCGGCGGGCGGTCGGCGAGGACGCCGACGGCGGGTGGGGTGGCGGGGTTGCTCACGACGTGACGGCACCTTCCATGATCCCGCGCGGCCCGCGGGAGGACGACGGGAAGCCAGGGGGCCTGCAGCGCTGCCACGAGCATGTCGGGGGCCGTCAAAGGTGTCAACGAACACATGGGAGCGTTCCCAGATCGTTACCACGGCCGTCGCCACACGATTCGGAGCCGGCCGGCGGTGGGCGTTCAGCAGAAGCGGCGCAGCAGGGTGGCGACCCGGCCGGCGTCGAAGGCGGCCGGGTCGAAGCGCTCGCCCACCCAGTCCCGCATCGACCGGTGCTCCGGGTGGCCCGGGTCGGCCACCGCCGCCAGCAGGGCCTGGTAGCCGACCGGCCCGCCCACGTCCTCCGGCGGGCACGCCCGCTCCCCGTCCAGACAGGACGGGTAGCGCTCGTCGGGATCGGCGGTGAAGGCGTCCTCCACCACCAGGTCGTGCTCCCACCAGTCGCCGAAGTCGTAGGTGTAGTGGAACCGGCTGCCCTTGCCGACCACCGCGTCGAGCCGGACGTCCAGCTCGTCGCGCAGGGCCAGCTCGCCGTCGGCGTCGGGCTCGCCGTACTGCCGGCCCTCGATCTCGAACGAGTGCAGGTGGCAGTCCCGCCAGCCCATGCCGTGCTGCACCACCCGGTGCACCCGGTCCAGCGTGTAGCCGCCCGGGACGAGCACCCGGCGCCAGACGGACGGCCGGACCCCGGCCAGGGAAATCTTCAGCTGGAAGATCTGACGCGGCATGCTGTCCCATCCTTCCTCGGCATAGGCTGCGAGCATGATCTGCCGAGCGTGCCGGGCGAGGCGGCACGACGACTGTCCGGGGCGGAACTGGTGCGACTGCCAGCACCGTACCCCCCGACCCACCCCTCCGGTCACCGGTCCGGCCGGCGAATGAGCGTCGGAATCCCGATTTCGGCGCTCTGGCCGCAGCCGTCGGCGCAGCCGCTGGACGACGCGGCGCTGGCCGGGCTCTACGGCCGCGCCGACCGCCCCCACCTGCGGGTGAACTTCGTGGCGAGCGTCGACGGCGCGGTCGCCGTCGACGGGTACTCCGCCGGGCTCTCCGGCGAGCCGGACAAGCGCGTCTTCGGCCTGCTGCGAATGCTCTGCGACGCCCTCGTCGTGGCCGCCGGCACGCTGCGGCACGAGGGCTACCGGGCGGTCCGGCTCGACGAGCGGCGCCGGGCGTGGCGCCGGGAACACGGCCTGCCCGAGTACCCGACCCTGGTCGTCGTCTCCGGCTCGCTCGACCTCGACCCGGCGCAGGCCGCGTTCGCCGACGCGCCGGCGCGGCCCGTCGTGCTCACCCGGTCCGACGCGGCGGCGCCGCCCGGCCTGACCGACGTCGCCGACGTGGTGCGCTGCGGCGACGACCGGGTGGACCTCGCCGCGGGCCTGGCCGAGCTGCGCCGCCGCGGCTTCGACCAGGTGCTCTGCGAGGGCGGGCCGCGGCTGTTCGGCGCGCTCACCGCCGCCGACCTGGTGGACGAGGTCTGCCTCACCGTCGCCCCGCTGCTCGCCGGGGCGGGCCCGGGGCGGATCACCGCCGGGGACGCCAGCGAGGTGCGCCACCTGCCGCTGCGGCACGTGCTGGCCGCCGCCGACGGCGTCCTCATGCTCCGCTACGCCCGCGACTGAGCGTGGCCGGGCGGGCACCCTGCGGCGGGGCGGTCGGCCGGGTGCGTGGCGTCCGCCGCGTCGCGTGGCAACCTGTCGTACTCCTGCGGCAGGATGCACCACGTGTGCCCCGACCGCGACGACCAGCCGACCGGAGTTGCCCGATGACTGACGACGGGTTCGACGGCCCGGGCGAGGAGGTCGGCCGGGTGCTGGGCACGGCCGACGCCACCCCCCTCCAGTTCTGGACGGCGGTCTCCCCCGCCAGCTACCTCCAGCTCGACGACGTCGTGGTGACCCGCCGGGAGCTGCCCGACCGCGAGCCGGTGACGATCGCCGGGGTGGTCACCCAGGTGCGCGCCCGGCACGAGGGCGCCCAGTTCGACTCCGACGTCTTCGCCATCGCCGACGGCACGCTGCCGGCGCAGGTGCAGGAGGCCGCCGAGATCACCACCACCCGCGTCGACCCGGAGCTCTACGTGCCGCCGTCGCCCGGCGCCGTGGTGCACCGCGCCGAGGGCGACGCGCGGGCCCGGGCCCTGCACTTCGACCGGATGGAGCGGCGGATCCCGATGGGGATGGGCCGCGACGGGGTGCCGGTCTACCTCAACGCCGACTTCCTCGACGGCAGCCGGGGCGCGCACGTGTCGATCTCCGGCATCTCCGGCGTCGCCACGAAGACGAGCTTCGCCACCTTCCTGCTCTACTCGGTCTTCCGCTCCGGGGTGCTCGGCGGCGACGCCGTCAACGCCAAGGCGCTCATCTTCAACGTCAAGGGCGAGGACCTGCTCTTCCTCGACCATCCCAACACCCGGCTCGACGACGCCACCCGCGCCGCCTACGCGAAGCTCGGCCTGACCGCCGGCGCGTTCCCCGACGTGCGGGTCTACGCCCCGCCCCGGGTCGGCGACTCCTCCGGCACGCCCGACGTGAGCAGCCGGCTCACCGGGGTGGACAGCTTCTACTGGACGCTCGCCGAGTTCTGCGCCGACCGCCTGCTGCCCTACGTCTTCGCCGACGCCGACGACGAGCGCCAGCAGTACACGATGGTCGTCCACTCGGTCGCCGCCCACCTGGCCCGGCACGCCCAGCCCGCCGACGGCGGGGTGAGCATCGACGGGGTGCGGCTCGGCTCGTACGCCGACCTGGTCGACCACGTCGTCGAGCAGCTCAACGACGACGAGACCCGCTCCGACTGGGCCGGCAGCGCGGTCGGGCTGGGCACGGTCAACGCGTTCGCCCGCCGGCTGATCGGCAGCAAGAAGGACCTGTCCCGGCTGATCCGGGGCGACCTGGCCACCCGCCGCCCGCACTCGATCAACACCGCCGAGAGCGCCCAGGTCACCGTGGTCGACCTGCACAACCTGCCGGACCGCGCGCAGCGGTTCGTGGTCGGCGTGACGCTCAAGAGCGAGTTCGAGCGCAAGGAGAAGGCCGGCACCGCCAAGCCGCTGCTCTTCGTGGTGCTCGACGAGCTCAACAAGTACGCCCCCCGCGAGGGCTCCTCCCCCATCAAGGAGGTGCTGCTCGACATCGCCGAGCGGGGCCGCTCGCTCGGGGTGATCCTGGTCGGCGCCCAGCAGACGGCGAGCGAGGTGGAGCGGCGGATCGTCACCAACTCGGCGATCCGGGTGGTCGGCCGGCTCGACCCGGCCGAGGCGTCCCGCCCGGAATACGGCTTCCTGCCCCCCGCCCAGCGGCAGCGCGCGCTGCTGGCCAAGCCCGGCACGATGTTCGTCAACCAGCCCGACATCCCGGTGCCGCTCTGCCTGGAGTTCCCGTTCCCGGCCTGGGCCACCCGGGTCTCCGAGGCCGGCCGGGCGCCGTCGGAGACGCTCCGGTCGATCACCCAGTCCGCCGACCCGTTCGCGGTGGTGGGCTCCGGCGGCGGCGCCAGCGACGACGACATCCCGTTCTAGGGGAGAGACCCGTGAAGATCCTGCACACCTCCGACTGGCACGTCGGCAAGGTCCTCAAGGGCCAGTCGCGGGCCGAGGAGCACAAGCAGGTCCTCGCCGGGGTGATCGACGTCGCCCGGGCCGAGCGGCCCGACCTGGTCATCGTCGCCGGTGACCTCTACGACACCGCCGCGCCGACGCCCGAGGCCACCCGCCTGGTCACCCGGGCCCTGACCGCGCTGCGCCGCACCGGCGCCGACGTGGTGGCGATCGGCGGCAACCACGACAACGGCCAGGCCCTCGACGCGCTGCGCCCCTGGGCCGAGGCGGCCGGGATCACGCTGCGCGGCGGCGTCCGGGAGAACCCGGACGAGCACGTCGTCGACGGCACCACGGCCGGCGGCGAGCGCTGGCGGCTGGCCGCGCTGCCGTTCCTCTCCCAGCGCTACGCCATCCGGGCCGTGGAGATGTACGAGCTGACCGCCGCCGAGGCCACCCAGACGTACGCCGACCACCTGGGCCGGGTGCTGGGCCGGCTGACCGAGAGCTTCACCGAGCCGGACCGGGTGCACCTGGTCACCGCCCACCTGACCGTGGTCGGCGCGGCGACCGGCGGCGGCGAGCGGGACGCCCACACCGTGCTCGGCTACGCGGTGCCGGCGACCGTCTTCCCGGGCACCGCGCACTACGTGGCGCTCGGCCACCTGCACCGCTCGCAGCGGGTCCAGGGCCCCTGCCCGATCCGCTACAGCGGCAGCCCGCTCGCCGTCGACTTCGGCGAGCAGGAGAACGTGCCGTCGGTGACGCTCGTCGAGGTCACCGCGACCACGGCGGCGCAGGTCCGCGAGGTGCCGGTCGTCGCGGCGGCCACGCTGCGCACGGTCCGGGGCACCCTGGCCCAGCTCGCCGAGATGGACGTGCCGGACGCCTGGCTGCGGGTGTACGTGCGGGAGCAGCCCCGTGCCGGGCTGCGCGAGGAGGTGCAGGAGCTGCTGCCCCGCGCCCTGGAGATCCGCATCGACCCCGAGCTGGTGCCCGCCCCGGGCGGCGGCGCCCGGGTGGCGCAGCGGGCCGGCCGCTCGCCCCGGCAGCTCTTCGCCGACTACCTGGACAGCCGGGGGCACACCGACGACGGGGTGCGGGAGCTCTTCGACGAGCTCTTCGAGGAGGTCGACCACTGATGCGGCCGATGCGGCTGGACATGGCGGGCTTCACCGTCTTCCGGGACGAGACGACGATCGACTTCACCGACGCCGACTTCTTCGCCCTGGTGGGGCCGACCGGCTCGGGCAAGTCGACGGTGCTGGACGCGATCTGCTTCGCCCTCTACGGCACGGTGCCCCGCTGGGGCGGCACCCGGGGGCTGGCCAACGCCCTCGCGCCGTCGGCCACCGAGGCGCGGGTGCGGCTGGTCTTCGAGTCCGGCGGGTCCCGCTACGTGGCGACCCGGGTGGTGCGCCGGGACGGGCGGGGCAACGTCAAGACGGCCAACGCCGGGTTGCAGCTCATGCCGGCCGGCTTCGACGTGACCAAGCTCGACACCGGGCTGAGCCCCGACGACCTCGGCGAGGTGGTCGCCGGCACCCCCGGCGAGATGGAGCAGGCGGTGCTGGAGGCGGTCGGGCTGCCGTACGAGCAGTTCACCAGCTGCGTGGTGCTGCCGCAGGGGCAGTTCGCGGACTTCCTGCACGCCAAGCCGGCCACCCGGCAGCAGATCCTGGTGAACCTGCTCGGTCTCGGGGTCTACGAGGAGGTGCAGAAGAAGGCGACCGCGCGGGCCGCGCAGGCCGAGGCGAAGCTGGAGGCGGTCAACCAGGCGCTGGCCGGGCTCGCCGACGTCGACGACGCCGCGCTGGCGGCGGCGACCGGGCAGGTCGACCGGATGCGGGAGCTGGTCGGGGCGGTGGCGGCGGCCGTGCCGGAGCTGGCGGCGGCCCGGGAGGCGGCGCGCGAGGCGGACGCGGCGCTGGCCGCGCTCGACGCCGACCTGGCGGTGCTGTCCGCCGTGCGCGCGCCGGACGGGGTGGCCGAGGTGGCCCGGGCGGTGGCGTCGGCGCGGGCGGGCGCGGACGAGGCGGCGACAGCGGTGTCCCTGGCCGAGGAGCGGGAGGAGAAGCTCCGCGGCGAGCTGGCCGCGGCCGGCGACGAGAGCGCGCTGCGGCTGCTGCTGCGGGCGTACACCGACCGGGAGAAGCTGGCCGGCGAGGCGGAGACGGTCCGGACGGCGGTGGGCACGGCGCGGGGCGAGCACGCGGCGGCGGCGACCGCGCTGACGCAGGCGCGGGCGGCGGCCGAGCGGGCCGAGGCCGAGTTGGAGGCCGCCTTCCGGGCCCACGAGGAGGCCAAGGCGACCGACCAGGCGGTGGCGCTGCGGGCGCACCTGCGCGACGGGGCGACCTGCCCGGTCTGCGAGCAGACGGTGGCGCGGGTGCCGGCGGTGCCGGCGGACTCGGCGGTCGCCGCCGCAACGGCGGCGGGCCGGGCGGCGCGGGCCGCCACGAAGGCCGCACAGGCGGTGGTGGCGGAGCGCGACGCCGCCGCCCGCGAGCTGGAGCGGGTGCTGGTGCGGGCGCGGGCCCGGCAGGACCAGCTGGACGCCCGGCTGGCCGAGCTGGACGGGCAGTTGGCCGGGGCGGCGGAGCCGGCGGTGCTGCGCCGCGAGCTGGACGAGCACGCGCGGCTGCGCCGGGCGCTGGAGGAGTCGGCGGCGGCGGTGCGGGCCGGCCGGGAGACGGCCCGGCGGGCCCGGGCGGCCGTGGACGCCGCCGAGGAGCGGCTGCGCGCGACCTGGCGGGCGTTCGACGCCGCCCGCGACGGGCTGGCCCGGTTCGGGCCGCCGGCGGCCGACCGCGACGACCTCGGCGCGGCGTGGGCGGCTCTCACCGGGTGGGCGGGCGCGGAGGCGGAGCGCCGCCGCGCCGAGCGGGCGGGGCGGGCCGCCGCGGTGGCGGAGGCCGAGGCCGTGGCGGCCGGCGTCGGCGAGCGCATCGCGGGCATCTTCGCCGCCGCCGGGCTGCCGGCCACCGACGATCCGGTACGCGCCGCCGACCGCGCCCTGGAGCGGGCCGAGGGCGACCTGCGCGAGCTGGAGCGCCGCCGCGAGCAGGCCGGCGGGCTGCGCGAGCAGCGGGCCGGGTACGAGCACGAGGCGCAGGTGGCCCGGGCCCTCGCGGGGCACCTGCGGGCCAACAACTTCGAGCGGTGGCTGCTGGCCGAGGCGTTGGACCTGCTGGTCGACGGCGCGTCGGGCATCCTGCGGGAGCTGTCCGGCGGGCAGTACGACCTGGTGCACGACAAGGGCGAGTTCTTCGTCGTCGACCACCACGACGCCGGGCTGCGCCGGGGCGTGCGCACCCTGTCCGGCGGCGAGACCTTCCAGGCGTCGCTGGCGCTGGCGCTCGCGTTGTCCGAGCAGCTCGCCGGCATGTCCACCACCGCGGCGAGCCTGGAGTCGATCGTGCTCGACGAGGGCTTCGGCACGCTCGACGCGGCCACCCTGGACACGGTGGCCGCCACCCTGGAGAGCCTGGCCGCCCGGGGCGACCGGATGGTCGGGGTGGTCACCCACGTGCCGGCGCTGGCCGAGCGCATCCCGGTCCGCTACGAGGTCAGCAAGGACGCCCGGTCGGCCCGCGTCGAGCGGACCGGCCGGTGAGCGGGGGCCGCCGCCGCGTCCCCCGGGCCACGACGGGAGGCTCGCCCCGGTGACCGATCCCCGGTTCTTCGTCGACGCCTGGGACCCGGCGTACGGGGCCTCGTTCGAGGCGTCCGGCGGCGGTCCCGCCGCGCCGAGCAGCGCCCAGGTCGACGCGGACGCCGAACTGCCCGCGGTGGACTGGCGGGCCATCGGGCCCCGCCCCGGGGTGCGCGCCCCCGACGTGGTGCTGCTGGTCGACGGGGTGCGCCGGATCGACGCGAGCGTGTGGACGGCGGAGGACGACGGCGCCTCCTTTCCCGGCCTGGCCGCCTCGTACGCCGCCGGGGTGGTCCGGTGCGACCTGGAGCGCGGCGCGGCTCGGCTCGCCGGCGCGAGGGTCGGCCGGGGCCTGTTCACCGCCAGCCCGTCGGCGGTGGACGTGGTCGCCGGCAGCGTCCGCTACCCGGTGCACCGGGTCAGCGGCACGGGCGAGCTGAACAAGCTCCCCGCCGCCGTGCAGGGGCCGCTGACCGCGCTGGAGGTGGAGGTCTCCGGGGCGGCCCGCACCGACGGCGACCTGCTGGTGGTGGACGGCCCGCTGCGCAACCGGCGGCAGCTGCCGCGCACGCTGGGCTACATCAAGACACAGCACAGCCAATACCTGGACGCCCGGCTGACGGCGGTGGTCACCGGGCTGGCGGCCGGCGAGCGGTCCCCGGTGTTCCGGCTCGGCACGGCGTGGGGCGGCTGGTCGTGGTATCTGCGGCTGCCGGTGGCCCTCGGGGCGCCGTGGGCGGGCATCGTCCGGATGGAGTGCTCCGCCGAGTTGGACATCGACGAGGCGGTGGAGCTGGCCGACCTGTCGCTGGTGACGCTGCCCCGGTTCGCCTCCACCCCGTACAAGGACCCCCGGGCACCGCAGAACCTCATCCCGATCGCGGGCCTGGAGCGCCGGCTGCGGGCGCTGCTCGGCGACGCGCGGCTGCTGCACCGGGTGCTCACCGCCGCCGCCCGGGCCCGCCGCTGATGGGGCGCAGGCGGGGCGCCGAGACGGTGGCCGCAGGGGTGGACACCGGGCTGGCCGAGCTGGTGCCGGATCCGGACCGGCCGGGGTCGTGGACCCTGCTGCTGGACGGCGCGCCGCAGTCGCACGTGGACCTGGCCGACCCCACGCACCTGGAGTTCGAGTACGTCCGGCGGCTGGCCGCCGCGATCGACCTGGTGGCCCCGGCCGGTGCGCCGCTGCGGGTGCTGCACCTCGGCGGCGGGGCGCTGACGCTGCCCCGCTACGTGGCCGCCACCCGGCCCGGCTCCGGCCAGCGGGTGGTCGAGGTGGACGGTGCGCTGGTGGAGCTGGTCCGCCGCGCCCTGCCGTGGCCGGCGGAGTTCCGGCTCAAGGTGCGGGTGGCCGACGCCCGCGCGGTGCTCGCCGCCAGCCGGGACGCCGGCTACGACGTGGTGGTCGCCGACGTCTTCGCCGGCGCGCGCACCCCGGCCCACCTCACCTCCGTGGAGTACGCCGCCGAGGTGGCCCGGGTGCTGCGCCCCGACGGCTGCTACCTGGCCAACGTCGCCGACGGCCCGCCGCTGCGCCACGCGCGGGCGCAGGTCGCCACGGTCCGGTCGGTGCTGCCCCGGGCCTGCCTGGTCGGGGACGCGGCGGTGCTGCGCGGGCGCCGCTACGGCAACCTGGTGCTCGTGGCGAGCCGGGTCGAGCCGCCGGTGCCGGAGCTGACCCGACGCGCCGCCGGGGACTGGTTCCCCGGCCGGGTGCTGGCCGGCGCGGAGCTGGACCGGTTCGCCGGCGGGGCCCCGGTGGTCCGCGACGCCGACGCCACCGACTCGACCCCGCCGCCGCCCGGAATCTTCTCCGTGCGTCGTTGATCCCGTTCGCGGGGCCATGCGTACCCACCGGCGGCCGTGCCGAGCGGGGACGACCGGCACGCCGGCGGTGCCGCCGGTCGAGGGACCGGGACGTGACAGCATGGGCGGGTGACCGGGACCGAACCCTCCGCCCGCCGGGAGCTGCGCCCGCCGGCCGGCTACCGGCTGGCCGCGTCGGTCCGGGCGCTGACCTTCAGCGCGTACGACCCCTGCGCGCGTGTCGCGGCGGGCACCTTCTGGTGGGCCACCCGCACCCCCGACGGGCCGGCCACCCTCGCCCTGCGGCCGGCCGGCGGCGACCTGCTCGCCGAGGGCTACGGCCCGGGCGCCGACTGGGTGGTGGAGCGGGCGGACGCGGTCGCGGGGCTGCGCGACGACCTCAGCGGGTTCGCGGAACTCGCCGCCGGCCACCCCGTGGTGGCGCGGCTGGCGGCCCAGCACCGGGGGCTGCGGATGCCGGCCACCGGTCAGGTCTTCCCCCGGCTGCTCCGGGCGGTCTTCGAGCAGAAGGTGACCGGCAAGGAGGCGTACCGCGCGTACGCCGCGACGGTGCGGCACTTCGCGGAGGCGGCGCCCGGGCCGATGCAGCCGCTGCTGCTGCCGCCGGAGCCGGCGGCGGTGGCCGCCACCCCGTACTGGGTGTTCCACCCGTTCGGGGTGGAGCAGCGCCGGGCCGACACGCTGCGCCGCGCCGCCGCCGTCGCCGACCGGTTGGAGCGCTGCGCGGACTCCGCCGAAGCCACCCGCCGGCTCACCGCCATCGCCGGCATCGGGCCGTGGACCGCCGCCGAGGTGGTGCGGATCGCGTACGGGGACCCGGACGCGGTCAGCGTCGGCGACTTCCACGTGCCGAACACGGTGGCCTGGGCGCTCGCGGGCGAGCCGCGCGGCGACGACGCCCGGATGCTGGCGCTGCTGGAGCCGTTCCGGGGGCACCGGGGCCGGGTCTGCGTGCTGCTGGAGGCCGGGGGCGTCCAGGCCCCGAAGTACGGCCCCCGGATGCCGATCCGCTCCTTCGCCCGGTACTGACGGGCCGCCCCGCCCGCCGGCCGTGGCACGGTGCCGTGGACGGACGCGCGGTCAGGACCGGGCGCAGAGGCGGCGCAGGGTGCGGCCGAGCCACCAGGCGTACGCGTGCTGGAAGGCCCGGCCGGCCGGCCCGGCGGCGCGCATGACCCAGCGGTCGGGGCGGCTGAACGCGACCACCTCGAACCAGACGCGGCCGGCGGCGTCGCGGCTGACCACGAACGCCTCCTCGCCGCTGGCCGGGTGCCCGGGCAGCGTGCCGTACCCGAAGCCGGCCCGCCGGTCGTCGTCGACGGCCCAGACCACCTCGCAGGGCGCGGCCAGCCGCAGCGGGCCGACGCCCAGCCGGGAGACCACCCGCACCCCGGGCGCGGCGCGGTCGGCCGCCGCGTCCATCCGGATGCCGGCCGCCCGGTGCAGGCGCCAGCCGAGCACCGCCGCGCCGGCGGCGGCGAAGCAGGAGTCGGGCAGCCGCACCCGGTGCCGCACGTGCCGCCAGCCGGGCGGCAGGTCCCCGACGCGGGTGGCGCCGACGTGCGGATAGGTCAGTGCCGGCACGGCGCGCACCCCCGGGGCTCGACGGATCACCGCCAGCGTACGGGCGGCGCGGCGGGGCCGTGTGGTTGGCTGTCGGCGTGATCGAGCCGCGCATCGCCCCCGCCGCCGTGCCGGACGCCGGCGAGATCCTCACGGTGCAGCGCGCCGCGTACCTCGTGGAGGCCCAGCGCTACGCCGACCCGTTCCTGCCGCCGCTGACCGAGACCCTGGAGGAGGTGCGGGCCGCGCTGGCGGGGCCGGCGACGGTGCTCACCGCCCGGCTCGGCCACCGGCTGGTCGGCTCGGTGCGGGCGCACGTCGACGGCGACACTGCGCACGTCGGCCGCCTCGCCGTCGCCCCCGACCAGCAGGGCCGGGGCGTCGGCGGGCGGCTGCTACGGGCGGTCGAGGCGGCCTGTGCCGCCCGCGTGCGCCGCCTCGCGCTCTTCACCGGGGCCGACAGCGAGCAGAACCTGCGGCTGTACCACCGGCACGGCTACCGCGTGGTCGGGCACCGGCCGGACCCGAACGGCCACCGGCTGGCCCTGCTGGAGAAGGCCGTGGTCAGTCCCGCTCGCAACGACGCCTGAGCCCGTCGGCCTCCATCCGCAGGTAGCGGCGCGTCAGGTCGCCGTAGAGCCAGCCGACCGGACCGGCCAGCGGCCCGGACTGCGCGAGCACCAGCTCAACCCGGCTGCGCCCGTCGGCCAGCGGCAGCACCCGGTGTTCGGCCAGGGTGCGCACGCCGGGGCTGCGCGACACCCAGGCGAAGGAGTGCCCCTCGGTCAGCTCGGTGACCCGCCAGACGGCCGGCCGCAGCTTCGGCTGCTCCAGCCTGGCGGTGGCGCCCACCGCGAGCGGCCCCGGCTCCCCCCGCCGGGCCCGGCGCACCGAGGGCGTCCACTCCGGCCACCGCTCGACGTCGACCAGCACCGCCCAGACCCGTCCGGGCTCGGCGGCCACCTCCGTACCGGTCTCGAACCGCATCGCGCCCCTTCCCGGGCGGCGCCCCGCGCGCCGCGCCCACCGGTGACGACGCTGCCCGACGGATCGTGACCGCGGCATCCGCCGGTCGGTCGCCGCCGGTCCGCCCGCCTCCGCCGGGCCCCGGGCGCCGTCGGGTCAGGCGGCCTCGTGCAGGTCGGCCAGCCCCAGGGGGGTACGGCGGCGCAGCAGCTCCTCCAGCTCCGCCACCGAGCCGACCTCGCCGAGCACGTCCTTGCCCCCGCCGAACCGGGCCGGGTAGCGGCGCACGAGCCGGTACCGGTGGCGGCCCCGGATCAGCTCGACGCTCACCCGCCACCGACCGCAGCACCCGCAGACCCACTCCGACACCCCGCGAAAGTAGCTCTGACCTGCGGTTTTCCGATTCGCCCTGGCGGGGACGAGGGGCGCGCGGGAGGACACGCCGCCCGCCGCCCGGCCGTGATCTGCCTCACGGCTGTCGGTGCGGTCTGGTTGACTGTCGCCGTGAAGCTGCCGATCAGTCCACCGGTCGAGCCGATGCTGGCCAAGAGCGTCCCGCGGATCCCCACCGCGTCCGGGATGACGTACGAGCCGAAGTGGGACGGCTTCCGGTGCATCGTGTTCCGCGACGGCGACGAGGTGGAGCTGTCCAGCCGGGGCGGCAAGTCGATGACCCGCTACTTCCCCGAGGTGGTCGAGCAGGCCCGCCGCCAGCTGCCCGAGCGGTGCGCGGTCGACGGCGAGCTGATCGTGATCCGGCGGGACGGCCCGGGCGGGCAGCCCCGGCTCGACTTCGAGCTGCTGGCCCAGCGCGTCCATCCGGCCGCCTCCCGGGTGCGGCTGCTGGCCGAGACGACGCCGGCCGACTTCGTCGCCTTCGACCTGCTCCTCCTCGACGACGAGACCCTGCTCGACCAGCCCTATCCGCAGCGGCGGGCCCGGCTGGAGGCGGCCCTGGCCGGGGTCCGCCCGCCGGTGCACGTCACCCAGGTCACCACCGACGTCGACACCGCCCACCGCTGGTTCGACGTCTTCGAGGGTGCCGGCCTGGACGGCCTGATCGCCAAGCCGGCCGACCTGCCCTACGAGCCGGGCAAGCGGCTCATGTTCAAGGTCAAGCACGCCCGCACCGCCGACGTGGTGGTGGCCGGGTTCCGGTGGCACAAGTCGGGCCCGGTGGTCGGCTCGCTCCTGCTCGGGCTCTACGACGACGCGGGCGTGCTGCACCACGTCGGGGTGAGCGCCTCGTTCACCATGGCGCGCCGCGCCGAGCTGCTGGAGGAGCTGGAGCCCTACCGGGACGCCGGCGCCGACCACCCGTGGGTGCACGGCGACCACGAGCGCGGCCAGCGCCTGCCCGGCGGGGTCAGCCGCTGGACCGGCACCCGCAACCTCGAGTGGGAGCCGCTGCGTCCCGAGCTGGTGGTCGAGGTCGGCTACGACGCGATGGAGGGCGATCGGTTCCGGCACACCGCCCGGTTCGTCCGGTGGCGGCCCGACCGCGAGCCCGGCTCCTGCCGCTACGACCAGCTCGACCGGCCGGTCCGGTTCGATGTGGACCAGGTGCTCCGCGGCGACCCGACGGTGACCGTGGGCTCCGCCGCCGCGGGCCCGGCGTAGCCTGGCCGTCGAAATCGATCACGGAGGCCCGCTCGTGACCCGCAATTCCGCCCGGATCCGCCGGTTCCGGCTCACCCTGGCCGGCCTGGCCGCCGCCGCGCTGCTCGCCGCCGGCTGCACCCTGCCGGCGTTCGCCCCCCGGACGGACGTCGAGGGCGAGGCCGCCGCGCCGGGTGCCGCGCCGACCTGGCGGTCCTGCCCGGAGGTGGCCGAGGAGCTGGTCGGGCGGAGCGCGCCGAACATGCGCTACGAGTGCGCGCGGATCAAGGTGCCGCGTGACTGGGGCATGGGCGGCGCGGCCGGCACCGGCCCGGGCGCCGGGCAGACCTTCGAGATCGCGCTGCTGCGCGCCCGGTCGACGAAGCAGCGCGAGCGGATCGGCTCGCTGGTCGTCAACCCGGGCGGGCCGGGCGGCTCCGGGGTGGACACAGCGGTCTACCTCTCCTACGGGCCGGCGTTCGGCGGCCTGCCCGCCTCGATCACCGACCGGTTCGACATCGTCGGCTTCGACCCTCGCGGGGTGTCCCGCTCCAGCCCGGTGAAGTGCATTCCGGACGCCGACCTGGACGCGAGCTTCGGCTACGACCCCGACCCGCGCAGCCAGGAGTCCTTCGACGGGTTCGTGGCGCTCAACCAGCGGATCGGGCGCGGCTGCGGCGACCGCTACGGCGACCAGTTGGCGCTCTACGGCACCGAGCAGGCCGCCCGCGACATGGACATGGTCCGCGCGGCCGTCGGCGACGACAAGCTGACCTACCTCGGCTACTCCTACGGCACCCTGCTCGGCGCCACCTACGCGCAGCTCTACCCACAGCACGTCCGGGCGATGGTGCTCGACGGCGCGATCGACCCGAAGCAGGGTCTGGTCGCCGGCTCGGAGAGTCAGGCCAGGGGCTTCGAGCGGGCCTTCGACAACTTCACCCGGTGGTGCGCCGCCAACGCCGGCCGCTGCCCGATCGCCCCGGACGCCCGCGCCGCGGTCACCTCGGCGATCGACAAGGCCCGGGTGTCCCCGGTGCGCGGCGACGACGGCCGGGAGGCCACCCCGGGCTGGGTCTTCTACGCGATCATCTCCTCGCTCTACACGGAGCAGGGGTGGCAGGAGCTGGCCCGCGCCATCGACGAGCTGGAGGGCGGCGACCCGACGGACGTGTTCCGCCTCGCCGACGCGTACGCCGACCGGGACTCCGACGGGCACTACTCGAACCTGTTCGACGCCAACCTGGCCGTCAACTGCGCCGACGAGGAGGAGAAGCCGACCCGGGAGCGGATCCGCCAGTTCCAGTCGCAGTGGCGGGCGAAGTACCCGCTGTTCGGCCCGTCTTTGGCCGTCGGCATGCTCTCCTGCACGGAGTGGCCGGGCGGCCGTGACCCGTACCCGACCGGCCGGGCCGACGGGGCGCCGCCGATCCTGGTGGTGGGCACCACCGGCGACCCGGCGACGCCCTACGAGCAGACCGGCAAGCTGGCCGAGATGCTCGGCGTCGGCCGGGTGCTCACCTGGGAGGGTGAGGGGCACACCGCCTACCCGCAGACCTCCTGCATCACGGAGGCGGTCGACGCCTACTTGATCGACCTGACCGTGCCCAGAGAGGGGCTGCGCTGCCCGGCCCGCTGACCGGCCGTTCCGGCGGCAGGTCGGGCAGCTCGATGCCCTGCCGGGCGGCGATCTCCTCCAGCAGGGCCCGCATGCGCCGGACGTCGGCCTTGAGTTCCTCCTGCTCGTCGTGCTCGAAGGCGTCGTCGTCGACGATCAGCTGGCTGGCGAAGTGCGCGGTGATCAACGGGATGACCAGCAGCACCATGGTCGAGATGAGCAGCGCGGCGAGGGCCCGGCCCTGCCAGCTGGCCGGTGAGATGTCGCCGTACCCGACGGTGGACGCGGTCACCACCGCCCACCAGACCGCGTCCGCCGCCGTGCGGTTCTCCACCTGGCCGTAGATGACGCCGGCCACCACGATCATCAGCAGGTAGGAGATGATCAACGTCCGGGGCGAGTTGGCGAACCAGACCAACGCCCGGTAGATCCACCGGAACGGCAGCAGCAGGACGTCCATGAGCCATCATGCTGCCTGGTGCCGGCAAGCGCCGCCTCCGCATCGCCCCACATCGTTGTGTCACGCTGACGGCATGAGCGACGTGATCTTCCGGGAGGCGGTCCGGGCCGACCTGCCCGCCGTGCTGGCCCTGCTCGCCGACGACGTGCTCGGGAAGTCCCGGGACTTCACGGAGGTCGACGACGCGTACGAGAGGGCGTTCGCGGACATCGCCGCCGATCCGCGCAACCAGCTCATCGTGGCCGACGCGGACGGTGAGGTGGTCGGCTGCATGCAGCTCACCTACATTCCCGGGCTCGGCCGGCACGGCGCGGAGCGGCAGCTCGTCGAGGCCGTCCGCGTCCACTCGGACCGGCGCGGGCGGGGCCTCGGCCGGCAGATGATGACCTGGGCCGTCGACCAGGCGAAGCAGCGCGGCTGCGCCCTGGTGCAGCTCACCACCGACAAGACCCGCCACGACGCCCACCGCTTCTACCTCAGCCTCGGCTTCGTGGCCAGCCACGAGGGCATGAAGCTTCCGCTCTGACCTCGGGGCCGGCCCGCCGGCCCGCCTTCCGCACGGTGGCCCGGGACCGGGGGACGCTCCCCCGCGTCGGGGAGCCGGTTCACCCACTGGCGGGGTGGCGGGCCGTCCTCGGCCGGCGAGGCTGGAGCAGCAGCCGCCGAGGAACGGAGTCCGTCATGAGCACCGCAACCGCGATCGCCCCGTCGGGTCACGCCCGGGACGGACGATCGGCGCCGCGGTGGGCGGTGCGGACCGCCCACCTGATTCCCCTGGTCACCCTCCCGTCGGGGCTGTGGCGCATCGCACTGGTGGCCGGCGTCCCGATCGGCGCGTTCGCGAACGGCGAGCCGGTCCGGGTCGGCGGTTGGGAGGCCGTCTACATCCTGTCGCTGAGCGTGGTCCAGGAGGCGCTGGCGCTGCTCTCGATCGGACTGGTCCGGCAGTGGGGCGAGGTCTTCCCACGCTGGCTGCCGCTGGTCGGCGGCCGGCGGGTGCCGCCGCCGTTCGCCGAGACCGCGGCCACCGCGGGCGGCGTCGCGCTCATCCTGATCTGGGGGTACGCCGCGTTTGGCGGGCTCCCGCGCGGCGACGGGTTCGGCTTCTCCCCTGGCGGGACGGCGCTGCTGTCGGCCTGCTACACCCCGCTGCTGCTCTGGGGTCCGCTGCTGCTCGCGCTCACCGTGGCCTACCACCGGCGTCGCTGCCGGGACTGAGTGCGAGCCGCGCTCGACGAGCCGGCCACCGGCGGCGCTGCCGGGACTGAGTGCGCAACGCGCACGACGAGCCGACCACCCGCCTCGACCCGCGCAGCCCGGGCGCCTCGTTCGCCCTGGTCGCCGGTGCCCGGGGGTCCGCACCGCACGTCGGTGCGGACCCGCCCCGGTCAGCCGTCGACCAGGCGGCCGTCGCGGAGGGTGAGGACGCGGTCGGCGAGGTCGATCAGGGCCGGGTCGTGGGTGGCGACCAGCGCGGTCATGCCCCGCGCGTGCACGACCGCCCGGATCAGGTCCATGATCGAGCGGCCGGTCTCCGAGTCGAGCTGGCCGGTGGGCTCGTCGGCGATCAGCAGGTCGGGCTCGTTGGCCAGGGCCCGGGCCACCGCCACCCGCTGCTGCTGCCCGCCCGACAGCTCGTACGGCCGCTGCGCGGCGTGCCCGCCCAGGCCGACCAGCTCCAGCAGCACCGCCACCCGCTCCTCCCGCTCGGCCGCCGGCACCCGCGCCAGCCGCAGCGGCACGCCGACGTTCTCGGCGGCGGAGAGGATCGGCACCAGCCCGAAGGTCTGGAACACGAAGCCGACGATGCCCCGGCGCAGCTCCAGCAGCTCCCGCTCGCCGACCCCGGTCACGTCGTGCCCCGCCACCACCACCCGACCCGAGTCGGGCCGGTCCAGCCCGCCGACCAGGTTCAGCAGGGTGGTCTTGCCCGCCCCGGAACGGCCCCGTACGGCGACCAGCTCGCCCCGCCCGGCGGAGAACGACACCTCCCGCACGGCGTGCACCGCGTGCTCACCGCGGCCGAACGTGCGGCTGACCTCCGCCACCCGGACCACCTCGTCGGTGACCGCGACGCCCGCCACGCTTGCGCCGGGCCGCCCGTCCGGCACCGTCCCGCCCGGGCGCCCGTCGACCGTCGCCCCGTCGTACCGGCCGTCCGCCACCACGTCCCGCTCGCTCATGATCCCGCCCCGCTGCGCTCGGCGTGGCCGACCGGCTCGGCCACGCGGTACCGACTGATTCCTGGCCCGCTCACTGCGTCGCCTCCCGCTCGTCCCGCGCCCGGTCGCCCGGCCGCACCTCCACGTGGTCCGGCTCCAGGTTGAGCCGCACCCGGTCCCGCAGCGACAGGGCGTCGACGAAGGACGCCGGCAGCTGCATCCGGCCGGTGCGGTCGAGCACGGCGTACTCCTCGCTGACCAGCTCGGTGCTGCCGTCCGCGCCGATCCGCGCGGTCCGGCGTACCTCGGAGGCGGTCCGGCCGTCGCGGATCGCGACGGTCCGGCGGACCTGGGTGGCCACGGCGTGGTCGTGGGTGACCACCACGATGGTGACGCCGAGTTCGGCGTTGATGGTGCGCAGCGCCCCGAACACCTCGGCGCCGGTCGCCTCGTCCAGCTCACCGGTCGGCTCGTCGGCGAAGAGCACCTCGGGGTCGTTGGCCACCGCCACCGCCACCGCGCAGCGCTGCTGCTCGCCGCCGCTGAGCTGCCCCGGCCGCCGGTCGGCGCAGTGGCCCACGCCGACCAGGTCGAGCAGTTCCCGGGCCCGCTCGCGGTGGGCCCGCCGGCCGCCCCGCCGACCGGCCAGCCGCATCGGCAGCTCGACGTTCTCCAGCGCGGTCAGGTACGGCAGCAGGTTGCGGCCGGTCTGCTGCCAGACGAACCCCACCATGTCACGCCGGTAGCTCAGTCTCCGCCGTGCGGAGAGGTTGAGCAGGTCGTAGTCGCCCACGCGGGCGATGCCGGCGGTGGGGGTGTCCAGCCCGGAGAGGATGTTCAGCAGGGTCGACTTGCCGGAACCGGAGGCACCCACGATCGCCACCAGCTCGCCCCGGTCGATGACCAGGTCGAGCCCCTGTAGCGCGACCACCTCCACCCCCTCGGTCTTGAAGATCCGGACCAGCCCGTCGCAGACGATGTGCCCGCGCAACAGGTCCCGGCCACCGGCCCGCTCCGCCGCACGCTCGGCGGCCCGCTGTTGCAGGGCGGCCAGATCCGGCACGGCGGTGGTCTCCGCGGTAGCGGTCATGTCAGCTCTCCTCTCCGAGCCGGAGCACCTCGCCGAGGCGCATCCGGCGGTTGTTCAGGGCCTCGACGGCGACCGCGAAGCCGAGGGCGACCGCCCCCAACGCGACGACCCCCGCCGCCAGGCCGGGCTCGAACGCCACCCGGACCTCCACGCCGTCGGTGAAGGCGGACAGGCCGAGCACCGGGGTGAGCAGCAGCGGCAACACCGTGCCGACCAGCGCGCCGGTCACCACCGAGACGCCCACCAGCGGGGCCAGTTCCACCACCAGCAGCCCGCGCCACTGGCGCCGGGACAGGCCGAGGGTGCGCAGCCGGGACAGCACCTGGCCGCGCTCCCGGGCGCCGGCGAGCACCGTGAAGGCGATCGCGAGCAGGCCGAGCGCCGTCCCGCCGGCCGCGCCGGCGACGAAGCCGAAGGCGAGCACCCCGTTCGCGCCGCCCTCGCCCACCTGCCGGCGGGTGTCCGCGAAGGTCAGCACCTCCACGCTGCGCGAGCGCTCCCGGCCGGTGACGGTCCCGCCCTTCTGGAAACGGGACTGCCCGGCGTCGCCGACCCGGCGCAGCGCCTCGACGTCCAGCCCGTCGCCGACGACCAGGAAGCCGGTCGGCACGGCGGCGTAGTCCCGGCGGGGCAACGACTGCCAGGGCAGGATGACGAACCGGCTGCTGCCCGCACGCAGCAGCGGGAAGCTCTCCGTCCGCTCGGCGACCCGGAACTCGTACCGCTGGCCCTGGGCGCTGACGAAGGCGGAGCCGTCCAGTCCGGCGGCGGCCAGCTCGGCGGCGACCGCCGGGGAGACCACCGCGGGCAGCGGGCCGGTTCCCCCGGCGGGGGTGCGCAGCGCCGCGGGCACCGTCACGTCGACGCCGGCCTGGCTGACCATCCGGGCCAGGGCGGGGCCGTCGACCATGAGCACGGTGACGCTGCCGAGCCTGGTGTCGGTGCCGACCGCGTCCTTCGTCAGGCGCTGGCCCGCCTCCTGCAGCACGGGGCTAGCGGCGCGTACCCCCGGCAGCCGCTCCAACTCGGCGCCCGTGTCCGGGGCGATCCGCTCCCCGAGGATCAGGGCGTCGGCGGGGACCGCCCGGCTGGCGGCCCGGTCCCGGCTCGCCTCGATCCCGGCGGCCGTCACCGCGCAGAACGCCGCCGTCGCGATGGCCAGCACGACGACCACCAGCGGTACGGCGACGACCGACCGGCCGGCCCGGGCGGTACCGAGGAAGGCGACGCTGCCCCGGGCGCGGGCGGCGAGCCGGCTGACCAGTCGCAGGGGCCACGGGTACAACCGCATCGCGACCACCGCCGCGGCGACGGCCAGCAGCACCGGGACCGAGACCAGCAGCGGATCGACCTCGCCGGGAGTGAGGCCACGGCGGCGCAGCAGCACGACCGCGAGACCCGCGAGGACCAGCAGCGCCGCCTCCGCCGTGAGCCGACGCGCGGAGGGGCGCGCGCGGACCAGGTCACGCCGCCCGGTGCCGCCGGTGGAGACGGCGAGGGTGGCCACCGGCAGCGCCGACGCCACCAGGACGGTCGCGGCGACGGCGAGCCACCGGGTCTCCCCGGGCGCCCCGGGAGCGAGGCCGCCGAGCAGCCAGCCGAGCGCGGCGGCGGGCGGCACCACCAGCAGCGCCTCGGCCAGGCTGCGGCCCGCGTTCGTGGTGGTCGCCCCGCCCCGGGCACGCAGCAGGATGAACTCCGCCCGGCGCCGGCGCACCAGCAGCCCGGCGGCCAGCGCGACGAGGCCGGCCAGCGTGGCCAACACGCCCGCGGCGATCACCCCGAGCACCGTCCGGGCGCTGTCCACCTCGGCGGCGAAATCCCGCAGCGGGATGTCCAGCCCCTGGATGATGTCCCGGCCGGCCGCCTCCCGGGTCGTCTGCTGGAGGCCGTCGATCACCTGGTCCAGCTCGCGGACGTCAATGCCGTCGGCGCCCAACCGGTAGCGCCAGCTGAACGACATCGGCCAGCCGGCGACGGCCTGGCGGTCCAGCGCCGCGCCGTCGACGACGCCGACGATGATGAAGGGTTCGCCGTCCCCCTCCGGCTCGACGATCCGCAACAGCGGCGGCAGGCCGTCCCAGAGCCCGTCGGTACCGGCACGCGGCTGGAAGAGACCGACCACGGCGACCTGGACGGGAGGCATGGATTCGAAGGGTGAGCCGGCAGTCGGCGCGGTGAGGGTGAGCCGGCTGCCGAGCCGCAGGTTCAGCTTGCGGGCGACGTCCTCGGCCAGCGCCACCTGCACCGGCTGGCCCTTCGGCGCGTCGGCCGGCCAGCGCCCCTCGACCAGGGTGCCGGCCTCCTCGACCCCGGGCACGGCCCGCAGGCCGAGGTCGACCAGGAGGTTCTTCGCCGCCAGGTCCGGGCCTCGCACCCGGCTGGCCGCCGTCTCCGCGGTGAACCACCGCTGTTCGACCATCCGGCGTACGACCGGCGGCAGTCCGGCCTCCAGCTTCGCCAGGTCGCCCTGGTGCGCGGCCACCAGGGAGGTGTCGGTGTCCGTGTCGACGAGCGGCCCGGTCGAGTACGTCACGTCGCGCTGCTGCGGCGGCACGGCGCCCAGGTGGGACCGCAGGCCCTGCTGGGCGTGGTCGTTGACGATCCTCGGCACGCCGCTGATCACCAGCACGGCGACCAGCGTCAGCGCCGCGAGCAGCAGGAACTGTCCGCCGTACGCCCGTACCCGGCGGGCGACCGCCCCGATGCTCACCACGCCCCGTCTCCGCTCCTGGTCGTCCCTACGCTCCACCCGGTCACCGGTCTCCCCCGATCCGCAGCTGCGCCACGGCCACCCGCTGCCGGATGCCGAGGGCGATGAACGCGCTGAAGGCGAGTGCCGCCAGCAGCAGGCCGAGCGCGGTCAGGCCGATGGGCAGCCAGGGCACCACGAAGGCGGCCTCCGGCACCGGCCGACCTGCGGACGGCGTGAGGATGACCAGCGGGGCCATGGTCGCGCCGACCGCGGCGCCCAGCAGCAGGCCGACACCGACGCCGATGCCGGCCAGGAAGGTCTGCTCGGCCAGCAGCGCCCGGGCCAGCAGCCGAGGGCTGGCGCCGAGCGTGTGCAGCACGGCGAACTCCCCCAGCCGGTGCCGGGCGGTCGCCCAGACGTCGACGACCAGGCCGACCAGCGCCAGCAGCACCGAGCCGAGCGCGGCGGCGAGCAGCCCGGTGCGGGCCCCCTGCCAGTACGGGTCGCCGGCGGCCCGCTCGGCCACCTCCCGCCGGTCGAGCAGCGTGGTGCCGGCCAGTTCGGCCGCCCCGCGGGCCGCCTCGGCGTGGCCGTCGCCGTCGGTGCCCAGCCACCACTCCGCGACCGGCCGGATGGCGCCCCGGTCCCGGATCAGCCAGTCCGTCGCCGCCGGCAGGTCCAGCAGCACGCCCGCGCCGGCCGTGGACGGCACCTCGTCCAGCTCGCCCACCAGCGTGACCGGCAGCGTCGCGCCGGACAGCACGAGGTCGACCGTGTCGCCGGTGCGCAGACTCAGCGCGTCGCGCACCGCCGGGGTCATCAGCGCGGGTACCGGCCGGTTCTCGGCGGCCGGCACCAGGGCGAAGCGGCTCGGCGGCTGGAACGCGAACCGGCCCCCCGCCAGGTACTCGATCTCCCGCTCGGCGCTCAGGCCGGTGGCCGTGACGTTCGCGCGGACCGGCTTCCCCTGGCCGTCGGCGGCCACCCACCCGCCGGCCAGCGACGTCGGCCGGGCCGCGCCGTCCGCGCCGACCACCCGCAGGTCCGACACCTCCAGGCGGTACGCCCGCCCGCGCGCGTCCCCGCCGTCGACCTCGAAGCCGGACAGCCGCACGGTGCCCGCCCCGTCGGGGACGGCGACGGTGAACGGCACCGGCCGGCCGTCGCTGCCGCTGCTGCCCGCCGGAATCCGGAAGGCCAGCCCGTCCGCCCGGGTCAGCAGCACCCAGAGACCGATCTGGTGCGGCGTGACGGCGTCCCGCACGGGCGTACGAACCGTGCCGGTGAGGGAGCGGGTGCCCGGGGGCAGGTCCATGCCGGCCGGCGCGCCGCGCGCCCGGGTCAGCCGGTCCAGCAGCGCCGGCACCGGCTCGTCGGCCAGTCGCTCGTTGAGCCGCAGCACGCCGGTCGCGCCCGCGGCGTCCAGGCTCACCACCGTCGTCGGCAGGTCGTCGCGGCCGAGGCGGATCTCGTCCCGCCAAGCCGGCAGCACCCCGTCGACGCCGGGCAGCACGCCGACCTGACCGGCCCGGTCGTCGGGCGCCGCGCCGGTGCGCTCGACGACCCGCAGGTCGGCGCCGACGGTGTGCTCGGCCTGGTCGGCCTGCGACCGCTCCCCCGTCGTCACCAGCGACCAGGCCAGGGTGCTGCCGCCGACGGCGAGGGCGAGCAGCAGCACCGGGCCGGCGTGCGGGCGCCGACCGGCCTGCCACATGCCGAACATCGTCGCCGTCCACGGCCGGCGGTCGACGAACCGCTCGGCGAACCGGGTCGCGGGCGGCAGCAGCCGCAGCGCCACGACCGCGCCGGCGAGCACGCCCAGCGTCGGCGCGGCGACCAGCAGCGGGTCGACCCCGAGCCGCCCGCCGGCCCCGGTGACCGGCGAGGAGTACTGGCGCAGCTGCGTCCAGGCCAGCACCGCGAAGCCGACCAGCACCAGGTCGAGGCTGGCCCGTTGGACGGTCGCGGCGCGGGTGGGACGGGACCGGGCCGCCATGTCGGCGACGTACGTGCCGGCTCCCCGCAGCGTCGGGACGACCATCGCGACCAGGCAGCCGGCGGCGGTGGCGGCCGCGGCGGCCCAGACCAGCGTGGTGTTCCCGGGGGAGAGCGCCAGCGGGGCGGCGCCGTCGGTGCCCACGTGCCGCAGCGCCTCGCCGGCGATCAGGGGCCCCAGCACGCCGGCGGGCAGGACGACCAACGCCGCCTCCCGGGCCGCCAGGCCGGCCAGTTGCCGCCGGGCGGCGCCGCGGGCCCGGAGCAGGGCGGTCTGGCCCCGCCGGTCCTCGTGCAGCAGGGCGGCGACCAGCACCAGCGCGTACCCGCCGAGGACCACGATCAGCAGCAGCGGGGTGGCCAGCGAGGAGCGCCCGACCAGGTCGGCCCGGGCGACGCGGTCGAGCAGCCGGTCGATCGCCGTGACGGTCTGGGCCGAGGAGCCCAGCCCGGCCGCCTCGGGCACCTCGGCGACGGCGGCGCTCAGCGCCGCCCGCACGTCGAGCAGCCGGCCGGCGCGGGCCACGGCCGCGAGGTCCGGCTCGACCACCCAGGACGCCGACACCGCGCCCGGGTAGGTCGCGACGAAGTCGGCCCGATCCAGGACGAAGGGCCCGTACGAGGTGCCGGAGTCCGCCGCACTGCCGGCGCCCACCCCGGGGGCCAACAGCCAGTACGGGTCGGCCGCGTCGCGCGGGCGCCACGTCCCGACGAGCACCACCTCGCTGGTCCGCTCGGACCTGCGGTCCAGCATCGGCACCCGGTCGCCGATGGCCATCCCGAGCGCGCCGGCGACCTTCTCCGGCAACGTCACCTGCACGGGGGACGCCCCGGGGGTGGGCCACGCGCCGCTGCTCAGCTCCGCGTGGCGGGGCAGGTCGTCGAGGGTCGCGAGGCTGGCGAAGACCGGGTCGTCGTCCTCCCGGACCACCGGGCCGAGGTCGCCGGTCAGCTCACGGCCACCGCCGTAGCGGGCGGCGTCGACGGTGATCGGCGCACCGCCGAGACCGGCGGCGAAGCCGTCGCGGACCGCCCGGTCGCGGGTGGCGAACTCGGTCGCGTCCCGGCCGGCCGCACCGCTGACCAGGATGCTGCGCTCCTCGAAGGACGCCCCGGTGAGCAGGGCGCGCTGGCCGGCCTCGACGGCTCGGCGGTTGTAGTCGGAGAGGCCGGTGACCAACGCGACCGCCACCAGGGCCGCGACCACCGCCGCGAGCAGCAGCCCGCGCGCCTCGTGGGCCCGCCTCCACACCAGCTTCATCCGATGCCCTCCCCTGGCCCGGTGTCGGGCCGACGATCAGGGAGAGGGGTGACGGTCCGGGAAAGGTTCGCGCCCGTTACTTGATCGTTACCCGATCGGCGGCGGTCCATCGCCGGGGCGCGGGGCGGACGGGATGACGGCGCTGTGCTTCCATCGCCGGATGGAGATCGTTCTCAGGCGATCGCCGCGTACCGGAAGGCGACCGGCGCGGGCCGGTCAGCGGGGGCGGTCGCGGTCCTTGGAGGGCTGCACCCGCTTCGGCTCGCCGGGCATCTTGGGGTGGTCCGGCGGGTACGGCATGTCGCCCTGGCCGGCGGCGTCGTCCCGGTCGGCCCACTCCAGCAGCGGGGTGATGTCCCACGCCGCGTCGTCGATGCCGGCGTGCGGGTCGCCTCGTTCGGCCAGCCGGGCCGGGACGCTGCGCAGGTCGAAGTCGTCCGGGTCGACGTCGGGCAGCTCGTCCCAGGTGACCGGGGTGGAGACGGTGGCCCGGGCGTTGGCCCGCAGCGAGTACGCGCAGGCGATCGTGCGGTCCCGGGCCATCTGGTTGTAGTCGACGAAGACGCGGGTGCCCCGCTGCTCCTTCCACCAGGCGGTGGTGACCAGCTCCGGCCGGCGCCGCTCCAGCTCGCGGGCGAGCGCGATGGTGGCCCGGCGCACCTCGGTGAACGTCCAGCGTGGCGCGATCCGCAGGTAGACGTGCACGCCGCGACCGCCCGAGGTCTTCGGCCAGCCGGGGACGCCCAGCTCGTCGAGGAGCCCCCGCAACTCGACGGCGGCGGCGACCGCGTCGGCGAAGTCGGTGCCCGGCTGCGGGTCGAGGTCGACGCGCAGCTCGTCGGGGCGGTCGACGTCGGCGGCGCGCACCGGCCACGGGTGGAACACGATGGTGCCCATCTGGGCGGCCCAGGCCACGTGGGCCAGGTCGGCCGGGCAGAGCTCGGCGGCGCTGCGACCGCTCGGGAAGCTGATGGTGGCCGTCTCCACCCACGGCGGCACGCCCCGCGCGGGCACCCGCTTCTGGAAGAACGCCTCCCCCTCGACGCCCTCGGGGAAACGCTGCAACGTGGTAGGACGCCCGCGCAGCGCGCGCATGATGCCGTCGCCCACGGCGACGTAGTAGTGGAAGACGTCGGCCTTGGTGAAGCCGCGCTGCGGGAAGATGACCCGCTCCGGACTGGTCAGCCGTACGGTGTGCCCGGCCACCTCGATCTCTTCGGCCGCGGCCTTCGTGCCACCCATTGCGCGACCATATGCCACACCCCCGACGTCCGGCGTACCGTTGGCGGGTGAGTCTTGACGAGAGCGAACTGCCCCGCACCGAGGAAGAGTGGCGGGTCCGGCTCAGCCCCGAGGAGTTCCGGGTGCTGCGGGAGGCCGGCACCGAGCGCCCGTGGACCGGCGAGTACGTCGACACGAAGACGCCGGGGATCTACCGCTGCCGGGCCTGCGGCGCGGAGCTCTTCCCGAGCGACACGAAGTTCGACTCGCACTGCGGGTGGCCCAGCTTCGACGCCGCCATCCCCGGCGCGGTCAAGGAGATCGAGGACCGCAGCCTGGGGATGAGCCGCACCGAGATCCGCTGTGCCCGGTGCGACAGTCACCTCGGTCACGTGTTCCGGGGCGAGGGCTTCACCCCCAGGGACACCCGGCACTGCGTCAACTCGGTCTCCATCCGACTGGAGCCGCGCGCCGACGCCTGAGGGCGGGGGCCGCCGGGTCGGGCGACCCGACCACGAGTCGCCGGGTCGCCGGGTCAGCGCCGGGCCGCCGCCAGCCCGGCCAGGAGCGAGACCTCGGCCGTACGCGAGCGCTCGACGCGTCCGGCGAGGTCGCGCACCCTCGGGTCGCTGCCGACCGCCAGGTGCGCCCGGGCCAGGTCGGCCGCCGCGCCCTGGTGGGCGCCGAGCACGTCGAGCAGGACGCGGTCGACCTCGCCGTCCGGGGCGGCCCGCAGGCGTGCCAGGTCCCCGGCGGCGGTCCCGTGGTCGTGGTCGTGCCGGTGGGCTGTCCCGGCGGGCCCGGCGTCCCGCAGCCAGCCGCGCATCGTGGCGAGCTCGTCGGACTCGGTGACCTCGATGGCGGCGACCAGGGTGCGCAGCTTCCGGTCGGTCACCCGGTCCCGGCCGAGCCGCACCATCTCCAGCGTCTGCTCGGTGTGCGCCGCCATGGTGGTCAGGAAGAGCACGTCCAGCCCGCTCAGCGCGCTCCCGGTGGCCGCAGTCGTTGCGGGCACGGCGGGCGCGGGCGGCGTCGGGGGTGTCCCCGCGCCGCAGCCGGATGCCAGCAGCAGGGCGGCGAGCAGGGCGACCGTGCGCAGCCGTCGCATGGCGCACTCCGATCCGGGGGTGGTGACGGGTGCGGCGGGCGCCGGGGGGCGGGCCGCACCCGTGCGGTCAGACCTGGGTCCAGAGCGCCGGCACGTGGGGCGGTTCCCAGCCGGGGATCGCGGTGTGCGCCTGCCGGCAGCGGTACGTCAGCCCGCCGTAGGTGACCTGGTCGCCGGCCTGGTACGCCCGGCCCGCCGTCCAGCTGCCGCCCGGGGCGGGAGGGGTGGTCGGGGAGGCGGTGGGGGTCGGGGTGGGCGACGGGGCCGGCGGCGTCGGGCTCGGCGTGGGCGACGGGCCGCCGCCCCCGCCGACCTGGAGGTCGACGCAGGAGTAGAACGCGTTGGCGGTGTCCGCGATGTTCCACACGGCGAGCACCTTCTGCCGTCCGGACCAGCCGCTCAGGTCGACGGTGTGCGAGACGGTGGCCTCGGGCTGCCGCCCACCGCCGTCGAAGACCGCCACCCGGTTGCCACCGACGAAGTACTCCCAGTTGCTGGTGGCGTGCCGGGCGGTGTTGGTCCAGGTGAAGGTCACCGAGGAGCCGACCGCGGTGGCGGGCCAGCCCCGGCTGTCGTCGTTCAGGACGGCGAAGTGGGCGATCCCGGCGTGGCAGCTGCGCAGCCCCTTCGGGCCCTCCACGCTCTGCGGCTCGTACTTGATCTGTCCGCAGTCCGGGACCCGGCCCTGGGCGCAGAGGGCCTGGCGGCTCGGCGGTCCCGACACGTAGCCGTGGGCCTGGGCGGGCGCCGCGACGGCCAGGGTGGAGACGACGGCGCCCGTCGCCACGAGCGGGATGGTGATTCTTCGGCGCATGGTGGCAGCTCCTTCGGACTTCGGGCTGGTGAGGTGCCACCCAACATAAATTAAACCTTCTTAACAGTAAAGACTCCTGTCGATAACAACATCAATGACCCTCATTGCGCTCCCCCTCAGAGCAGCAGCAGGCCGCCCCGCTCGTCGATCCGGTCGGCGGAGTCGTCGTCCAGCCACACGCCGCCGCTGGCGAGATAGCGGAAGTGGTACTCGCCCGGGCCGAGCCGCACGGTGACCGTACGGGTGCCGTCGCGGCGCGGGACCAACTCGTGCCGCCCCGGCTCCCAGCCGTTGAAGCAGCCGACCACGCTGACGGCGCCGGGCGGGGTGTCGCGGGGCAGGCTGAACGTGACCCGGGTCTGGTTGCCGAAGAGCTTGTTCCGCTTGATCATGTCGTCGTTCCTCCGGTCGTGCGCGGTCACCCCGTACAACGGCCGACACGCCGGGGGCGACACGCCGCCGAACCCGACCAGCTCGACTGTTTCGACCGCCGGAGCCGCGCCCGTACCGCAGGCTTGGGAAAACGTGTCCTGTTTCGGGGGGTTATGTCGTGGCAACCTGCGAGGTCTGCGGTAACGACTACTGGATGGCGTTCGAGGTGCGAACCGTCAGCGGCGACGTGCACACCTTCGACTGCTTCGAGTGCGCCGTGCACAAGATGGCGCCGATCTGCGAGCACTGCCAGATCAAGATCGTCGGGCACGGGGTGGAGGTGTCCGGCCGGTTCTTCTGCTGCGCGCACTGCGCCCGCGCCGAGGTGGGCGCCCAGGGTGCCGAGATCCGCGACGCGGTGGGCGCCCGCCCCGCCTGACGCGAGTCTCACCGGGGGGCCGTCGCCGACGGGGCGATGCGGCGCGGGGATCGGGCCGGGCGGGACGACGCCCGGGACTGCACGACGATGGCGGCGAGGACGACCAGCCCGCCCGACAGTTGCGCCGGGGTGAGGTCCTGGGCGAGCACGAGCCAGCCCAACGCCGTCGCCACCAGCGGGCTGAGCAGGCCGAGGAAGGTGACGGTGGTAGGTGTGAGGGCGCGGATGCCGCGGAACCAGAGGGCATAGGCGAGAGCGGAGCCGACGAGCGTGAGGTAGCCGTACCCGATCAGGTTCCCGGCCGTCAGCACCGCCGGCGGGGGGCCCTCGACCAGCACGGCGACCGGAAGGAGCAGCAGGCCGCCGGCGGCGAGCTGCCAACCCGTGGTGGCCAGCAGCGGCGCGGGCGACGACCACCGCTTGCTGAGCACCACGCCGCCGGCCATCACGACCGCGCCGCCGAGCGCGGCGGCGACGCCGACGCCGTCGAGGCGCGCGTCCGCCCGCAGCACCAGCAGCCCGACCCCGGCCACCCCCGCGGCGCCGGCGAGGACGGTACGCGGGGTCAGCCGGTCGCCGAGCACGCCGGCGGAGAGCGCGGCGACCAGGAGCGGCTGCACCGCGCCGACGGTCGCGGCGACCCCGCCCGGAAGCCGGTACGCGGCGACGAACAACAGCGCGAAGAAGAAGCCGATGTTCAGGGCGCCGAGCACCGCCGCCCGCCACCACCACGCGCCCCTGGGCAGTTGCCGGGTGACCGCGACCAGGAGGAGACCGGCGGGCAGGGCACGCACCACCGCGGCCAGCAGCGGGCGCTGCGGGGGCAGCAGCTCGGTGGTGACGAGATAGGTGGTCCCCCAGATCGCCGGGGCCAGCGCGGTCACGCCGAGGACGAGCGTTCGGTTCTTTAGCACTGAGATAATTTATCTGAGCGCTAAGGTAAGTGGCGCGGCGTCCGCCGTGAACTACCTCACCACTAAGGCACCGCTGCTAGGGTGATCGGATGGCCGATCACGTCGACCGGGTGCTGGCGCAGTGGGCCGCCCAACGACCGGATCTGGACGCCTCCCCGATGGGGGTGTTCGGTCGCCTATCCCGGCTAACCCGGCTCGCCGGGGCGGAACTGCACCGCACGTTCAGCGCACACGGCCTCGACTCCGCGTCCTTCGACGTGCTCGCCACCCTGCGCCGCAGCGACCCGCCCCACCGGCTGACCCCGACCCAGCTGATGCACTCGTCGATGGTCACCTCCGGCGCCGTCACCCAGCGGCTCGACCGGCTCGAGGCGCGCAACCTGGTGACCCGCACCCGCAGCGACACCGACGGCCGCGCGGTGCAGGTCGGCCTCACCGACGAGGGACTGGCGCTCATCGACCGGGTCCTGCCCGACCACGTCGCCACCGAGCACCGGCTGCTCGCCGCGCTCACCCCGGCGCAGCGCGACACCCTCGCGGACACCCTGCGGACCCTGCTGGAGTCACTCGGCGACACGCGCAGCCCGTGAGTCGACCTACCATCGCGGCATGCCGCAGCAGAACCTTCCGATCCGGGTCGCCTCGTTCGCCGACCTGGACGCCCTCACCTTCCACGACCTGCTCCGGCTCCGGATCGACGTGTTCGTGGTCGAGCAGGCGTGCCCGTACCCGGAACTCGACGGGCGGGACGTCGAGCCCGGCACCCGGCACCTGTGGCTCGACGACGACGGCGCGCCGGCAGCGTACCTGCGGATCCTCGCCGACCCGGGCGGCGTCGCGCGGATCGGGCGGGTGGTGGTCACGCCGCGGGCGCGCGGCGGCGGGCACGCCGGCCGGCTGATGGCGGCGGCACTGGAGGTGGTCGGCGACCGCCCGTGCGTGCTGGAGGCCCAGTCCCACCTGGTCGACTTCTACGCCCGGCACGGCTTCGCCGTCAGCGGCCCCGGCTACGTCGAGGACGGCATCCCGCACACCCCGATGCGCCGGGAAGGCACTGACCAACGCAAGTAGATGCGGCATCCTCCGGCAGAGCGAGGCGCCGGGCCGTCCGGTGGACCAGCCCCCTCGGGTCACTGTCGAGCTGCCCCACCGGTGAGACCAGCGCCGGAAAGGCCGCCGCCCCACCCGGCGGGGCAGCTCGACAGCGCCGTGCGGGTCGGTCTCGGGCCCTACGTCAGACGAGGCCGTTGACGATGTCGGCGACCGAGCGGCGGCGGCCGGTGTAGAACGGGATCTCCTCCCGCACGTGCCGGCGGGCGCCGGCGGCTCGCAGGTCGCGCATCAGGTCGACGATCCGGTGCAGCTCGTCGGCCTCGAACGCCAGCATCCACTCGTAGTCGCCGAGCGCGAACGAGGCGACCGTGTTGGCCCGCACGTCGGGGTAGCCACGGGCCAACTTGCCGTGCTCCGCGAGCAGCTCGCGCCGCTCGGCATCCGGCAGCAGGTACCACTCGTAGGAGCGGACGAACGGGTAGACGCACACGTACGAGCGGGCCTCCTCGCCGGCGAGGAACGCCGGGATGTGGCTCTTGTTGAACTCCGCCGGCCTGTGCAGGGCCATCTGGGACCAGACCGGGGTGAGCGCCCGCCCCAGGGTGGTGCGACGGAACCGCAGGTACGCGTCCTGGAGGGCGTCGCTGGAGGCGGCGTGCCACCAGATCAGCAGGTCCGCGTCGGCGCGCAGGCCCGAGACGTCGTACGTGCCGCGGACGACCACGTCCTTGCCGGCCAGCTCCTCGAAGAGGGTCTCGACCTCGCCGGTGACGTTCTCGCGCAGCGACGGAAGTGGGCTGCTGGCCCGGTACACCGACCACATGGTGTAGCGGATGCTGGCGTTGAGCTCCCGCAGCCGGGCCGCGTTGGTCTGCTCGGTCATGTCCCCGATCCTCCCAGTGCTGTGATGATCTCTTCGGCCGCCGTCTCACCGGAGCGGACGCAGACCGGGATGCCGACGCCGTCGTACCCGGCGCCGGCTAGGACGAGCGTCGGGTGCTGCGCCCGCAGGACCGCCCGCGCGGCGGCCACCCGGTCGGCATGACCCGGGGTGTACTGCGGCAGCGACCCGCCCCAGCGCTGCACGTGCCCGGCGACCGGGGTGGGCAGCGGCACGCCGAGCACCGCCGACAGCTCCCGGTGCACGGTGGCGACCAGGTCCTCGTCGGTGCGCTGCACCTGCCGCTCCTCGCCGTACCGGCCGACGGAGGCGCGGACCAGCGCCAGCCCGTCCGCCCGGCGCAGGTGCCCCCACTTCGTGGTGAAGAAGGTCGACGCCTTGATCAGCAGCCCCTCGGTGTTGGGCACCAGGAAGCCGGACAGCTCGGGCAGCTCCGGCTCGGGCAGCGCAAGGGTGACCAGCGCGACGCTGGCGTAGTCCAGTTCACCGACGCGCTCGGCCGCCGCGGGCGCCGGAGCGCCGAGCAGCCGCGCCGCCGGCCGGGCCGGCACGGCCAGCACCACGGCGTCGACGTCGACCAGCTCCGGGTCGCGGGTCGGGCCGACGGTCAGCCGCCACCCCGCCCCGGTCGGGGTCAGCTCGCGCACGGCCGCGTCCCGCCGGATCGTCGCCCCGCTCGCCGCCGCCGCGGCCTGGACCAGCGTGCTGAGCCCACCGGCCAGGGTGCCGAAGACCGGCGTACCCGGCGACCGGGGAGCGGCGGCCTGCGCGGCACGCACCGCCCCCACCAGGGTGTGCTCCACCCGGGCGGCCCGGGCCAGCGCCGGCATGGTGGTCACCAGGGAGAGGTCGTCGGCCCGGCCGGCGTAGACGCCGCCGAGCATCGGGTCGACCAGCCGGTCGGCCACCTCGTCGCCGAACCGGGCCCGGACCAGCGCGCCGACCGAGACGTCGTCGTCCGCGCCGAGCAGCGGCCGGCCGGCGTCGACATCGGCGTCCGCCGTCGGGCGCGCGACCGTGGTCACCCGCTCCAGATCCCCCGGTACGCCCACCAGCGTGCCGCCCGGGATCGGGCGCAGCGCGCCGTCGACCACCAGCGCGGCCTGCCCGACGGTGGGGTGCACGATCCGTTCGCCCAGGCCGAGCCGGCGGACCAGGGCCACGGCGGCGGACTCGCCCCCGGCCGGGTCGCGCATCAGGAACGACTCCGCCCCGAACTCCACCGCCGAGCCGGCCAGCTCGCCGGTGCGCAGCTTGCCGCCGAGCGCGCCGGACTGCTCGTACACGGTGATCTCGGTGTCGGCGGGGGCGCGGTCGCGCAACCGGACCGCGGCGGCCAGCCCGGCGATCCCGCCGCCGACCACCGCCACCCGCCATGGTGCCCGCATGCCGCTCAGCCCCGGTCCGCCGGCTGGGCGGACAGCTCGTGCACCAGGGCCACCACCCGGGTCAGCACGTCGGGGTCGGTCTCCGGCAGCACGCCGTGCCCCAGGTTGAACACGTGCCCGGGCGCGGCCCTGCCCTGCTCCAGGATCCGCCGCACCTCGCCCTCGACGACCGGCCACGGCGCGAGCAGCACGCACGGGTCGAGGTTGCCCTGCACGGCCTTGTCCGGGCCGATCCGGCGGATCGCCACGTCCAGCGGCGTACGCCAGTCGACGCCGACCACGTCGGTGCCGGCCTCGCCCATCGCGCCGAGCAGCTCGCCGGTGCCCACCCCGAAGTGGATCCGGGGCACGCCCGCGTCGGCCAGCCCCGCGAGCACCGCGGCGGAGTGCGGCAGCACGAAGCGACGGTAGTCGGCCTCGGACAACGCGCCGGCCCACGAGTCGAAGAGCTGCACCGCGGAGACCCCGGCGGCCACCTGGACCCGCAGGAACTCCAGCGTCACCTCGGCCAGCCGGCGGCAGAGCGCGTGCCACAGCTCCGGCTGGCCGTACATGAGGGCCTTGGTCTTCGCGTGGGTGCGCGACGGGCCGCCCTCGACCAGGTAGCTGGCCAGGGTGAACGGCGCGCCGGCGAAGCCGATCAGCGGGGTGTCGCCCAGCTCGGCGACGAGCAGCCGGACCGCCTCGTCCACGTAGGAGACGTCGTCGCGGGTGATCGGCCGGATCCGTTCCACGTCGGGCAGGGTGCGCACCGGCTCGGCCACCACGGGGCCGGTGCCGGGCACGATGTCCAGGTCCACCCCGGCGGCGGCGACCGGCACGACGATGTCGCTGAACAGGATCGCGGCGTCCACCCCGTGCCGGCGTACCGGCTGGAGGGTGATCTCGGTGACCAACTCGGGGCGGCGGCAGGACTCCAGCATCGCCACGTTGGCCCGGATCTCGCGGTACTCCGGCAGCGACCGGCCGGCCTGCCGCATGAACCAGACCGGGGTGTGCGGGACGGGCCGACGCCGGCAGGCCCGGACGAAGGGCGAGTCGGCCGGTCCGCCGGAGCGGGTGTCTTCGTCTCGGGCGTCGTCGCCCGTCGTGGTGGTGGTCATCGCGGCCATCGTGCCACGCGGCACGCTCGCGGCAGCGGGCAGCGCCGCCTTTTGTGACCCCCGTCAGCCCGCCCGGACGGAGGCGCCTCCGGCGGGGCTTCCCCGGCCCGCCGGGCCGTCGCACGCAGGCCGCGGGAGGGCCGCCTCCCGGCGTGCCGTTTCCGGCGGCGGCGGGTTGCCGGGCATAGGCTGCCGGCATGGCCCCCCCGATCGCGCTCCCGGAGACCTTCGCCCGCGCGGTCGCCGGGCTGCGGTCCGCGGCACCCCGGTCGGAAATCGTGCTGGAGGAGGTCGGCGCGCCGCAGCGCCTCGCCCCGTACGCCTTCGCGCTCTCCGCCACCGTCGTGCGCGACGGCGACGAGGTGGCCTCCGGGCGGCTCATCCTGCTGCACGACCCGGCCGGGCACGAGGCCTGGCGGGGCACCCTGCGGCTGGTCACCTACGTGACGGCGGAGCTGGAGGTCGACCTGGCCGCCGACCCGCTGCTGCCCGGGGTGGGCTGGACGTGGCTGACCGACGCCCTGGACGCGCAGGACGCCGGTCACACCGCGATCGGCGGCACGATCACCCAGACCATGTCGACCCGGTTCGGCGACCTGGCCGGGCCCCCCGCGGCCGGCGACATCGAGATCCGCGCCTCCTGGACGCCGGTCGACGACGACCTCGCCCCGCATCTGCTCGCCTGGTGCGCGCTGCTGGCCTCGACCGCCGGGCTGCCCCCGCCCGGGGTGACCGCGCTGCCGGAGCGTCGCCCCGCCGGCGCGGCCTGACCCCGCGACGGGTCACCTCACAGATACTTCTCGGCCTCGTTGCAGATCTTGTCCATGCCCTGGACGGCCTTGTCGTAGGCCGCCTTGTTGCCGGCCGCCGCCGCGCCGAGCGCGGTGGTGAGCTTGTCGAGGCAGTTGGCGATGACCTTCTTCTGCCGTGCCTGCTCGTCCCGGTCGTTGCGGGTGCCGGTGAGGTCCTGCTCGGTGTCGTCCAGCTTGTCCTTCACCGACTGGAGGTCGGCCTTGAGCTTCTCGATCTCCTTGCCGTTGGCCGCGATGGTGCCGTCGCGCTGGCTGACCTCGCTGGCCATCTTCTTCTCGGTGCGGTCCAGCTCGCTGCTCGTGCTGACGAACAGGCCGGTCATCACCCCGCCCAGGACGAAGAGCAGCCCGGCCACCACGGCCAGGACCAGCACCTTACGGCTCTTGCCGGCACCCGACGCGGGGGCGCCGAAGGGCGGGGCGGCCCCGGGCGGGCCGGACATCGGCTGCCCGTACGCCGGCCCGGACGCGGGGGGCACGGACATCGGCTGCCCGAAGGCGGGCGGGACGGAGACCTGGCCGGCCTGGGGCGCGGCAGCCGGCGTGCCGGCCGGGGCGTAGCCGGACCCGGCGGGCGGCGCGGACTGCGGATAACCGGAGGACCCGGCGGGCGGCGCGGACTGCGGATAACCGGAGGACCCGGCGGGCTGGGTGCCGTACTGCTGCGGCACGGCCTGCTCGGGGGTGTGCTGGCGGGGGGTGCCGTAGGTGGTGCCGTGCGGGACGCCGCCCGACGGCGGCTGACCGGGCGCGGCCGGCGGCTGCGGCGGGTACGGCGGGTAGCCGCCCGGCCCGGTCGGTGGCTGGGACATGTCGTTCTTCCTCCACGTGAGCTGGTCCGGCGGCATGGTCCTCCGGACCGGGTGGGTACGGGTCGGGTGCTGACCGGGTCAGCAGATCTTGAAACCGTCGCAGGCGACCTTGATCGGCACGGCGAGGCCGATCCCCTCGGCGTCGCGGGCCTTGGCGGTGGCGATGCCGACCACCTGCTTGCTGCCGTTGATCACCGGGCCGCCGGAGTTACCGGGGTTGATCGGGGCGTCGAACTGGACGACGGGACCCTGGCCGCCGCCCGCCTCGCGGAAGGCGCTCACCACGCCGGTGGTGACGCTGTCCTCCAGGCCGAGCGGCGCGCCGACGACGACGATCTGCTGCCCGGACTTCACGGCGGCCGGCGCGGCGACCAGGCCGGTGAACTTGCCGGTGGTCCGCAGGTGGGCGACGTCGTTCGCCTCGTCGACCCGGACGATGGTCGCCGGGAAGCGCTGGTCGGTGCGTTCCAGGAAGACCTCCCGCTCGCCGGCCTCCCAGACCGACTCCACCACGTGGTAGTTCGTGAACAGGTTGGTGCCCCCGCCGGCGGCCGGCTTGCCGATGGCGAACGCCGTGCCGGTGGAGTTTCCGGCCCGGACCCGGAACACGCTGGGCAGCACCGCGCTGGCGACGGCCTCCGGGTTGAACGCGGCGCCCGCCTGCTTCTCCAGCGCCTCGGCCCGGCTCTCCAGCCCGTCGAGCCGGGTCCCGTCGGCCGCCTGCGCCGCGTCCAGCCGGCGGTCGGTGTCGCCGAGCCGGTCCGAGAGCCGGTGGATCTGGTACGCCTGCACGCCCGTCACCACGGCCAGCAGGCCGGCGAGCACGAGCGCGGTGACGGTCAGCCAGCGGCCCCGGGAGGCCGGCGCGGCGCCCGCCTGGACGGGACCGGCGGGGTACGGCTGGGCCGGCCCGGCGGCCGGCGGCTGGCCGGGCACGGGCGGCTGCCCGGGGGCACCCGGGGACGCCTGGCCGGCGGCGGGAGGCCAGCCGGTGCCCGGGGCGACTCCGGCGGACGTCGGGCCGCCGGGGGCTGTCGGGGTGGCGGACGGCGCGCCCCCCTGCCCCCAGCCGGCGGGGGCGACCGGGGCGGCGCCCCACTGGCCCTGTTGCTGCGGCGGTGACCAGGTCGTCCGCGGCGGCGCGGCGGGGGCCTGTCCCGGGACGTTCTGCGGGTACGCCGGCGCGGGCGGCTCGATCCGGGGCGGCAGCGGCCCCGGCCGGTAGCTCCCGTCGCCCGGCCCCGCCGGACCCGTGTCCGCCGACCCGTAGCCAGCAGTCATGATCGCCTTGCCCTCCCCGTAGCCGCCCCGCGGTGTCCCGGGGCCTGATGATGCCGTACCGGCGCAAACGGCTCGATGGACCGTACCTGCGCGAAAGGGGTTTGTCTTCCCCGATGTCCGGCCGGGGGGAGGCTCCGGCCGACCGTCCGATCGACACGCACCGGACCGGCTGCACCCGTCGGATCGCGTCGCGCACTAGGGTTGTCAGGTGACCGACGAACCACCCCTGCGCCGTCGGGCCGCCGAAAGCCGTACGGGAAACGAAGCGCACCACCCGCCGTCGGCCCGGCCGGAGCCGGAGGACGCGGGTACCGAACCGAACGCCGACGGGCCCGTTCCGCTGACCGCCCCGCGCGAGGGCACACCCCAGCCGGCGGCCACGCCGGACGAGCTCGCCGAGGTCGTGGCCCGCTTCGCCGCCGGCACCGGCCCGGTCGCCCTGGACGCCGAGCGGGCCTCGGGCTACCGCTACAGCCAGCGGGCATACCTGGTGCAGCTGCGCCGGGCCGGCTCCGGCACGGCGTTGATCGACCCGCTGCCGCTGCCCGACCTCACCGCCCTCGACGAGGTGATCGGCGAGGCCGAGTGGGTCCTCCACGCGGCCAGCCAGGACCTGCCCTGCCTGGCCGAGGTGGGGCTGCGCCCGCGCCGGCTCTTCGACACCGAACTGGCCGCCCGGCTGGCCGGGTTCGAGCGGGTCGGCCTGGCCGCGCTGACCGAGCAGCTACTCGGCTACAGCCTGGAGAAGCACCACTCGGCAGCCGACTGGTCGAGCCGCCCCCTCCCGGAGTCCTGGCTCACCTACGCGGCGCTGGACGTGGAGATGCTGGTCGACCTGCGCGACGCGCTCGACGAGGAGCTGACCCGGCAGGGCAAGTCCGCCTGGGCGGCGGAGGAGTTCGCCGCGCTGGTGCGCACCGGCGCCCGGCCGCCCCGGGTCCGCGCCGAGCCGTGGCGCCGCACCTCCGGCATCCACCGGGTGCGCGGGGCGCGCGCGCAGGCGCGCGTGCGCTCCCTCTGGTACGCCCGGGACCAGATCGCGGCCCGACGGGACGCCGCCCCGGGGCGGGTGCTGCCGGACTCGGCCATCGTCGCGGCGGCCGAGCTGGACCCGAAGGACGAGAAGACCCTGCTCACCCTGCCCGGATTCGGCGGCCGCTCGGTGCGGCGGCTGGCCCGCACCTGGCTGGCGGCGCTGGACGACGCCCGGCAACTGCCGGAGGACGCGCTGCCGGTCGCCCCGACGGTCGAGGGTCCCCCGCCGCCGCACCGCTGGGCCGAGCGGGACCCGGTGGCGGCGGCCCGACTGGCCCGGTGCCGGGAGGTGGTGGTCCGGATCGCCGGGGCCCACCGCCTGCCCCCGGAGAACCTGATCGCCCCCGACTCGATCCGCCGCCTGGCCTGGGTCCCTCCCGAGGAGGTCACCGAGGAGACCGTGGCGGAGACGCTGCGCGGCTTCAACGCCCGCGAGTGGCAGATCAACCTCCTCCTCCCCGACCTAACCGAGGCCCTAACCGACCCACCCCCACCCACCTGACCCCCACCCCCACCCCGCCCCACCCGCCCCCGCCCGCTACGGGTCCACGCGTTGATCATGAAGTTGTTGTCGCCGCCCCCGGCGTGTCGAACAACAACTTCATGATCAACGCGGCGCACCGGGTGGGGGTGGGGTGGGGGGTGGGGACCGGGGGTGGGGGTGGTGTGGGGTTGGCCACATGGGGGTGGGTGCCGGCGGTGGTTACTGGCGAGTAGCATCCGGGGGAACACGCCCGTGCCGGCGACCTTCATTCGGTCCGTCGTGCCGCCTGTCGGCGCGGAGGCCGAGTCATGGTCGAAAAGGAGGCTCCAGTGCCCCGTGAAGTCCGGGATGTCGTCTTCGTCGACGGCGTCCGCACCCCCTTCGGCAAGGCGGGTGGCATGTACGCCAACACCCGCGCCGACGACCTGGTGATCCGCTGCATCCGCGAACTGCTGCGCCGCAACCCGCAGCTGCCGCCGGAGCGGGTCGAGGAGGTCGCCATCGCCGCCACCACCCAGATCGGCGACCAGGGCCTGACCATCGGCCGCACGGCCGCCCTGCTGGCCGGCCTGCCCAAGACCGTCCCCGGTTTCGCGATCGACCGGATGTGTGCCGGCGCGATGACCGCGGTGACCACCGTCGCCAGCGGCATCGCCATGGGCGCGTACGACGTCGCCATCGCCGGGGGCGTCGAGCACATGGGCCGTCACCCGATGGGCGAGGGCGTCGACCCCAACCCGCGGATCGTCGCCGAGAAGCTGGTCGACCCGTCCGCGCTGGTCATGGGCGCGACCGCGGAGAACCTGCACGACCGCGTCCCGCACGTCACCAAGGAGCGCGCCGACGCCTTCGCGCTCGCCTCGCAGCAGAAGACCGCGAAGGCGTACGCCAACGGCAAGCTCCAGGACGACCTGGTGCCGATGGCGATCCGCGACGCCGACGGCGGCTGGGGCCTGGCCACGGTGGACGAGGCGCCCCGGGACACCTCGCTGGAGAAGCTGGCCACCCTGAAGACCCCGTTCCGCCCGCACGGCAAGGTCACCGCGGGCAACGCGGCCGGCCTGAACGACGGCGCCACCGCCAGCCTGCTCGCCTCCGAGGACGTCGCCCGCGAGTTGGGCCTGCCGGTCGCCATGCGGCTGGTCTCGTTCGGCTTCGTCGGCGTCGAGCCCGAGGTGATGGGCGTCGGCCCGATCCCGTCGACCGAGAAGGCGCTACGCCTCGCCGGCCTGACCATCGACGACATCGGCCTGTTCGAGCTGAACGAGGCGTTCGCCGTGCAGGTGCTCGCCTTCCTCGACCACTTCGGCATCGCCGACGGCGACCCCCGGGTCAACCCGTGGGGCGGCGCGATCGCCATCGGTCACCCGCTCGCCTCCTCGGGCGTACGGCTGATGACGCAGCTCGCCCGACAGTTCGCCGAGCACCCGGAGGTCCGCTACGGCCTCACCGCCATGTGCATCGGCATCGGCATGGGCGGCACCGTGATCTGGGAGAACCCGCACTGGGAGGCTGGAGACAAGTGAGCGCGAGGAACGAGCCGGGCCTGCGAGTCCCGCAGTCGCGAACGAAGGAGACGCAGTGAGCCTCGCCGCACCGAACGAGGTCGTCACCAAGGCGCTGCTGCGCCAGGTGAACGTACCGGGGCTGGACCGGCCGGCCGCCCTGATCACCCTGGACAACGGCTTCGACCACACCAAGCCGAACAGCTTCGGCCCGGGTGGCCTGACCAGCCTGGACGAGGCGATCACCGCCGCCGTGGCGGCGAACCCGGCGTTCATCGCGGTCACCGGCAAGCCGTACGTCTTCTGCGTGGGCGCGGACCTCACCAGCCTCCCGCAGCTCGCCGACCGCGAGCAGGCCCTGGAGATCGGCCGGCTCGGCCACCGGGTCTTCGCCCGGCTCCGGGACAGTGAGATCCCGACCTTCGCCTTCGTCAACGGCGCGGCGATGGGCGGCGGCCTGGAGCTGGCCCTGCACTGCCACTACCGGACGCTCTCCGGCGGCGCCGCGGCGCTGGCCCTGCCCGAGGTCTCCCTCGGCCTGGTCCCCGGCTGGGGCGGCACCCAGCTGCTGCCGAACCTGATCGGCATCCCGGCGGCGACCCAGGTGGTCATCCAGAACCCGCTGATGCAGAACAAGATGCTCAAGCCGAAGCAGGCCGCCGAGATGGGCATCGCGGACGTGCTGCTGGAGCCGGCGGACTTCCTGGAGCGGTCCCTGGAGTGGGCCGCCGGCGTGGTCCGCGGCGAGGTCACCGTGACCCGTCCCGAGGTCGACAAGGACATGTGGGCGGGCGTGCTCTACTTCGCCCGGTCGACCCTGGACCAGCGGCTGCACGGCGCGGTCCCGGCCGCGTACAAGGCGCTAGACCTGCTGGAGACGGCGAAGGACGCCGACTTCGCGACCGGCACCGCCGCCGAGGACGAGGCCCTGGCGGACCTGGTCTTCTCGGAGGAGCTGCGCAGCGGCCTGTACGCCTTCGACCTGGTGCAGCGGCGGGCCAAGCGGCCGGCCGGCGCGCCGGACAAGGGCCTGGCCCGCCCGGTCACCAAGGTGGGCATCGTCGGCGCCGGCCTGATGGCCAGCCAGCTCGCCCTGCTCTTCGCCCGCCGCCTCCAGGTGCCGGTCGTGCTGACCGACCTGGACCAGGCCCGGGTCGACAAGGGCGTCGGCTACGTGCACACCCAGATCGAGAAGGCCGTCAGCAAGGGCCGGATGGACAAGGGCACCGCCGCCAAGCTGTACGGCCTGGTCAGCGGCTCGGTCGACAAGGGCGTCTTCGCGGACGCCGACTTCGTCATCGAGGCGGTCTTCGAAGACCTGAACGTCAAGAAGCAGGTCTGGGCCGAGCTGGAGAAGATCGTCAAGCCGGAGGCCGTGCTGGCGACGAACACCTCGTCGCTGTCGGTCACCGCGATGGCGGCCGAGCTGGAGCACCCGGAGCGGGTGGTCGGCTTCCACTTCTTCAACCCGGTCGCCATGATGCCGCTGCTGGAGATCGTCCGGGGCGAGCGGACGGACGACGCCACCCTCGCCACCGCCTTCGCGGTCGGCAAGCAGCTCAAGAAGTCCTCGGTGCTGGTGAAGGACGCGCCGGCGTTCGTGGTCAACCGGCTGCTCACCCGCTTCCTGGGCACCGTCTTCGCGGCCGTCGACGCCGGCACCCCGCTGGACGTGGCGAACAGCGCGCTGGACCCGCTGGGCCTGCCGATGCGCCCGCTCGCCCTGCTCCAGCTCGTCGGGCCGGCCGTCGCGTACCACGTGGGCGGTACCCTGCACGCCGCGTTCCCGGACCGGTTCGGGGTCAGCGAGAACCTCAAGCGGATCGCCGACTCCGGTCAGCCGATCGTCGTCGACGACCAGGTCAACGACGAGGTGGCGAAGCTGCTGGTGGTCGGCGACCAGCCGCTCACCGCCGAGCAGGTGCGCCAGAACGCGCTCGACGCGCTGGCCCAGGAGATCCGGCTCATGCTCGACGAGGGCGTCGTCGCCGAGGCGCAGGACATCGACCTGTGCATGGTCCTCGGTGCCGGCTGGCCGTTCCACCTGGGCGGCGTCACGCCGTACCTGGACCGGACCGGCACCTCGGAGCAGGTGACGGGCCAGCGGTTCCTGCCGCGCGGGGTCGCCAGCCTGCCCGCCTGAGTCCACCCCGCTCCCCCGCGTTCGCGGTGGTCGCCCCGTCCGGCTTGGATGGTGGCGGCCACCGCGATCGTCGTTGCGGCCCGCCCGGTCGGGAAGGGGATAGCGGGACGCAGTTGTGGCTGGCTACCATCACGCGTTCGCAACGTCGCCTGGAGCTGATCCATGTCCTCACCGCCGGTCGATCCCTGGTCCGGGCAGCACGAGCACGACACCCACTACGACTTCCACCCGCCGCAGCCGGACAGCTACCCCGTGCCACCGGCGGAGGGCTGGCCGCCGTCGGGCGGGCAGCCGCCGCACCACGGCGGCTGGTCCGCCGCGCCGGCCTCCGGCTCCCCCGCGGCCCCGTACCCCACCCAGCCGTACGGCGGATATCCCGTCACGCCGCAGGAGGGCTTCCCACCCGCCCCGTACGCCGGCTACCCGCCGCAGTACGCCGGCGCGCCCCAGCCGGTTGGCGGGCCCGCGCGGTCGCACCTCAACCTGGTCCTGACCCTGGGCATCGTCGGGCTGCTGGTGCTCTGCCTCGGCGGGGGCGCCGTGGGCTACGTCGCCCTCTCCGACAACGACACCCCGGTCGTGAGCCCGACGCCGACGGCGACGGCGACCCCGGCGTCGAGCGCCACGCCGAGCGCCGCGCCGTCGTCGGAGGCCACCCCGTCCCCGGAGACCAGTTCCACCCCCCGGATCCGGGTCGTCACGCCGGAGACCCTCGCGGGCCGCCCGCAGAGCACCGAGCCGACGCTGAAGAAGTTGGCCGACGACATGGTGCGGGAACTGAAGTCCTCGGTGCCCCAGGCGACGGGCGTGGCCGGCGCCTTCTACGGCAGCGCCGACGAGCGCGACATGGTCATGGTGGTCGCGGCCTCCACCTTCGTGCTCAACCCCGAGCGTGAACTCGACGACGCGGTCAAGGGGATCTCCAAGGAGCTGGCGGTCAAGAGGCTGACCAGCATCGCCCCGGGCCCGAACGGCGGCGAGGCCAGGTGCGGCGACGGCGAGTCCGCCGACGTGCCGCTGGGCGTCTGCGCGTGGGCCGACCACGGCAGCGTCGGGATCATCGTGATGTTCTTCTCGTCCTCGGCCGCCGCGGCGGCGGAGTTCGTCGAGATCCGCGGCCAGATCGAGCAGAAGTACTGACCCGAGCAGGCAGGGGCCCGTCACCACCGGTGACGGGCCCTGTCGCGTCAGCCCGCCGTGGCCGCCCGCTCGGCGGCGCTGCGCAGCACGCAGAACTCGTTGCCCTCCGGGTCGGCGAGCACCACCCAGCCCGAACCGTCCGGGCGGATGTTGTCGGAGACGTGGGTGGCGCCGATGGCCAACAGCCGCGCGACCTCCTCGTCCCGGGTCCGGTCCGCGGGCTCCAGGTCGAGGTGCAGGCGGTTCTTCACCGTCTTGCCCTCGGGCACGGCCAGGAAGAGCACCTCCGGGCCCCCCGGGGGCAGCAGCATGGCCTCCGGGTCACCGGGGAAGTCGTCCGGCTGCCGGGGGCAGTCGAAGACCTGCGCCCAGAAGCCGGCCAGGGCATACGTGTCGCGGCAGTCGATGCCGATGTTGTGGATGGTCGCGCTCACTGGTTTTCCTCCTCGGTGGACGCACCCGCCCGCTCCGCCGCCCCGCGCAGGACGCAGAACTCGTTGCCCTCCGGGTCGGCGAGCACCACCCAGCCCGTACCGTCGGCGCGCCGCTGGTCGTCCACCAGGACCGCGCCGAGCCCGAGCACCCGCTCGACCTCCTGGTCGCGGGTCCGACCGGCCGGTTGCAGGCAGACGTGCACCCGGTTCTTGACCGTCTTGACCTCGGGCACCTGCTGGAAGAACACGCTCGGGGTGGTGTCGCCGCCCGGTGGCAGCAGGACCGCCTCCGGGTCGCCCGGTGCGTCGTCGGCGTGCCGGGCGTAGCCGAGCACCGCCGACCAGAAGCCGGACAGGGCGTAGGTGTCGTGACAATCGAAACTGATGTTGTGGATCCGTGGATACACGGGTTCCTCCGCTACGGATGGAGGCGCCCCGCGTGCGTGAGGGTCAGCCGGCGAGACGGGGCGCGGAGATCATGACGGTGAACATTCGACGCACCCCCCTCCGGATGTCGGGCTGACGCCATGATCCTTCCATCGGGCCGGCCCGACCCGCAACCCCCGGTGCCGCGTCACCGCCCGGCGGCCGGTTCCTCGGCGGTCACCGCCGGGGCGGCCTCCGCCGCCGGCAGGGTCACCGTGACCTCCAGCCCGCCGCCGGGCTGGGCGATCACCCTGACCGTGCCGCCGTGCGCGTCGCAGACCGCCCGGACGATGGAGAGCCCGAGGCCCGAGCCGCGCGCGCCGGTGCGCTCCCGGCCGCCGCGCCGAAACGGCTCGAACAGGCCCGGCACGTCGGCCTGGTCCACCTCGAAGCCAGTGTTGCCCACCACCAGCCAGGACCGGCACCCGTCCGAGCCCGTACGCACCCAGAGCCGGCCGTGCAGGTGGTTGTAACGCACCGCATTCTCGATCAGGTTGCCGGCCAACCGGTCCAGCAGCCCCGGATCGCCGACCACCGGCGCGGACTCCAGCGACGTCTGCACCCGCAACCCGATCCGCTCCACCTCCCGGCGTACGGCCGACAGGGCGTTGGCGGTGCCGGCGGCGAGGTCGCACTCGGTGCGGCGGCCGAGCCGGCGGCCCGCCTGGGCCTCGCTGCGGGCCAGCACCAGCAGGGCGTCGACCAGCCCGTTGGCCCGCTCGGAGGCGTCCCGCACGACGGTGGCCATCCGGCGGTACTCGGCGGCGTCCGCCTCGTCGTCGCTGAGCGTCACGTCGATCTCGGTACGCATCACGGCGAGGGGGGTGCGCAGCTCGTGCGAGGCGTTGGCGACGAAGCGCTTCTGCGCCTCGAACGCGGCGGCGATCCGGTCCAGCATCGCGTCGAACGTCTTCGCCAGCTCGGCCACCTCGTCGTCGGCGCCGGAGTAGCCGATCCGCTGGTCCAGGGTGGTTTCGCCGAGCCGCCGGGCGGTGGCGGTGACCTGGTGCAGCGGGCGCAGCGCCCGCCCGGCCACCGCGTACGCCCCGGCCACTCCGACGACGCTGATCGCCAGCAGCGCCACCAGGCCCTTGACCAGCAGCTCCATGCTGGCGGCGTCGACCAGTTGCCGCTGCCACTGCGCGGCGTCCAGCGACCGCCCGTCGGCCAGCACCACGGTCGTGCCGGGGAGCAACTCGTCGGTCGGGCGCAGCGCGTCGCGGACCAGCAGCCAGGCCAGCAGCACCAGGATCGCCCCGGCGCCGACCAGCAGCACGCCGTTGAGCAGGGTCAGCCGCAGCCGCAGGGTGGGCCGCAGGCGCCTCCGCACGGCCGGGTCCTTCGGTTTGGACCGCAGGGCTCGCAGAACCGGCTCACTCCTCGCGCTCACCGTGCCACCTCCGCCGTGCGGTAGCCGGCGCCGACCACCGTCTCGATCAGCGGGGGGTCGCCCAGCTTCTTGCGCAGCGTCATCACGGTGACCCGGACGATGGTGGTGAACGGGTCGGTGTTGGCGTCCCAGACCCGCTCCAGCAGCTCCTCGCTGGAGACCACCGCGCCGCGCGCCTTGAGCAGCTCGCAGAGCACGCCGAACTCCTTGTTGGTCAGGTCGACCGGCTGCCCGCCCCGGGTGGCGACCCGGCGGGCCGGGTCGAGCACCAGATCGGCGAGTTCCAGCACCGGCGGCGCGGCCGGGGTGGCCCGCCGGCCGAGCGCCTGCACCCGGGCGACCAACTCGTCGAAGGCGAACGGCTTGGGCAGGTAGTCGTCGGCGCCGAGCTGCAACCCCTCGACGCGGTCGGCGACGGTGCCGCTGGCGGTCAGCATCAACACGCGGGTGAGCGCGCCGGAGGCCGCCAGGTCCGCGCAGATCTGGTCGCCGTGCACGCCGGGCAGGTCCCGGTCCAGCACCACCACGTCGTAGCGGGTGACGAACGCCATCTCGTGGCCGCTGTCACCGTCGTAGGCGACGTCCACCGCCATGCCCCGCTTGCGCAGCCCCCGCACGATCGCGTCGGCGAGGTTGCGCTCGTCCTCGACCACCAGTACCCGCATCCCGGCCTCCTCGCGCCCTGACCACCCGACAACCTAGTGCGGGCCGCCAACCCGGGCCGCACCCGCCGTCCGGGCCGGCCACCGTTGCAGAAAACCTTCGTCGTACGCGATGCTTTCGGCACCAACCTTCGCGACGGACGGGGAGACGCATGACCGACGCGGCGCCGACGGCCGGGCGGGACGTCGCCTACCGGGGCTTCCGTCTGCCGGACGACGCGGACCGGGGCGTCCTGGCCGGGCTGCGCGCCGTCCCCGCGGGGCTCGAACTGGCCGACCCGGTCGACCGGCTCGACCACACCGACGCCGACGGCCGCACCCGCCGGTACGCCGCGGGTAGCTGGACCTCGCCGCCCGTGCCGGCCGGCTTCGCCGTCCGCGACGTGGTGCCCTCGTGGACCGGGCAGACCCCGGGCGGCTGCTGGCTGCGGGTGGAGCTGCGCGGCTGGCACGACGACGCCCCGTCCACCGGCTGGTACGTCCTCGCCGACTGGGCCGCCGACGACGAGGCGTTCCGCCGCACCTCCGTGCCCGGGCAGCGCGACGCCGACGCCCGGGTGGACACGGACACCCTGCTCGTCACGGGCGCGACGGTCACCGGCTGGCAGGCCCGGGTGACCCTGCTCCGGCCGGCGGACGCCGACGCCGGCACCACGCCGGTGCTGCGTACGGTCGGGGCCGTCGCCTCCGCACCGCGCGCGGAGGCCGCGGCGACCCGGCCGGCGGCCGAGGGTCCACCATCCGTGGCGGCCCCGCCCGGCGCGGAAGCCCGGCCCGCCGGAGTCGCCGCGGCCCCGGCCGCCGCACCCGGTGCCGCCCGGACGACGCCGGCCGCCTGGGGCACCGTGCTGGACGTGCCGCGCTACTCGCAGCGGCTGCACGCCGGCGCGCACCCGCAGTGGGGCGGCGGCGGGGACTCCTGGTGCAGCCCCACCTGCACGTCGATGGTGCTCGCCTTCTGGGACGCCGCCCCCGCCCCGGACCGGTACGCCTGGGTGGCCCCGGCCGGCCCCCGCCCGGTGGTGGTGCACGCCGCCCGGCACTGCTACGACCACGCCTACGCCGGGGCCGGCAACTGGCCCTTCAACACCGCGTACGCCGGGCTGCACGGGGTAGACGCCTTCGTCACCCGGCTGCGCTCGCTGGCCGAGGCGGAGGCGTTCGTGGCGGCCGGCATCCCGCTGATCGTCTCCGCCGCGTTCACCGCCGGCCAGGTGCCCGGCCTGGACTACGACACCGCCGGGCACCTGTTGGTGCTGGTGGGCTTCACCGACACCGGCGCGCCGGTGCTCAACGACCCGTACGCCCCGGACGACGACGCGGTGCGCCGGACCGTCGACCGGGACCGGTTCGAGGCCGCCTGGCAGGCCGGCAGCGGCGGGGTGGCGTATGTGCTCCGGCCGCCCGGCGTGCCGCTGCCCCCGGCGCCGGAGCAGCCCAACTGGTGACCCGGCACCCGGAGCAGCCCGACGGGTAACCCGGCGGCGCGGGCCGGACGACCATCCGGCGTGCCCGGGCTCAGCCCTCGAACCGCCAGACGCCGTACTCGCCGGTGCGCAGCCGGCACAACACGGCCTCCGTGCCGCCCCGGCAGTCCCCGGAGGCGTCCCTGAGCAGGTCGACAACCCGGGACCGGCCGGCCACGACGTCCAACTCGCCGACCACCAGTCCGCCGCCGGATGCGGCCGGCCGCACGGCGAGGAGCCGGTCGCCGTCCTGCCACGGCATCAGCTGCCACGTGCCCAGGTCGGCGACCTGCCGACCGGTCGCCGCGTCGAGCACGCTGAACCGCTCCCCGGTCGACCCCGGCGCGAGCGCCAGGAGCCGCCCCTCGCGGCCGGACAGCACCCCCAGCCACCCCTCCGCGGTCCAGCGGAGTGCGCCGGTGGCCGGGTCGAGCGCACGGAAGCCCCCGGTCTGCCCGGCGGCGCAGAGCAACTCGCCGCAGTCGACGACGTGCTCGACCAGCGGCACGCGCGCCGCCCACCGCGGTCGCAGCCCGTCCAGCCCGTACGCGGTCACCACGCCGGCCCGAGCGACCAGCAACAGGTCGTCGATGACCGTCGGCTGACCGAACGAGGGCTGCCCGTCGAGGCGCAGGTCCGCCGCGTGCAGCAGGTCGCCCGAGCGGGGGTCGCGCACCTCCGCCCGCCCGTCGGCCGTGACCAGCACGAACCGCTCGACCAGCCCGTCGCGGACGCCGAAGCGCACCCCCTCGGGCGGCGTCGGCACCGACCAGAGCGCCCGCCCGGAGGCCGGGTCCACGGACCGCAGGGCGGCGGCGTCCTGCATCAGCAGCGTCCCGGCGACGTCCGCCCAGTGGTAGCCGGCCTGCCGCCAGCGCTCCCGGCCGGTGGCGGGGTCGAGGGCGATCGTCTGGCCGAGGCTCTGGTCCCCGGTGACCGAGAACAGCACCACCCCGGGCCCGGTCTGCACCTGCCAGAACCGGCCAGGCGCGAGGAGGCGGGCGCGCCAAAGGGGAGCCGGTGCCCGCCCGTCGGCGGGGGTCCGGGCGGGCAGGGCGTAGGCGCGCACCTCGACGGTCCCCCCGGGCTCCCCCTCGGCCGGTTCGACCACGTAGAACCGGTCGCCGTCGAGGAACGCCTCGGACCCGACGCGGGCCGGCACGACGACCGAGACCCGCTCCGGTGTCGGCGCGGCGCCGGCCAGGGTCGCCACGAGCAGCGCGAGCACCAGTGCCACCCGCAGCGGCCGGCCGACGGCGCGGGGCGGGCGGGGCAGCGGCGCCTCGCCGTCCGGCCCGTCGCGCAGCTCGCCGAGGTCGATCAGGGTCATGCCCGCCCCTCCCCGCCGGTCATCCGGGCAGCTCCCAGACCCCGTACGCGCCGCCCTCCCGGCGGCAGAGGACGAGCGACCCGTACGCGCCGCACGCCCCGACCACACCGTGCAGGGCCGCCAGCACCCGGATGCCGTCCCCCCGCTCGTCGAGCCGGGCGACCAGGACCCGCCCGTCCCGCTGCCGACGGTGCAGGACCGCGGGGTCCTCCCACGGCGCCAGGTCACCCAACTGCCAGCGGCCCAGCTCCCGCACCGGGCGACCGGTCGCCGCGTCGAGCAGCACGTGTTCCGCCGCACCGCCGCGCGGATAGCCAGCCGCCAGCAGCCGATCGCCCACGGGAGTCAGCAGCGGCCAGTCGTCGGCGCGCCAGCGGGCGCTGCCGGTGGCGGGGTCGAGCAGCCGCAAGCGCCCGCCGTCCCCGACGCAGATCACCACGCCGCAACCGAAGGCGTACGGCCGGGCGGACGGGCCGCGCGGCACGCTCCACCGTCGGCGCAGGGCGGCGGTGTCGTAGGCGGACAGCACAGCGGGCCCCTCGGACACCAGGACCACGTCGTCGGTGACCCCGAGCACCTCGGGCGGCCCGGCCGCGGCGGGCAGGGCCGCCGCGTGCAGGACGTCGCCCGAGTCCGGGTCGCGCAGCTCCAGCCGCCCGCCGTCGAGCACCGTCAGCAGCGTCACCCGGCCGTCCCGGGTCGACCAGTGCAGGGCCCCCGGGGGCAGCCGCCGCGTCCAGCGGACCGCACCGCTGGCGGCGTCGACCGACCGCAGCACCGGCGCCCCCGGCCGGGTGCCGGCGGTCCCCCACACGAGCAGGTTTCCGGCCGGCGTGGCGCCGTCCAACCGCCCGTCGACGCGCCAGCGCACCGCGCCGTCGGCGGCGGCGAGCCCGACGACCTGCGGCCCCGCCGGCTCCTCCGGCATGCCGAGCACCACCACGTCGCCGACGCGCACGACGGGGAAGGGACTCACCGGCCCGGTCAGCGGAAGGTGCCACAGTGGACGGCCCGAGGGCAGCTGATGAGCGGCCACCCGGGGCGCCGGGCCGGGGCCGGGCGCCACGCCGGGCCCGGTGCGGTCCACCACCAACAGCAGGTCGCCCGCGACGACGACGTCGGCGTCCGGGCGGGCCGGGACGACGGCACCGGGCGGGTGCGCGGCCTGGGGCGCGGCGGCGGTCAACACGGCCAGACAGAGCAGGGCGACGAGGGCGGGTGCCCAGCGGCGGACCGCCCGACCCGGCCCGGGGCCGGCCGGCGGCGGGACCTCCCGCCGCTCACCGAGGTCGATGACCGTCACGCGCCGTCCTCCCCGTCACACCCCCGCGCCGGCCGGCAAACCGGCCGGGGAGGCACCGGCCCGGCAAAAGCGACGCATCCGCGCCTGTACGATGGCGCGTCGTGGCTGTGCCGGTGGTAGACCCCTCGCTGAACTCCGTCTCCGCGCCCGTCGCGGCCGAGCCGTCGCGGCGGCCCCGGCGGAGGCCGGCCCGCGCCGACGTACTGGCCATCGGAGCCTATGTCCTGCTCGGCGTTCTCGTGTGCCTGAACTACTGGGTGGACGTGCAGAACCGGGTGTCGTCGCACCTGCCCACCGACCACAGTTGGTTCGAGTGGCTCTTCTCGCACGGCGCGTACTCGTTGCGGCACCTGGAGAACCCGCTGTTCACCGCCCGCCAGAACGCCCCGGACGGGGTGAACATGATGGCGAACACCTCGCTGCTCGGGGTGACGCTGCCGCTGGCGCCGCTGACCATGCTCCTCGGCCCGCAGGTCATGTACGCGCTCTACCTGGGCGCCGCGCTGGCCGCGACGGCCGGCACGTCGTACTGGGTGCTGTCGCGGCACCTGGTGCGCTCCCGGGCGGCGGCCTTCGTCGGCGGCGCGTTCCTCGGTTTCGCGCCCGGCATCGTGCACCACGCCAACGGTCAGCCCAACTTCGTCTCGAACTTCCTGCTGCCGCTCATCGTGCTGCGGGTGTTCCGGCTGGGCGAGCCCGGCCGGTGGCGGCGCAACGGCGTCGTGCTCGGGCTGCTGGTGGCGTACCAGATCTTCATCAACGAGGAGATGCTGCTGCTGACCGCGCTGGCCTGCCTGGTCGCCGTGGTCGCGTACGCCGTGCTGCGGCCGGCGCGGACGCGGGCGGTGGCCGGCACCTTCGCCGCCGCGCTCGGCGTGGGCGGCGGGTTGGCCCTGCTGCTGACGGCCTACCCGATCTGGTTCCAGTTCAACGGCCCGCAGTCCTACCGGGGCCTGCAGGGTGGGGTGTTCCACAACTGGGGCGAGGACCTGGCGGCCTTCGTCACCTTCGCCCGGGACACCGTCGCCGGGGACGAGGCGGTGGAGAAGACCATCGGGCTGACCGAGCAGAACACCTGGTTCGGCTGGCCGCTGGTGCTGCTGTCGCTGGTGGCGCTGGTGCTGCTGGTGCGCCGCTCGCTCGCGGCCCGGATCGTGGCGGTGCTGGTGGTGGTCTTCACCGTGGCCTCGATCGGCCCGAAGGTGCGCCTGAACGGGGTGGAGACCGAGACGGACGGCCCGTGGTCGTACATCCCCGACGACCTGCCGCTGGTCGAGATGATGATGCCGACCCGGCTGGCCCTGGTGGTGGGGGCGGCGGTCGGCGTGCTGCTCGCCCTGGCCTGGGACGCGGTGGCCGGGGCCGGCCGTTCGTCGGTCCCCGCGCCGCGCTCCGGCGACGACACCGCCGGTGGCGCCGGGCCGCGCCGCCGCTGGCTCCGGCCGGTCGGGTACGCGGCCGTCGCGCTCGCCGTGCTGCCGCTCGTCCCCCGCCCGCTGCCGGCACAGCCCGTCGAGCCCCCGCCGCACTTCATCACCGCCGGCGGCTGGCGCCCGTACGTGCCGGCGGGCCGGACCCTGGTGCCGGTGCCGATCCCGAGCAACGTGCACGGCCTGCCCACGCTGCGCTGGAGCGCCCTGACGCAGCACGCGTTCCCCATCCCCGGCGGCTACTTCATCGGGCCGAACGAGCTGGGCGAGGGCGTCTTCGGCGCGCCGAACCGGCCGACCAGCACCCTGGTCTACGCCACGATGGACTCCGGCGAGGTGCCCCCGCTCACCGACGAGAACCGCCGCCAGGTGGTCGAGGACCTGCGGTTCTGGAAGGCGTCCGTGGTCGTCCTCGGCGCGCATCCGCGCGAGGCGGTCCTCCGGGAGCTGATGACCGCGCTGATCGGCCCGCCGCAGCGCGTCGACGACGTCTGGCTGTGGGACGTCCGTCCCCTGGTCGGCTGACCAGTCACCCCACCAACGGGCGCACGTCCCAGACGTAGGCGCCCGCGACCTCGCGGCCGGGGCCGAGGAGCGCCTCGACCGTACGCCGGACCGGGTCGCCGTGGTGCAGTCCACCCTGGACCACCACGGCGGCACGCCAGTGGCGCAGGTCCTCCACCGCGCGCCGGCGGTCGGCGTCGGTGACCGCCGGCACCTCGCCGGTCTCCGCCGCCCGGCGCAGCAGCACGGCCGTGGGACGATCCGGCGCGCCCCAGCGGGCGGCCGGGTCGTCGGCGGCCCGGGGGCCGATGAAGTAGCCGCCCGGCGTCGGGAAGGCCAGCCCGGTGCGGGCCGACCAGAGCATCGCCGGGCTGACCCCGGCGCCGGTCACCGGCGGCACCGGCACCACGGTCCGGCCCGGCGGGACGTACGCGCGCCAGCCGCCCTCGGCCACGAAGGCCGGCACCGGCCAGGCCGGCACGGTCCGGATCGGGGTGGGGAACAGCGGCAGCAGCGCGGCGGCCACCGCCCCGCCCCAGAGCAGCCGCACCGGCACCCCGCCCGCCCGTGGTTCGGCCCCCGCCGCGGCGCGGAGGCGGTCCAGGGAGAGGGCGAGCAGGATGCCCAGCACCGGGATGCAGACCAGCGGGAAGCGCGCCGGCACCGCGAGGTCGAGCAGCGGCAGCTCCGCGACCAGCCGGTACGGGCCCGGGATGCCGGTGGCCGTGCCGCCCAGGCGCACCTGCGCGCCGAGGGAGAGCAGCGCGAACAGCACCCCGCAGACGGCCAGCGCGCGGACCGACGGCCGGCGCCACAGCCAGATCACGATCACCACGGCGAGCACCAGCAGCCCCGGCCCGAAGAAGGAGTTCTCCTCGGTCGGGTTCGGCGCGAGCAGGCCCGGCAGATGGTCGTCGCCGAACACGGTCTGCCGGGCGGAGGCGGTGAACGACGCGGCGTCGAGCTGGTAGCCGTACGCGTGGAAGGGCATTCCCCGGTAGTGGCCCGGGCCGAAGAACTGGAACCACAGCGGGTACGCCAGCAGCGGCAGCGAGACCGCCACGCCGATCCCCAGCCGCACGAGCAGCGCGGGCGCCAGCCGGCGGGCGGCCGACCGGTCGGCCGCCGCGTACGCGAGCGCGAACGTCCCGGCCGCCAGCACCAGGAAGACCAGCACCTCCTCGCCGAGGAAGACCTGGTACGCCACCAGCAGCCCCAGCAGCGCCCCGTGCCGCACCGACCGGCGCGGGTCGGGGTGGAACACCAGCGCCAGGATCGCCGGCACCAGGAACTGCGCGGCCATGTGCAGGTGCGCCCCGGCCTGCGCGACCATGCCCGGGGCGAAGCCGCAGAACAGGCCGCCGACGGCCGCGGCCACCCGGGAGTCGACCAGCCGGCGGCACAGCAGGACGTACCAGGCGGTCGCGGTGCCGGCGAGGCAGCCGACCACCGCCACCAGGAACGCCGCCTGCGAGCCGAACAGCAGGGTGACCGGGGTCAGCGGCACGCCCAGGCCGAGCACCGAGGTGTTGGCCATCAGGTTCACGCCGTCCGGCGCGTTCAGCGCCGAGCTGTACAGCGGATTCTCCAGGCCGGTCACGGCCCGGGCCGCGCGGGCCAGCATCCACTCGAAGAGGATCTGGTCCCCCGCCTGGTGGAACAGCCGCCCCGGCCGCCCCCACTGGCCGACGGTCAGCAGCACCGCCAGGGCCAGGTAGCCGGCCACGACCAGCGCGTCGGCGGCGCGGGCCGGCAGCCGGCGCGGGCGCCGGGCTGGTGCCGCGTCGACGGTGCCGGTCGCCGTCGGGGCGGCCATCAGGCCGGCTGGTCGGTCAGCGCCCGGACGTCCCACACCCAGACGTCCAGCTCCCGGCGGCCGGGGCCGACCAGTTGCTCGACGGTGCGCCGCAGCGGCTCGGCGTGGTGCTGGTCGACCGGGAGCACCAGGATGGCCGCCCGCCAGTGCCGCAGCTCGTCGAGCGACCGGCGGCGCTGCCGGTCGTCCAGTTCGGGCGTACGGCCGGTCGACGCGACCTCCTCCAGCAACTGCCCCACACCGCTGGGCCGGCCACCGAAGCGGCCGGGGTCGCCGGTGTTGCCGTTGCGCGGGGCCAGGAAGTAGCCGCCGGGGATCTTGAAGTCGAGGTTGGTGGACGCGGCCCAGCGCATCCCGTGGGTGTAGCCCATGTTCGGCACCGGGATCGGCACCAGGGTCTGGTCCGGACCGACGTAGCCGCGCCACCGGTCGGCGGTGATGAAGTCCGGCACCGGCGGGCGCGAGGTGACCTTCAGCGGCATCGGCGCGATCGGCAGCAGCGCGAGGACGAGCCCGGCGACGGTGAGCGTACGCAGCGTCCGTGGCTCGACCGGCAGCGTCCGGGAGCGCTCGACGGCCAGCGCCAGCAGGATGCCGATCACCACGCCGGTGATGAGGCCGAACCGGGTCGGCACCACCGCGTCGAGCAGCGGCAGCCGGACCAGCCACTCCCACGGCCCGGTGACCAGCTCGCGGTCCCACCAGGACACCCGCTCGCCGAGGGAGAGCACGGCGAAGAAGACCCCGGTCACCGCGAGCGCCCGGACCAGCAGCTCCCGCCGCAGCCAGGCCACGATGCCGACGGCGATCAGGGAGAGGCTCCAGCCGAAGAAGGCGTTCTCCTCGGAGTAGTTCGGGGCGAGGTTGACGTTCGCGCGCTCGTTGCCGCCGAGCGTCGGCGAGCCGGGGGCGAAGAAGGCGGCGATGTCGTTGCCGTAGTCGCGGACCGCGTCGCTCAGCCCGTGGTACGCCATCGGCCCCGCGAACTGGATGTAGAGCGGGTACGCCAGCAGCGCCCCGGCGACGACGGCGCAGGTCGCCAGGGCCTTCGCCAGCGGCCGCCAGGCCGCCGACCAGAGCGCCGGACGCTGGGCGAGCACGGCGAGCAGGAACACCCCGCAGGCCAACGCCGTGAAGAGCAGGATCTCCTCGTTGATGAACGCCTGGACGGTGACCAGCAGGGCGAGCAGCAGACCGTCGCGCCACGGCCGCCGGGACCGGGTGATGACCAGCACCCGCCAGACGATGAACGGCAGCAGGAACTGGGAGATGATGTTGGGGTGCCAGTTGGCGTGCGACAGCATCGCCGGCGAGAACCCGCAGAACCAGCCGCCGACCGCCGCCGCCAGCGGGCTGCGCACGACGTGCCGGGAGAGCACGAAGTACCAGGCCGAGGCGGTGCCGGCGAGGGCGAGGGTGACCAGCACCACGAACGTCACGGCCGGGCCGAAGAGCAGGGTCACCGGCACCATCGGGATGCCCAGCGCGAGGATGGCCGTGTTGGCCATCAGGTTGACGCCGTCGGGATAGTTGAACTGCTCGGTGAAGAACGGGAACTCGCCGTGCAGCACCACGCGTACCGAGTGGGCGAGGAAGAACTGCACCTGGGCCGGGTCGCTGCTGTAGAGCGAGGCCACCCGGCCGGCCGGGTCCACCCAGATCTGACTGGTCACCCAGACCGCGGCGAGCAGGAACAGGCCGAAGACCACGAGGTCCTGCCGGCGTCGGGCCCAGCGCCGCGGCCGGGCGGGGGCCGCCCCGCCGTCCGCCGCCGGCGCCCCGGTCCCACCGTCCGCCGCGGGCGAGGTGCCGGCGACGGGCTTCGACGGCGTTCCGGCGGCGTCGACCTCGGCAGCGGCGCCCGACGGCCCGCTGGCCTCGGCCGGGGCCCGGGTGGCGGGGACGGATGCGCCGCCGTTCGACGTACGGTCACCGGCGTCTTCGGGGTCGGACGCGGAGGCCGCGGCGGCGTCGGATTCCGGCGAGGATTCGGCGCGGGTCTCGGCAGGCGTCACAGTCGGCGGAGTCTACCCGAGCGGGACATTCGCCCTGAAACCACGTCAGCGTCCTCTGTGGCGCGTGTCGGCCGGCCGTGCGATCCGCGCGCGACCTGCGGCCGGTCGGCGGACGAGGTGCCGCGTCCGGGTGATCGGACATCTCGTACTATGGCGCTTTCCGTAGACCACGGCTGAGGCGATCGAGGGGGCGTACAGGTGGCTCCAGTCCGCCGGCGCGGCATCACGGCCACCGCACTGCTGACCCTGCTGCTCACCGCGACGGCCTGCGGTCCGGTCGCCGACCGGCAGCCGGGCGACCTGCGGGTCGGGTACGACAGCCTCGACGGCGACCTGGCGGTGTGGCCGCCGCGCGGCGCGCTCGCGGGCGACGCCACCGTGACCGCGGCGGTGACCGGCGCGGTCCGCGACTGGCGGTCGCCGGCCGAGGACCGGGTGCACCTGCCCACGTCCGGGATCCTCTGGTCGGGTGAGGTGGACGGCGCGCCGCTGGTGCTGGTGGCCGCCGACGTGCCCGGCGAGAGCGCGTCCTGGCTGCTCCAGGTCACCGCCGACGGCGGCCGGTACGCGGTCACCCGCGCCGCCGAGTACACCGACCCCGGCTACCTCGTCTACTCCGACGTGCTTCCCGTGCACACCGTCGCCGGCCGGCGCTACCTGACGTCGAGCCGGGTCGAGCGGCTGCTCGGGCCGGACGGCCGCGCGCTGCGCAACGTCGACGGCCTCACCGAGCCGGTGGACGTGCCGGCCTGCCGGGCCGTCGGGGTGACCGCCACGCTCAAGGCGACCGAGTCGCTGCCCCGGGGCCGGTCCGCCGACCGGCTGCTCGACCTGGGCACCGGCACCACCGACCCGCGCTATCCGCTCGTGCGGGACGAGAGCGGCTCCGGCAAGCGGGCCCTCAAGGGCCTCGACACCTGCGTGCTCGCCGGCGAGGAGGGCCCGTTCGGCAGCGTCCCCCGCCGCATCGGCGACCGGGACGCGCCGCGCTCCACGCCGTCGTCCTGGCCGATGTCCAAGCTGGCGGTCCGTACCCTGGGCGAGGTCGCCCTCGGCGGCGGCGAGCCGGCGGAGCTGGAGCAGCTCAGCTGGGAGACCGCGGACGGGACGATGACCGCCGTGGTCTACCGCCCGTCCGACGGGGGCCCGCCGGTGCTCTCCCCCGCCGACCGGTCCAGCCCGCTGCAGGCGTACGCGCTGCCGGTGCCGGGGCAGCCGCTGGCGGTGCTGAGCTGGCGGTCCACCCGGGACAGTTCCCTGTCGACGCCGCCGGAGACCCCGCGCCTGGTGGACCGGCCCGGCCTGGTCGTCGTGCCGATGCCGACCCGCTCGGAGACGTTCAGCCTGGCCGAGACGGAGAAGACCCACTACCGCTCCCTCGGCGGCCGCTGACCCCGCCCCGCCCCACCCCACCCCACCCCGGCGATCTTGCACTTCCTGCCCAGGCAAAAAAGGCATTCGCGGCACAAGGGTGGCCGAAAGTGCAAGATCGGCGCGGCGGCGGGACGAGCGCCCGGGGAGGTCCGGGCCCCCCGGGGGGTGGCGGCACGCAGGCGGCGGGTGGCCCGGGAGGGCCGCCCGCCGCCTGCGTTCGGTGCGTCAGTTCTGCGCGGTCGCGTCGTCGGCGGTGATGACCGGCTCGACGTCCAGCCGGGAGATCCAGCCGGTGACGTCGCGGGCCACGTCCTGGGCGGTCAGGCCGAGGTCGGCGAGGATCTGCGCGCGGGTGCCGTGCGGGTGCCAGTCCGCCGGCACGCCGAGGTCGCGCAGCGGCACCCGGACGTCGGCGTCCCGCATCGCCTGGGCGAGGGCGTCGCCGACGCCGCCGACCCGCACGCCGTCCTCGACGGTGACCACGAGGCGGTGCCCGGCGGCCAGCTCGACCAGCTCGGCCGGGACCGGCCGGACCCAGCGCGGGTCGACCACGGTGACGCCGTAGCCCTGCCCGGCGACGCGGGCGGCCACCTCCATGCCGAGGTGCCCGAAGGAGCCGACCGCGACCAGCAGCACGTCCGTACGCGCCGACTCGGCCAGCACGTCGACGGTGCCGACCCGGCGCACGGCTGGCAGGTCGGCGGCGACGGTGCCGGTCGGGAACCGGACGATGGTCGGGCCGTCGTCGACGGCCACCGCCTCGCGCAGTTCCTCGCGCAGGGTGGCGGCGTCGCGGGGCGCGGCGATCCGCAGGCCCGGCACGACCCCGAAGACGGACATGTCCCACATGCCGTAGTGGCTCGGCCCGTCGGGGCCGGTGATCCCGGCCCGGTCCAGCACGAAGGTCACCGGCAGCTTGTGCATCGCCACGTCCAGCAGGACCTGGTCGAAGGCGCGGTTGAGGAAGGTCGCGTAGACCGCCACCACCGGGTGCAGCCCGCCGAGCGCCAGGCCGGCGGCCGAGGTGGCCGCGTGCTGCTCGGCGATGCCCACGTCGTACACCCGGTTCGGGTGCTTGCGGGCCAGCTTGGCGATGCCGGTCGGCTCGGCCATCGCGGCGGTGATGCCCACCACGTCGGGCCGCTCGTCGGCGATCGCGACCAGCTCGTCGGCGAAGACATGGGTCCACTTCACCGAGGGACCCGCGAGCGACTTGCCGGTCTCGGCGTCAAAGGCGCCCGGGCCGTGCAGGCAGTCCGCCTCGTCCTCCTCGGCCGGGCGGTAGCCGTAGCCCTTGCGGGTGACGGCGTGCACGATCACCGGGCCGCCGAAGTGCTTCGCCGCGCGCAGCGCCGACTCGACCGCCACCACGTCGTGGCCGTCGACCGGGCCGACGTACTTGATGCCGAGGTCCTCGAACATCGCCTGCGGGGCGACCGCGTCCTTGATGCCCTTCTTGACCGCGTGCAGCACCTCGTACATCGGCCTGCCGACCAGCGGCGTCGAGCCGAGCGCGTCCTTGACGGTGTCGAGGACCTTCTCGTAGCCGGGGTTGAGCCGCAGCGAGGAGAGGTGGTCGGCGAGCCCGCCGATGGTCGGCGCGTACGACCGGCCGTTGTCGTTGACCACGATGACGAGCGGGTTGCCGGCGGTCGCGATGTTGTTCAGCGCCTCCCAGCACATGCCGCCGGTGAGCGCGCCGTCGCCGACCACCGCGACGACGCTGCGCTGCTCGCCCCGCAGGGCGTACGCCTTGGCCAGCCCGTCGGCGTAGGACAGGGCGGTGGAGGCGTGCGAGTTCTCGACCAGGTCGTGCTCGCTCTCGGCCTGGCTCGGGTAGCCGGAGAGGCCGCCGCGCTGGCGCAGCTTGTCGAAGCCGACCTGCCGCCCGGTGAGGATCTTGTGCACGTACGCCTGGTGGCCGGTGTCGAACAGGAGCCGGTCGCGCGGCGAGTCGAAGACGCGGTGCATGGCCAGCGTCAGCTCGACCACGCCCAGGTTGGGGCCGACGTGCCCGCCGGTGCGGGAGACCTTGGCGATCAGGAAGTCACGGATCTCGGCGGCGAGGATGTCCAGTTCCTCGGCGGACATCCGCTTGACGTCCTGCGGACCCCGGACGGTGGCCAGCAGCCCGGCGTGGTGGACCGTGCCCTCTTCAACACTCATGACGGAAGAGTCTATCGGCCGCCACACAGTCCGCAGCCTGGCCGGGATCATCGCCGCCCGGTCGGGGTGCTGAGCGCCCGGTCAGCCGCGGATCCGCCCGGCCCGCTCCACCCGGCCGGGCGAAGCCCCCGGTCCGCCCGCCGTCGTCAGGGGCGGATCCGCAGCCGGCGGGGCGCGGCGGCGGCCGACGCGTGCCGGCCCGCCGGCCCGGACGGGGTCCAGGAGCCGAGCACGGCTGCCCGGGTGGCACCGGTCACCGAGGGCAGCGCGCCGGGCAGCCCGTGCCAGGAGAGCCAGCCCAGCAGCGCGAAGGCGTACGCCTCCTTGGCCTGCGCCGGGACGCCCAGCTCGTCGGTGGTGCGCAGCCGCCACCGGCCGGCCCCGAGCGCGGCCAGCCGGGCGGTCAGGGTGGGGTTGCGCACCCCGCCGCCGGCCGCCACCACCTCCGTGACGCCGTGCCGGTCGCACTCGGCGGCCACCACCCGGGCGGTCAGCTCGGTCAGGGTGGCCAGCACGTCGTCGGCGGGCACCGGCTCGCCGAGGGCGGCCAGCCGGGCGTCCAGGTAGCCGGCGTGGAACAGCTCCTTGCCGGTCGACTTGGGCGGCGGCGCCGCGTAGTACGGCTCGGCGAGCAGCGCGGCGAGCAGGCCGGGGTGCACCCGGCCGGCCGCCGCGCGGGCGCCGTCGAGGTCGCAGGGCCGGCCCAGGAGGCGCCGGGCCGCCGCGTCGAGCAGCGCGTTGGCGGGCCCGACGTCGTACCCGAGCACCGGCGCGCCCGGCGCGACCACGGTGAGGTTGGCGATGCCGCCCAGGTTGAGCGCGGCGCGCGGGGCCGCGCCGTCGGCCGGGTCGAGCAGCAGCGCGTCGAACGCCGGGACCAGGGGCGCACCCTGCCCGCCGGCGGCGACGTCCGCCGAACGCAGGTCACTCAGCACGGGTACGCCGACCCGGGCGGCCACCCGCGCCACCGTGCCCAGTTGCAGGGTGCCCCGGGCCCGCCCGCCGTCGACCCAGTGGAAGACCGTCTGCCCGGGCGAGACCACGGCGTCGACCGCGCCGCCGGCCAGCTCGACGCCGACCGCCGCCGCCTCGGCGAAGACCTCGCCGAGGCGGTTGTCCAGCCGGCAGACCGCCTCGATCGTGGTGGCCTGCGGCGGCAGCAGCGCCCCGATCTCGGCGCGCAACGCGTCGTCGTAGTCGAGGCCGCGATGCCCGAGGGGGCGCAGCCAGAGCGTGTCGCCCTCGACGGTGAACTCGGCGGCGGCCACGTCGACCCCGTCGTACGAGGTCCCCGACATCAACCCGACGATCTTCATGTAAGGAAGGGCCCCTTCTTATCGGATCCGGTAGAGGAAGGGTCCCCTGCTAACACAAGGTCGGGCGGGAGGAGCAGACCCACCAGCTCGACGTGCTGGGTCATCGGGAACAGGTCGAAGCCGCGCAGCGCGGCCAGCCGCCACCCCGCCCCGGCGAAGGTGTGCACGTCCCGGGCGAAGGCGGCCGGGTCGCAGGCCACGTACGCGACCGCGCGCGGACCCGCGGCGACGACGTCCCGCACCACCCGGGCGCCCGCGCCGGAACGCGGCGGGTCCAGCACCACCACGTCGACGGGGCCGGTGACCCGGCGGCGGGCGAGCGCGGCCTCCACGCGGGCCGGCACGAGGTCGACCCGGGGCAGGTCGCGCAGGTTCTTCCGGGCCGCGGCGACGCCCTGCTCGGCGGACTCCACCAGGGTGACCCGGCCGGCGTCGCCGACCCGGCCGGCCAGCGCGGCGGCGAAGAGGCCCGCCCCGCCGTAGAGGTCCCAGGCGGTCTCCCCCGGCCGGGGGTCGAGCAGGTCGAGGACCGCGTCGACCAGGGTGTCGGCGGCTGCCGGATGGACCTGCCAGAACGACGACGCGGGCAGGACCCACTCCCGGCCGACGGCGACCTCCCGGACCCGCTCCGGCCCGCGCACCGGGCGCGGCACCCCCTCGGCGACGGCGGTCACCGCCACGTCCCCGCCGGTGGAGGCGACCGTCTCGACCGCGTCCGCCGCCGGCCAGCGCGCACCGCTCGGGGCCAGCACGGGCAGCTCCTGGATCGCCGGGTGAGCGATCAGGCAGCGGTCGATCGGCACCACCTCGTGCGAGCGGTGCTTGAGCAGCCCGGCCCGGCCCGCGGCGTCGACGGCGTAGCGGACCCGGGAGCGCCAGCCGAGCGGCCCGCCGGGCAGCGCCGCGACCCGGACGCCCAGCGCGTCCACCTCGGCGTCGGTCAGCCCGCCCAGGCGGGTGAGCTGCTCGCGCACCACCGCGGCCTTCCAGCCGAGCTGGGCGGCCGGGGCGACGTGCTGCAGGTCGCAGCCGCCGCACCGACCCGGCTTCGCGTACGGGCAGGGCGGCTCGACCCGGTCCGGGGCGGCCTCGAGCACGGTCACCGCGTCGGCCCGGACGAACCCCTTGTGCACCTCGGTGACCTCGGCGACCACCCGCTCGCCGGACAGCGCGTGCCGGACGAAGACCACCTGGCCGTCCACCCGCGCGACGCAGTGCCCGCCCGGGGCGACCGCCCCGACGGTCAACTCGACCCGCTCGGCCTCCTCCAACCCCCGGCCGTCCCGCGCCCCGGTCACCGCTCACCCCCACCGCTCGGGCCGCCCTCGCCGGGCGGCGCGGACACGACCGGCGGGACGCTCGGCGGCAGGGTGCCGCGCGGCGCCACCCGGGGCCCACGGGCCGGTCCCCGGCTCAGCGTGGCGTCCAGCCGGTCCAGGTCCTTGCTCGCCGTCGAGGCGAGCTGCCACGGCACGCTGGTCACCATCACGCCCGGCTCGAACAGCAGCCGGCCCTTGAGGCGCAGCGCGCTCTGGTTGTGCAGCAGGTGCTCCCACCAGCGCCCGACCACGTACTCGGGGATGAAGACCGTGACCACGTCGCGGGGCGACTCGCGGCGGACGCCGGCCACGAAGTCCAGGATCGGGCGGGTGATCTCCCGGTACGGCGAGTCGACCACGGTCAGCGGGACGGGCAGGTCCCGCAGCTCCCACTCCTGCTGCAACTCCCGCGTGTCCTTCTCGTCGACGTTGACGGTCACCGCGGTCAGCGTGTCCGGCCGGGTGGCCCGGGCGTACGCGATCGCCCGCAGCGTCGGCTTGTGCAGCTTGCTGACCAGCACGACGGCGTGGTTGCGGGCGGGCAGCACGGCGCGGCCCTCGTCCGGCGGGGTCAGCTCCGTGGCGACCCGGTCGTAGTGCCGGCGGATGGCCAGCATCAGCACGTAGATCATCGCCATGGCGGCGATGGCGATCCACGCGCCGAGCAGGAACTTCGTGACCAGCACGATGACCAGCACGGTGCCGGTCATCGCCATGCCGAAGGCGTTGATCGTCCGGGACCGGAGCATCCGCCGGCGCGCCTGCGGGTCCCGCACGGTCCGCAGGTGCCGGTTCCAGTGCCGGATCATGCCGGCCTGGGAGAGGGTGAAGGAGACGAACACGCCGACGATGTAGAGCTGGATGAGCCGGGTCACCTCGGCCTGGAAGCCGACGATCAGCACGATCGCGGCGACGGCCAGGAAGACGATGCCGTTGGAGAAGGCCAGCCGGTCGCCGCGGGTGTGCAACTGCCGGGGCAGGTAGCGGTCCTGGGCGAGGATCGAGCCGAGCACCGGGAAGCCGTTGAACGCGGTGTTCGCGGCCAGGAAGAGGATCAGCGCGGTGACCCCGGCGACCACGAAGAGCAGCACCGAGCCGGAGCCGAAGACCGTCTCCCCGAGCTGGGCGGTGACGGTCTTCTGCACGTACCCCTCGGGGCCGGAGATGATCTGCAGCTCCGGGTCCTCGACGAACTGCAGGCGGGTGAGCTTGGACAGCCAGATGATGCCGACGAGCATGGCCACCGAGATGGTGCCGAGCAGCAGCAGCGTGGTGGCCGCGTTGCGACTCTTGGGCGCCTTGAACGCGGGCACCCCGTTGGAGATCGCCTCCACGCCGGTCAGTGCCGCGCAGCCCGAGGAGAAGGTGCGCAGCAGCAGGAAGACCAGGGCGAAGCCGGTGACGCTGTGCTCGGCCTGGATCTCCAGGCCGGCGCTGGGCGCCCGCAGGTCGTCACCGAGCACGAAGACCCGGACCAGCCCGGTGAGCAGCATCCCGACCATCACGATGATGAAGCCGTAGGTGGGGATCGCGAAGGCCGTGCCGGACTCCCGCAGGCCGCGCAGGTTGACCGCGGTGAGCAGCACCACCGCGGTGACCGCGATCAGCACCTTGTGGGTGGCCACGAACGGCACCACCGAGCCCAGGTTGGCCACCCCGGAGGAGACCGAGACGGCGACCGTGAGCACGTAGTCGACCAGCAGCGCGCTGGCCACCGCGACGCCCGCCCGGGGGCCGAGGTTCACCGTGGCCACCTCGTAGTCGCCGCCGCCGGAGGGGTAGGCGTGCACGTTCTGCCGGTAGCTGGCCACGACGGTGAGCATCACCACCACGACGGCCAGGGCGATCCACGGCGAGAAGAAGTACGCCGAGGCGCCGGCGATGGAGAGGGTCAGCAGGATCTCGTCGGGCGCGTACGCGACGCTGGAGAGCGCGTCGGACGCGAAGACGGGCAGCGCGATGCGCTTGGGCAGCAGCGTGTGCTTGAGCCGGTCGGACCGGAACGGTCGACCGAGGAGCAACCGCTTCAGCAGCGAGGTGGGTCTGGCCACAACCGCCAAGAGTACGACGCCCCGGGCGGGCGGCGCGGGGTGGCCGAGCACGGGGCGGTGAACCGGCGGAGTACCGTCGGTCCCCGCCCCCGCCGGGAACGTGGCAGGCTCGCAGACGACACGCTCACCGGTCGGGCGGTTGCGCACCTTGAGGAGGGACGCGGTGCATGTCGTGATCATGGGTTGTGGCCGGGTCGGCTCGACCCTCGCCCACAGCCTGGAGTCCCGGGGCCACTCGGTCGCGGTCATCGACCAGGACTCCGACGCCTTCCGCCGGCTCGGCCCCGAGTTCGCCGGGATCACCGTCACCGGCGCCGGTTTCGACGGCGAGGTGCTCCGGCAGGCCGGCATCGAGCGCGCGGACGCCTTCGCGGCGGTCTCCAGCGGCGACAACTCCAACATCATCTCGGCCCGGCTGGCCCGCGAGACGTTCGGCGTCTCCCGGGTGGCGGCCCGGATCTACGACCAGCGCCGGGCGCAGGTCTACGAGCGGCTCGGCATCCCCACCGTGGCCACGGTCCGGTGGACCGCCGACCGGATGCTGCGGCACCTGGTGCCCGAGGGGAACGTGGAGATCTTCCGCGACCCGACGAGCACGGTGTCGATCGTCGAGGTGCCCGTGCACAAGGACTGGATCGGCCGGTCGGTGCTCGCCCTGGAGGATGCGACGGGGGCCCGGGTGGCGTACCTGATCCGCTTCGGCATCGGCACGCTGCCGACCGTGTCCACCGTCGTCCAGGAGGGTGACCAGCTCTTCATGCTGGTCACCGACGACATCGCCGGGACGGTCACGTCGGCGGCGGCGGCGCCGCCGGAAGGAGGGCTCTGAGCCATGCGCATCGCCATCGCCGGCGCCGGCAACGTGGGCCGCTCGATCGCCCAGGAGCTGATCGACAACGGCCACCAGGTGATGTTGATCGAGCGCCAGCCCAAGATGCTCCGGCCCGACCGGGTGCCCGCCGCCGAGTGGGTGCTGGCCGACGCGTGCGAGCTGACCAGCCTGGAGGAGGCCAACGTCGCCGGCTGCGACGTGGTGGTCGCGGCCACCGGGGACGACAAGGTCAACCTGGTGGTCTCGCTGCTGGCCAAGACCGAGTTCGCGGTGCCCCGGGTGGTGGCCCGGGTGAACCGGGCCGAGAACGAGTGGCTCTTCACCGAGCAGTGGGGCGTCGACGTCGCGGTGAGCAAGCCGCGGGTGATGGCCGCCCTGGTCGAGGAGGCGGTCACCGTCGGCGACCTGGTCCGGCTGATGACCTTCCGGCAGGGCGAGGCGAACCTCGTCGAGATCACCCTGCCGCCGACCGCGCCGTACGTCGGGCAGCCGCTGCACGCGGTGCCGCTGCCGCGCGACTCCGCGCTGGTGGCGATCCTGCGCGGCAAGCGGGTGCTGGTGCCCAGCCCGGACGACCCGCTGGAGGCCGGCGACGAGCTGATCTTCGTCTGCACCGCCGAGGTGGAGGACGCGGTCCGCGCGGTGGTGCTCGGGCCGGACAGCGTGGAGCGGACCCGCGAGCAGCGCTGACGGCGCGGCGGCGAGCACCGGCGCTCGCGGGGCTCCGCCACCCGGGCCGGCGTGCCGCACCGGGCCGCCGCACTCGGCCGCCGCACCGCCGTGCCCGCGTGGCGGCGCGGGCGCGCACCGAGTGGGCGCGCCCGTCAGCCGGGCAGCGGGGCGGGCCGGGGCTCCCGGGTCACCCGGCGGACCGTCCAGACCGTGATGAGCAGCAGCAACGCGTACGGCGGGTAGCCGAGCGCCAGCCGGGCGACGCCGAGCGCCGTTTCCATGTTGGCCGCGGCGGCCTCGTTGCCGGCGTCGTCGAAGTGGCGGGCGGCGAGGTAGAGCGCCGCCTGCACGCCGACCTTGGCCAGCCAGACGACGCCCCAGAGCACGGTCAGCCCGGTGAACGTCCGCACCAGGCGCGGGTCGTCGCGCCACTCGGAGCGCCCCTTGGCCACCAGCACCGACCAGATCCACCCCACCAGGGGCTGCCGGACGGCCGCCGAGACCAGCAGGGCCAGCCCGTAGCCGATGCCGTAGAGGATGCCGGGGAGGTAGAAGTCGCGTTCGTCGCCGGTGCGCCAGGCGATCGCGGCGCCGATGGCGACGCCGAACAAGCCGTTGACGGCGTGCCGGACGGGCCGCCGCTGGGCCAGCCGGAGCCCGGCGATCACCAGCGCCACCGCCACCGAGGCGATCACGGCGGGCCGCAGCTCACCGACGACGTTGGCCACCACGAAGACGACCACCGGGATGCTGGACTCGACCAGGCCCCGCCAGCCGCCGAGTTGGTCGGCCATCTGCTCGGCGAGGGTGGGCAGCCGCTCCTCGTCCTCCGGACCGCTCTCCGGCTGCGCCGCCCGGTGTTGTCCCGTCGTCATCGCACGCCTTCCGTCCGCCGCGCCCACCGGGTCACTTCGGCGGTTCCAGCTCGTAGTACGGGTTGTAGATCACCTTGCGGTCGTCACGCACCGCCACCCGCCCACGGGCGGTCAGGTGCCGGCCCGGCTCGATGCCGGCGATGTGCCGCCGGCCCAGCCACACCAGGGTCACCACGTCGCTGCCGTCGTAGAGGTCCGCCTCCAGCGTGGGCAGGTTGGTCCGCGGGGTGTAGACCACCGTGCGGAGCCGGCCGGCGACCGACACCACCTGCCCACGCAGGCACTCCCCGACCGGCTTGCCGCCGTGCTCGGCGCACTCCCGGCGCAGCTCCTGCGCCTCGATCTCCGCCTCGCTCGCGGTGAGTCGTCGCAGCATGCGGCGCAGCGAGCCCCGGTCCTCGTCGGTCGACATGACCTCCGCGTCACCCTCTCCACGCTGGCCGGCGCTGCCGGCACGGGCCCGGCACCCGGCGGCGCCGGGACCGTGCCGCCAGCGTACGCCGACGGGCCCGGTCCCGGCCTCGCCGGTGACGGGCGGTCAGGCCTCGCGCGGCCCGGGGGCGGGGTTGCCGCCGGCCGGCGCCCCGGCGCCGGCCTGGTCGGCGACGTCGCGGGGCAGCCGCAGCGGCAGCGGCTCGCGCACCGGCTTCGCCTCCTGCCCCCGGTCGACCACCAGGCCGTCGAGGCACTCGGCGAGCGGGCCGGCGGCGGCCGGGTTGGTCGCCGCCTCGCCCTGGTAGACGCCGCGGACCATCCAGCGCGGCCCGTCGATGCCGACGAACCGCAGGTCGGTGATCCCGTCCTGGGTGCGCACCCGGGCGTGCAGCTCGGTGCCGTACTCGCCCTCGACCTCCTGGGCCGCCGCGCCGTCGTTGAACAGCGACTGGCGGATCTCCTCGCGCACCTCGTCCCAGATGCCCTCGGAGCGCGGCGCGGCGAAGACGCCGAGCTGGAGCGCGTTCTGGCCGTGCACCAGCACGACCTGCTGGATCACGCCCTCCGGGTCCGCCTGCACCCGCACCTCGACGTCACGCACCGCGGGGATCTGCAGGCTGCCCAGGTCGAGCCGCTGCACCCCGGCGGGCGCCTCCGAGACGTCGTACGGGCCGCGCGCCAGGGCCGCCGGGGCCGACTCGGTGGAGTCGAGGACCTCGGTCGTCCGCTCGTCACGGGCGTTCCGTCGGGCATCGTCCCGCTTACGGGAGAAGATCACTGCGCCCACCCTCCGCTGTTCGCACTCACCCTGCCACCTCTTCCGTCCGTCCGCCTGCCCGGTCCCGCTCGTCCGGCCGCCCGTCCGGCACGTCCGGCGCCCGCCGCCCGTCCGGCGCCCGGAGGGCCGCCGGGGACGGCACCAGGCCGGCGTGTCCGCCGGTGGAGCCGTGCCCGCCGGTCCCACGCCGGGACGTGGGCAGCTCGGGCACCGGCTGGAAATCGGCCCGCGCCACCCGCTGGACAACGAGCTGGGCGATCCGATCGCCACGGGAGATCTTCGCCGACGCCTCCCGATCATGGTTGATCAGGTTGACCAGGATCTCACCCCGGTAGCCGGCGTCGACCGTACCGGGCGCGTTGAGCACCGTCACCCCGAGTCTGGCCGCGAGCCCCGATCGGGGGTGGACCAGGCCCACGTACCCCTCGGGCAACGCGATCGCCACCCCGGTCGGGACCAGGGCCCGACCGCCGGGTGGCAGCTCGACGTCCGCGGCCGCCACCAGGTCGGCCCCGGCGTCACCGGGATGGGCGTACGCCGGCAGCGGCAGCTCCGGGTCGAGCTGCCGTACGGGCACGGGTACGACGTCGGTCACGGTTCCCCTCTTCCGTCCGGTTCGTGGGGTGACCCTGACATCCTGCCGGTTCCGCCGGCCGCCGTGCGCCGTACCCTGGCAGGAGTGAGCCTGTCGCCATCCTCGCCGTCCCCGGCGTCGCCCGCCGCGGCGCCCCCGGAGCACACCGAGCGGCTCGGCCTGCCCTGGTGGCTGTGGCTGGGCGGGCTGGCCGCGGCCACCCTGCTGGCCGTGGAGCTGTGGATGGGCGCCCCCGGCGTGCGTGCCTGGCTGCCGTTCGTGGTGCTGCTGCCGGCGGCCGTCGCCGGCCTGGCCTGGCTGGGCCGGATCCGGATCGCGGTACGCGACGGCGAACTGCGGGTGGACGACGCCCGGCTGCCCGTCCGGTTCGTCGCCGACGTCGTCCCGCTGGACGCCGCCGGCCGGCGTGAGGTGCTCGGGGTCGGGGCCGACCCGCTGGCGTTCGTGGTGCAGCGGCCGTGGGTCCCGGGCGCCGTCCAGGTGGTCCTCGACGACCCGGCCGACCCCACCCCGTTCTGGGTGGTCAGCACCCGCCACCCGGTCGAGCTGGCCGAGGCGGTCCTCGCCGCCCGCGACGCCGCTCGTTCCTGAGCCACCCCCGCGCCCGTCCCGCCGCCCGACTGTCCCGCGCCCGTCCCCCGGCCCGGCCTTCGGTCCCCGGGCCTGGCCCTCCCGCATCGTTCCCCGGCCCTGACCGGGCGTCAGGCGGGGCCGGGCAGGGCCGGCCGGCCGCCGGGCAGGGCGGGGCTCCTGCGGCGCAGGTCGCGGCGGAGCTCGTCGGCCATCGTCCGGGTGGCCCGGCGGTTGAGGTAGCTCGCCACCGCCGCCCCGGTGAGAAAGGGGCCGAGCGTGGTCAGGTTGCGGCCGAAGCGCTTGAGCAGCATGTCCCGCAACTCCTTGCGGGCGGCGGTGCCGAGCACCGCGCCCACCCCGACGCCGGGCATCATCGGGTTGATCCCGCGCTGGCCGGCCCAGGACTGCACCAGCGCGACCGCCCGCTGGGTGCCACCGGGCGCCAGCGGCACCCCGTAGACCTCGTGCAGCTCGCCGATCAGCTTGAGCTCGACGGCCACCACGGCGACCGTCTCGGCGGCGAGCAGGACCGGCGCGGAGAGCAGGGTCGGGGTGACGGCCCACTCGACCGCGGCGACTCCCCCGCCGGCGGCGCCGATCCCCGCCGTCGTCCGCGCGGCGTTGCGCACCAGCCGTTCGGCCAGCGCCTCGCCGTCCAGGCCGTCGAAGTGGCGACGCAGGGTCGCCAGGTCCCGCACGGGCACGTGCGGGGCGATCTCGGCGACCGTGTCGACCATCCACCGGACGGCGGTCTTCGGCTTGAACAGGTCGCCCAGCCCGCGCGCCCGCGCCTGCCCGACGAGCCGGCCGAGCAGTTGCCGCCGGCGGGCCGGTGCGACGTCGTCGGCGGTCAGGGCCGCGACGGTCGCGCCCAGCTCGTCGTCCGCGCCGGGCACGGCGTCCGAGCCGGGCAGGGCGTCCGAGCCGGGCAGGGCGTCCGAGCCGGGCACGGCGTCCGAGCCGGGCACGGCGTCCGAGCCGGGCACGGCGTCCGAGCCGGGCACGGCGTCGCCCCGGCTCCCGTCCGGGTCGCCGTCGCGTGCGCGCTCGGCGCGGGTCCGGTCCGCGCCGCGCGTGCCGCGGGGCTCGCTCATGGGTCCGACCTCCCGAATGGACTGTCGCCGGCGTGGCGGCCACCCGTCACGAGTGAAGCAGGTCCCCCGCCGCGTCGCACGGCATCTCGGGCAGCGGCGGCCCCACGAGGGAGCCGCCGCTGGTGGAGGCGCGTCGTGTCAGACGCACTCGCGGCAGATCAGCTCGCCGTTGCGCTCGACCGCCAACTGGCTGCGGTGGTGCACGAGGAAGCAGCGGGCGCAGCGGAACTCGTCCTGCTGCATCGGAAGCACCTTGACCGTGAGTTCCTCGTCGGCCAGGTCGGCGCCGGGCAGCTCGAAGCTCTCGGCCACCTCGGCCTCGTCGACGTCCACGGCGCCCGACTGTGAGTCGACGCGTCGGGCCTTGAGCTCTTCCAGGCTGTCCTCGCCGAGGTCGACCTCGTCGCGACGCGGGGCGTCGTAGTCGGTGGCCATCGGTTTCACTCTCCCATATCGATGTTGTCGCTTCCGGTTGTAACGCCGGACGACGCTGTTTCGGTTCCGCTGGCCGGCCACCACTTGTGTCGGTCACCCGACCCGAAGACAGCACGGACGGAGACCTCCGGAGGAACCCCCAGCGAGCGCGGAACCTTACCCCCCCTTTGGGCGAGGCATGTATACCGCCCTCGTGGCTGAGATGTACGCCCCCGCACGCGAAGTTGTTCCCAATGTGACTCAGGCGACACGAAGATAGGGGTAGTAGTACCCGGTTCCCGGATGGCGCGCCGGCATGTCGGGCTGTTTCCACGCGACGGCCGGACAACCGTTAACCTCAGCGGCGTACTCGACGGCCGGCGGGGCGGCCCGACCGCCGGCGGCCGCCGCCACCCACCTCTGTCCGGGGAGCACCCTGATGAGCTTTGCGCGAGTGCGAGCACTCGTTGTCGTCGGCCTGCTGGCGGTGCTGGCCCTGGTCTTCGTGGTGGTCGCCATGGTCCGCGACACCCAGGGCGACGGCGGCCTCGCCGGTGGCTGCCCGGAGGGCTGGCCGATGGCCGACGTGACCCTGCGCGAGCCCAAGGACGTCAAGATCAACGTGCTGAACGGCACGGACCGGATCGGCCTGGCCGGCGCCATCGCCGACGACTTCCGCAACCGGAAGTTCCAGGTCAAGAAGACCGGCGACGAGAAGAAGCAGATCGACGACATCGCGGTGCTCCGCTACGGCCCGAAGGGGGTCGGCTCGGCGCACCTGCTGCGGGCGTACTTCCTCGACAACGCCGAGTACGAGTACGACGCCAAGCGCACCGACGACGTCGTCGACGTGGTGCTGGGCAGCGGCTTCCAGCAGCTCGCCACCACCACCGAGGTCAACCAGTCCCTGGGCGACCTCGGCGCGCCGGTCGCCCCGGCGGGCTCCTGCCCGACGCGCGAGGACGGCTGACGCGGAGTGCCGCGCCCCGGCCGGGCCGGGGCGCTCACCACGCCCGCGCGGCGCGGGAGCCGTACCGGCCACGTGAGGGCCATACCCGGCCGCGTGGGGCCACACTCGGCCGCGTCCGTCACGGGCCGCCGGAGGCGTCCAGGTCGGCGAGGCGGTCGTGCAGGGGCTTGAACAGGGCCGACGGGGCGGCGATCACCATGTCCGGGCCGGCCGGCAGCCCGCCCAGCCCGGCCACCAGCAGCCCTGCCTCGGTGGCCACGAGGGCCCCGGCGGCCTGGTCCCAGGCGGCCAGACCCTTCTCGTAGTAGGCGTCCACCCGCCCCTCCGCCGCCAGGCAGAGGTCCAGCGCGGCGGCGCCGAGCCGGCGGATGTCGCGGACGTGCGGGATCAGCTCGGCGACCACCCGGGCCTGGTGCGCCCGGCGCGCCGGGTCGTAGCCGAACCCCGTGGCGACCAGCGCCTGGCCGAGGTCGGTCTCGGTGGAGCAGCGCAGCCGCTCCCCGTCGCGCCAGGCGCCTCCGCCGACGGTGGCGGTCCACTCCTCGCCGGTGTTGACGTTGCGCACCACCCCGGCCACCACCTCGCCGTCGACCTCGGCGGCGAGCGAGACCGCGCAGTGCGGGATCCCGTACAGGTAGTTGACCGTGCCGTCGATCGGGTCGATGATCCAGCGCACCCCGCCGGGGCCGGTCGGGCCGCTCTCCCCCGCCCCGTACTCCTCGCCGAGTACGGCGTCACCCGGGCGCAGCCGGCGCAGCGCGTCGACCACCTGCCGCTCGACCGCCCGGTCGGCGGCGGTCACCACGTCGGTGACCGTGCTCTTGGTCGCGGCCACCGAGACGCCCTCGACCCGCATCCGGTACGCGGTCGCCGCCGCCTCGCGGGCCACCTCGATCGCGATCTCCAGCAGCTCCGCAGGCGCCGAGCGGTCCATCGTTCGTCCCCTTCCCGCACGGCCGGGGTGTTCCGGGTCACGCGCGGTACCATCCTTACAAAGTCCACATCTACGTCGAATCGGCGGTCCCCGCCGCCGGTCCACCGTGCGGCGACGGATGATCGCCGCAGACGGCGTTACAATTCACCCCTGCCCACGCTGCGACGGACCGCCAACGACCGGCCGGCCCGGGACACGGGGGTCCTTCAACCACATCGCCCGGCAAGGTGCACCGCTCTGCGTCGGACGACCCGGCCGTGCTCGCTCTTCGCCTCCGGAAGGTCATTCGTGACAGAACCCCGCCAGACCGGCGCCGACGTTCGCTCGCTCACCGACACCCTGATCGCCCACGCGCAGAGCGCCGGCGGCCAGCTCACGTCGGCCCAGCTCGCGCGCACCGTCGAGTCCGCCGAGGTGACTCCGGCCCAGGCCAAGAAGATCTTGCGGGCGCTCTCCGAGGCGGGAGTGACCGTGGTGGTGGACGGCTCGGCGAGCACCCGCCGCCGCGTCGCCGCCGCCCGCTCGGCCACCCCGGCGTCCCGGGCCACCACCGCCAAGACGACCAAGAAGGCCGCCGCGCCCGCCCCCAAGCAGGCGCCCGCCGCCGACGAGGCCCCCGCGCCCGCCCCGCGCAAGGTCGCCGCCGCCCGCAAGGCCGCCGGCACCACCGCCGAGGTGGCCGCCAAGGCCGCGGCGCCCGCGAAGGCGACCAGGTCCACCCGGGCCACCAAGGCCACCGTCGCCGCGGCGGCCGGTGCCAAGCCGGCCAAGGCTGGCGGCAAGGCCAAGGGCGAGGGCGCCGAGGGCGACATCGACCCGGAGGAGCTGGCCGCCGAGATCGAGGACGTGGTGGTCGAGGAGCCGGCCGAGCTGACCCAGGCCGCCGAGACCGACGCCGCCAACTCGGCGAGCGACAACGACTTCGAGTGGGACGACGAGGAGTCCGAGGCGCTCAAGCAGGCGCGCCGCGACGCCGAGCTGACCGCCTCGGCCGACTCGGTCCGGGCCTACCTGAAGCAGATCGGCAAGGTCCCGCTGCTCAACGCCGAGCAGGAGGTGGAGCTGGCCAAGCGGATCGAGGCCGGGCTCTACGCCGCCGAGCGGCTGCGTGCGGCCGAGGAGGGCGAGGAGAAGCTCACCCGCGACATGCAGCGGGACCTGCTCTGGATCTCCCGCGACGGCGAGCGCGCCAAGAACCACCTGCTGGAGGCCAACCTCCGGCTGGTCGTCTCGCTGGCCAAGCGCTACACCGGCCGCGGCATGGCGTTCCTCGACCTCATCCAGGAGGGCAACCTCGGCCTGATCCGCGCGGTCGAGAAGTTCGACTACACCAAGGGCTACAAGTTCTCCACCTACGCCACCTGGTGGATCCGGCAGGCGATCACCCGCGCGATGGCCGACCAGGCCCGCACCATCCGCATCCCGGTGCACATGGTCGAGGTGATCAACAAGCTCGGCCGCATCCAGCGCGAGCTGCTCCAGGACCTGGGCCGCGAGCCCACCCCGGAGGAGCTGGCCAAGGAGATGGACATCACACCGGAGAAGGTGCTGGAGATCCAGCAGTACGCCCGGGAGCCCATCTCGCTGGACCAGACGATCGGCGACGAGGGCGACAGCCAGCTCGGCGACTTCATCGAGGACTCCGAGGCCGTGGTCGCGGTCGACGCGGTGTCGTTCTCGCTGCTGCAGGATCAGCTTCAGCAGGTGCTGCAGACGTTGTCCGAGCGTGAGGCGGGTGTGGTACGCCTGCGCTTCGGTCTGACCGACGGCCAGCCGCGCACGCTCGACGAGATCGGCCAGGTCTACGGCGTGACCCGGGAGCGCATCCGGCAGATCGAGTCCAAGACCATGTCCAAGCTGCGCCACCCGTCGCGTTCGCAGGTGCTGCGGGATTACCTGGACTGATCGCGATCGTCAACCGAACGTGTCGTTTTGATCACCTGACGTGCAACGTCGGAAGGTGATCGTTCGGTTGCACGATTGTGATCGTTGACGTGGCACCCTTGGTGCACGGCACACTGTCCCTGCCATGTGTGACCTCGGTCCCCCGCGGGCACACAGGGAAGGCAGCGCCGGGACAGGGTGTTGCACGATAGGTGAGCAACGACCGAAGAGATTGTTCATCGGTGACGACCAGAGGAGGAAGGCGATGACCCCGACCCTCACGCCGCCGCCCGAGACGGTGGCTCCCCCAGCCGCCGATGAACGGTGCGACCGCTGCAATGCTGCCGGCAAGCTCCGGATCACTCTGGCGGGTGGGAGCGAGCTGGTGTTCTGTGGGCACCACGCGAACAAGTACGCGGAGGATCTCGTGAAGATCACCGTGCGGTACGCGACGGACCCGGAGTTCAGCTGGCGTGGCGCCGATCTGATGGCGAACTGAGTCCGCAAACCCACGACATAGCCGGCCGGAGGCCCCCAACGGGGAGCCTCCGGCCGGCTTTTGCGTACCCCCGCCCTGTCTGACCCACGGCCGCAACGGGCCGCGGTGGAACGGAGCGCGCGGCCGGGCCACGGGCTACCTGACGGGTGCAGCGGGGCGCGGAGCGCGCGGCGGGGCCCACGAGCGCCCGACGGGGCCCAGGGGGCCCGGGCGGGCGGATCCCACAGCCGGCCCACGGGCGGCCTGAGAGGGCACAGCGGGCGCGGGCGGAGCCGACCGCACACCGCCGGCCCCACAGGCGGCCTGACGGGCGCCGGGGGTCGCGGACCGCGCGCCGGGTCCACGGGCCACCACCCGGGCCGTGCGGGGCCGTCCGCCGTCAGAGGGTCTGGACGGTGGCGATGCGCTCCTCGAGCTGCTCGATCGTGGCCTGGGCGCTCGGCGGGCCGCCGCAGAGGCGGCGCAGCTCGGCGTGGATCTTGCCGTGCGGCTGCCCCGTCCGGTGGTGCCGGGCGGCCACCAGAGCGTTGAGCTGCCGACGCAGGGCGACCCGGCGCTGGGCGGCACTCATCGGTGCCGGCGGCGCCGCGGACGGCTCAGCGGCCGGCTCAGCGGGCCGCGCGGCCCTTCGGCGCTGGGCGGCGAGCTGCTCCTGCTGCCGCTTGGTCAGCAGCATGGCGACCTGGTCGGCGGTCAGCAGCCCGGGCAGGCCCAGGTACTCCTCCTCCTCGGGGGTGCCGGCCTGGGCGGCGGTGCCGAACGAGGCGCCGTCGAAGATCACCTGGTCCAGCTCGGCGGTCGCGGAGAGTGCGGCGAAGCGCTTCTCCAGCTCGCCGCTGGCCTGGTCGTCACGCTGGGCGCGTTCCAGCAGGTCGTCGTCGAAACCCTCGCGGTCCTTCGGCTTGCCGAGCACGTGGTCCCGCTCGGCCTCCATCTCGCTGGCCAGCCCGAGCAGGTGCGGCACGCTGGGCAGGAAGACCGAGGCGGTCTCCCCCTCGCGGCGGGCGCGGACGAACCGGCCGATCGCCTGCGCGAAGTAGAGCGGGGTGCTGGCGCTGGTCGCGTACACCCCGACCGCCAGGCGGGGGATGTCGACGCCCTCGGAGACCATCCGGACCGCCACCAGCCACCGCTGGTCGGACGCCGCGAACGTCGCGATCCGCGCGGAGGCCCCCACGTCGTCGGAGAGCACCACCGCCGCCCGTTCGCCGGTCAACTGCTCGATGAGCTTGGCGTACGAGCGGGCGGTCTGCTGGTCGCTGGCGATCACCAGCCCGCCGGCGTCGGGCATCCCCGCGTTGCGCAGCACGGTCAGCCGGGCGTCGGCGGCCCGCAGCACCTGCGGCATCCAGTCGCCCGCCGGGTCCAGGGCGGTACGCCACGCCTGCGCGACGAGGTCCTGGGTCATTGGCTCGCCGAGCCGCGCCGCCAGCTCCTCCCCGGCGTTGGTGCGCCACCGGGTCTCCCCGGAGTACGCCAGGAAGAGCACCGGGCGGACCACGCCGTCGCGCAGCGCGTCGGAGTAGCCGTACACCGAGTCGGCGCGGGAGCGGAGCAGACCGTCCCCGCCGCGCTCGTACGTGACGAACGGGATCGGGTTGTCGTCGGAGCGGAACGGGGTGCCGGTGAGCATCAGCCGGCGCTCGGCGCCCTCGAAGGCCGCCTTCACCCCGTCGCCCCAGGAGCGGCTGTCCCCCGCGTGGTGGATCTCGTCGAGGATGACCAGCGTGCGCCGGGTCAGGGTGCGCCGCCTGTGCACCTGGGGCGCCATCCCCACCTGCGCGTACGTCACGACGGCGCCGTGGAAGTCGGCGGCGGAGTGCAGGTCGGCGTTGCGGAAGGCAGCGTCGAGCTGGATGCCGACCCGGGCCGCCGACTGCGCCCACTGGGTCTTCAGGTGCTCGGTCGGGGCCACCACGGTGACCGCCTCGACGGTGCCGTCGGCGAGCAGCTCGGCCGCGATCCGCAGGGCGAAGGTGGTCTTGCCGGCACCCGGGGTGGCGACGGCGGTGAAGTCGGGGTCCCGTCGGCGCAGGTACTCCACCAGTGCCTTGCGCTGCCACGCACGCAGTGCCGGAAACGTCTCGATCGCCGGCAACCGGGCCGCCACGCGAAGCTCCTCTCCGACCGCCTGAAACGGGCGGACCCCGGCCGAGGGCCACGGGTGCCGCCGCCCATGAAAACGCCTCCGCGCCGATGGTGCCGCGAAGGCCGACTCAGCATAACCAGCGGGGCGCTCCCGACCCAGCCGACACCACGCGGCTCACATCCCCCACGCCGGTCACCCCGCCCCGGCGAGGGCTCAGGGATGGGGGCCGGGGGCGTGGGTACGTGGGGGGCGGAGGGTGGCGATCGGGGCCGACCAGCGCCGGCGCAGGGCGACCAGGCGGAACAGGAAGACGAACGCCGCCGCCGCGGTCAGCCAGGCGGCGTTGGCGTGCCCGAGCGCGTCCAGCAGCGCCACGGCGATCGAGCCGGCGAGCGCGGCGACCGCGTAGATCTCGCGCCGCAGCACCACCGGGATCTCGGCGGTGAGCAGGTCCCGCCCGAGGCCGCCGCCGATCGCGGTGAGCATGCCGATCACGCACGCCCCCACCGCCGGCACCTGGGCGTCGAGGGCCTTGACCGTGCCGGTGACGGTGAACAGCCCCAGCCCGGCCGCGTCCAGCACGAGCACGGTGGTGCGCAGCCTGGCGAGCTGGGGGTGCAGCCAGAAGACGGCGGCGGCGGTGACGGCGGCCGTGGCGGCGTACCGCCAGTCGGCGAAGGCCAACGGCGGCACCTCGTCGATCGCCAGGTCCCGGAAGATCCCGCCGCCGAGCGCGGCGACGAAGCCGACGAAGACGACGCCGAAGAGGTCGAGCCGTTTGGCCACCGCCGCGGAGGCCCCGGAGGCGGCGAAGACCGCCACCCCGGTGAGGTCGGCGAGGAGCAGGGCGGTGGAGGTGGTCACCGCCGCAGGTTACGTGGGCGGCCGGGACGACCGCCCCGGTTCACTCGGCGTACGAGTCGTAGATCTCCTTGCACTTCGGGCAGACCGGCGAGCCGGGCTTGGCGGCCTTGGTCACCGGGAAGGTCTCCCCGCAGAGCGCGACGACGAAGGTGCCCATGACGGCACTCTCGGCGATCTTCTCCTTGCGCACGTAGTGGAACATTTCGGGACCGGTGTCGGCGTCCTTCAGCTCCGGACGCTCGAGAACCTGTGTGCTCACTTCTACACCTCCAACCGTCAAGTCTGGCAGGTCACCGCGGCCCGGTCCACTTCAGGCCACCCCGGCGAAGGCCGTACGGTGGTGACGTGACCGACTTTCACATCCACTACGGCGCCGAGGTGGCCGAGGCGCTGCGCGCCGGACGCCCCGTCGTCGCCCTGGAGAGCACCATCGTCTCGCACGGCCTGCCCCGGCCCGACAACCTCCGGGTGGCCCGGGAGATCGAGCAGGCGGTCCGGGACGCGGGCGCGGTCCCGGCGACCATCGGCATGGTCGGCGGCCGGCTCGTGGCGGGCCTGGACGACGCGGAGCTGACCCGGCTCGCCACCGCCGACGGGGTCGCCAAGCTCTCCGTACGCGATCTCGCCGTGGCGGCGGCCACCGGCGCGGACGGCGCCACGACCGTGGCCGCGACCAGCGCGGTGGCCGCCGCCGCCGGCATCGGGGTGTTCGCCACCGGCGGCCTCGGCGGGGTGCACCGGGAGGCCGCGCAGACCTTCGACGAGTCCGCCGACCTGGTCACCCTGGCCCGGACCCCGATCGCGGTGGTCTGCGCCGGCGTCAAGTCGATCCTCGACGTGGGCGCCACCCTGGAGCGGCTGGAGACCCTCGGCGTCGGCGTGGTGGGCTACCGGACCCGGCGGTTCCCCGGCTTCTTCATCACCGACGGCGGCTTCGACCTGGACTGGTCGCTGGACTCCGCGGAGCAGGTCGCCGACGCGCTGGCCGCCCGGGAGCAGCACAACGTGCACCACGGCGGCCTGATCGTGGCCAACCCACTGCCGGCCGACGAGCAGCTCGACCCGGAGCTGCACGACCGGACGCTCGCCGACGGGCTGGCGCTGCTGGAACGCGACGGGGTGACCGGCAAGGCGGTGACGCCCTACCTGCTCGCCCACTTCCACTCGGCGACCGAGGGGGCGAGCCTGGCGGTGAACGTCCGGATCATCCTGCGCAACGCCGACCTCGCCGCCCGGATCGCGGTCGCCGCGGCCGCCCGTCGCGCCGACGCATGACCGCAGGCCGCGTCCTCGTCGTCGGTGACCTGATCACCGACGTGGTGGCGGTGCTGGACGGGCCGCCGGCCACCGGGTCCGACACGCCGGCGGCCATCCGGTTCAGCGGCGGCGGACAGGCCGCCAACACCGCGGCCTGGCTCGCCGCCCAGGGCGTGCCGGTGACGTTGGTGGGCGCGGTCGGCGACGACGGCCAGGGGCGGGAGCGGGTGGCCGAGCTGGAGCGGGCCGGGGTCGACTGCGCGGTGACGCGGCATCCGGAGCACGCCACCGGCACGGTCATCGTGCTGGCCACCGCCGGGGAACGGACGATGATCACCGAGCGGGGCGCGAACCTGCGGCTGGCCCCGGCGGACGTCGACGCGGCGCTGGCCGCCGCGCCGGACGCGCGGCACCTGCACCTGTCCGCGTACACCCTGCTGGACGCCGGGTCCCGCCCGGCCGGGCTGCGCGCGCTGGCCGCCGCCCGCGAGCGCGGGCTCACCACCAGCGTCGACGCGGCCTCCGCGGCGCCGCTGCGGCGGGTCGGCGCGGCGGCCTTCCTGTCCTGGGTACGCGGGGTCGACCTGCTCCTGGTCAACGCCGACGAGGCGACGGTGCTGGCCGGCGGGCTCGACCCGGCGGCGCAGGGGCGGGCGCTGTCGGCCTCCGCCCGGCGGATCGTCGTCAAGCAGGGTGCGGCCGGGGCGGTCTGGGTGGACCGGGACGCCACGGTCGCCGTGGCGCCGGCCCGCCGGGTGGCGGTGGTGGACGTCACCGGGGCCGGGGACGCCTTCGCGGCTGGGCTGCTGGCCGCCTGGCTCGCCGGCGCGGACCCGACGGTGGCGCTGCGCCGCGCGGGCGACCTCGGCGCCCTGGCGGTCTCGCAGGTGGGCGCCCGCCCCGCTCCCTGACCCGAACCCCGCGCCCCACCCCCGCTCGCCCGCGGGGGGGCGGGGCGGTCAGGGCTCGGCGTCGATCACCTTGTGCGGCCGCTCCTCGGCGGTCAGGCTCATCGGCGGGGTCTCGTCGCGGTGCCGCGGCTGGAACCGGGACGCCAGCCGGTGTTGCTCCTTCGGCGGCCGGTCGTTCGCCAGCAGCACCGCCAGCCAGGGGATGAGCACCATGCCGAGGGCCACCAGCGGCAGCCAGAGCCAGAGCAGTGGGGCCTGCACGCCGACCAGGACGGCACCGACGATCACGCACGCCACCCGGATCCCCATCATCAGCACGTAGCGCCGCTGGCGGCTGGTGAGCTGGTCGTCCTGGCTGCGCGAGGCGTCGGTGATCAGGATCGGCTGGTACGCCTGACGCTTCACCACGGACCTCCTCGAGGGGGTTACGCCTCATCCTGTCACCTCGAACGCGTGATCAGCGAAAATCGGCACAGCCGGGCTCGTGTTACATCCGTGGTACGCTCGCGCCGTGGGCAGCAGGTTCAGCTTCACCGACGAGGCGTTGGCCAACCTGAGGGTCTACGACGTCACGCCTGGGGAAGTCTGGGAGGCGCTGCACAGCACCCGCCGGGTGATCCGTCACCTGGGCGACGACGTGATGGTCGTCTACGCCGCCGCCCGCCGGGGGCGCCGGCTGGCCGTGCTGCTCGCCGAGGCCGACGGCACCGACAACGACTGGGACATCCTCTCCGCCCGCGAGCTCAGCGACGCCGAGGCGAAGCGCTACGACGAGGCCGTGCGGAGATCTCGCCGATGAGGAGGCGGTGACGATGAACCGTAACGACGCGACCAAGCAGTTCCACAGCGGCGGTGACCGGCTCGCGGAGCTGATCGACGAGAGCCAGCCGGTGGAGCTGCCCGCCCCCGACACCGACACCCCCATGGTCAGCCGCTCGGTGCGCCTGCCCCTGGAGACGTACGAGCGGGTCCGCGCGGCCGCCGACGCCCGCGGCATCGGGGTCACCACTCTGATGCGGCAGTGGATCGAGGCCGGCCTGGCCGACCTGGACGACTCGGCGACGGTCTCGCTCGCCGACGTCCGGCGGGCGCTGGCCGCCCTGTCCCGCCCGACCGCCGCCTGACGTCGCGGCGCACCGGGGCGCACCCCACGACCGCCGTCCGACCCCGGCCCGCACGGGTCGCCCTGGAAACTCCCGCCCACCGGACCCGCCGCGCGGCAGCGGCGTCAGCCCTGGGCGGCCTTCGCCTTCGCCGCCGCCTTCATCTGCTGCTTGTAGTCGCGCACCCGGCGCAGCGATTCCGCGTCGACGACGTCCGCCACCGACCGGTGGGCGTCCAGGTCGCCGTACCCGCCGGCCGCCTCCCGCCAGCCCTCCGGCGTGACCCCGAACCGCTTGCCGAGCAGGGCGAGGAAGATCTGCGCCTTCTGCGTGCCGAAGCCGGGCAGCTCGGCGATGCGGCGGAGCAGTTCCCGGCCGTCGGCGACGTCGGACCAGAGCCGGGCGGCGTCGCCGTCGTACCGGTCGACGAGGACCCGGCACACCTCCTGCACCCGGGCCGCCATCGCCTTCGGGAACCGGTGCAGCGCCGGCGGCCGGGCGAACAGGGCCACCAGGGCCTCGGGGTCGTGGTCGGCGATCTCCCGGGCGTCCAGGTCCCGCCCGAGGCGCTGGGTCAGCACGTACGGCGAGGAGAAGGCCTTCTCCATCGTCACCTGTTGGTCGAGGACCATCCCCAGCAGCAGGGCCAGCGGGCTGCGCTCCAGCAGCCGGTTGGCCTCGGGGTCGATGGGCAGCGCGAGCGTCATGGGGACATCCTGCCCAATGGCGGGGGCCGGGGCGGAGGGGCCGCGCCGATCCGCCCCACCTTCCCGCCGCCGACGGGCCGGCCCCGGCCACCGCCGCGCGGGGCGTCACCGCCCGACCCCGGGTTACCCGACCGGCGCCCCTACGCCGGTGACCGCCGGGAGGCGGGCCGGACGAGCCCGAGATCGTAGGCGAGGATCGTCGCCTGCACCCGGTCCCGCGCACCCAGCTTGCCCAGCAGGGCGTTGACGTGTGCCTTCACCGTGCCGGTCGCGACGCCCAACTGCGCGCCGATCTCCGCGTTGGTCAGCCCGGCCGCCAGCCGGACGAAGACCTCGCGCTCCCGTGCGGTGAGCGCGGCCAGCTCGACGGGCTCCGCCGGCGGGGTGAGCGCCCCGGTGGCGAAGGCGTCGATCAGCCGGCGGGTGACGGTGGGGGCGAGCAGCCCGTCGCCGGCGGCCACCACCCGGATCGCGTGCAGCAGGTCGACCGGTTGGGCGTCCTTGAGCAGGAAGCCCGAGGCGCCCACCCGCAGTGCCTCGAACACGTGGGCGTCCAGGTCGAAGGTGGTCAGCACCAGGACCCGGGGGCCGGCCGGGTCGGCGGTCAGCCGGGCGGTGGCGGTGAGGCCGTCCATCCCCGGCATCCGGATGTCCATCAGCACCACGTCCGGTCGGCTCCGGGCGGCCTGGTCGAGCGCGTCGGCGCCGTCGGCGGCCTCCCCGACCACCGTCAGGTCCGGTTCGGCGTCGACGATCGCCGCGAACCCGGCCCGGACGACCGGCTGGTCGTCCACCACCAGCACCCTGATCATCGCGCCCCCTCCGGCACCCGTTCCCGCCGCTGCCCGGGCCGGGCGACGGAGGCCCCGGGGACCGGCGGCAGCGGCAGCCGCGCCCGCAGTTCGCCGCGGCGCAGCGCGAGCCGGCCGCCGAGCGCGTCGACCCGGGCCCGCAGCCCGGCGACGACCAGCGGGTCCGCCGCGGTGGGCAGGCCCGTGACCGACACCCGCAGCTCACCACCGGCCAGCCGCAGCACCACCCGGGCCGGCCCGGTGCCCGCGTCCAACGCGGCCTCCACCAGCCGGTACGCCGACACGTCCACGTCGGTCGGCAGGGCCGGCACGGTCGCCGGCGCGTCCAGCAGGACGTCCCGGCCGTCCGCCTGCCGCGACGCGCAGAGCCCGCCCACGTCGGCGAGGGTCGGTTGCGGACCGTGCGGCGTCGGCCGCTCGTCGGCGCGCAGGTCGTCCAGCAGGCCGCGCATCGCGGCCAACGTGGCCCGTGCCTCGACCAGGATCTCGGCGAGCCGGCCCTGGTCGGCGACGACCACCAGGCGACCGGCCCGGTCCAGCACCGCCGAGCGTAGTCCGGCGCCGACCCGCGCCCGCTCGGACCGGGCGGCCGCCACGGCCCGGGCGGTCGCTGCGGCGAGCGCGTCGTCCTCCCGGCCGAGCACCCGCCGCCGCCGGCGCCGGACCAGCGCGCCGCCGCCCCAGGCCAGCAGCATCGGCGCCAGCAGCAACCCGGCGACGAAGACGGTCATGAAGACGGTGACGGGAACGTGCACGGGCTCCCCCGCGATCGAGCCGTCCGCCGCCGCCGTACCGACCAGGCCCACGGCGAGCACCGTGGCCGCCACCGGCGCGGCCAGCCACGTCGGGCCGGCCCGTCGGGCGTACGCGGCCACGGCCCAGACGGCGGCCAGGTCGGCGAAGCCGGCGGTCAGCAGCACGAACTCCGCGCCCCGGGGCAGCTCGACCAGCAGCGCCGTGACCGGCCAGAGCAGCGCGGTCCCGGCGACGCCCGCGAACGCGGCCCACGGTCGGCGGCACCGCCACGCCAGCGGCGCGGCGTGCGCCACGGAGAACAGCAGGAGCTGGAGCAGGACGATCGGGTCGCGCAGCCCCGCCAGTTCGACGTCGGTCTCCACCGACACGAGGGCCGCGGCCACCGGAAGCACGAGCGCGTTGCCGACCAGCGCGGCGGTCACCAGGGACCGGCCGTTCTCCGACCGGACCGGCGACGGCAGGCTGCCGGGATCCGCCCCGACCGGCAGCCGTGCCTCGACCCGCCAGCCGTCGCCGTCCGGGCCGGCCCGCAGGGTGCCGCCCAGGGCGGCGACGCGCTCCCGCAGGCCGCTGATCCCCCGCCCGGCGCCCAGCGTGAAGGTGGCCGTCGGCCCCGGTACGCCGGTGTCGGCGACGGTGACGGTGACGGTCCCGGCGTCGACCGCGACCCGGACCGAGGCGTCGGCTCCGGCGGCGTGCCGCACCACGTTGGTCAGGGACTCCCGGACGACGGCGTGGACGACCTCGGTCAGCGCGGCCGGCGGTTCCGGACCGACCCGGTCCAGGCGCACCGGCTGGCCGAGCCGGTGGAAGCCGGCGACCAGGTCGTCGAGCCGCCGCCGCAGCGGCCGGTGCGCCTCGGTGTCCTCGCCCATCACCGCGACCAGGCGATGCAGCGCGACCAGGGTCTCCCGCCCCGTACGCGCCGCGAACTCCACCGCCTCCGCGGCCAGTTCCGGACGTCGGGCCGCGAGCCGCTCGGCCGCTCCCGCCGTCACCACGATGGAGGTGAGGTGGTGGGCGCTGACGTCGTGCAGCTCCCGGGCGAGCCGGTGGCGTTCGGTCTCCGCCGCCCGGCGGGCCTCCGCCTCGACGGCGACGAGCCGGCCGGCCACCGCCGCCCGCCCGGTCACCCAGTGCCGGCGGCTGCGCCCGAGCCCGGCGGCCAGCAGGTAGCCGAGCACGGCGACGACGACCTCCCCCAGATAGGCCGCGGCGGTGTCGAAGCGGGGCAGGTTGACCGACGCCACCCACAGGGCGCCGGCGGCCAGCGCCACCCGGACCACCCGGCCGGGCGCCCGGACGGCCACGGACCAGATGGCGACCAGCTCGGCGAGGCTGAGCACCAGCAGGTCGTCCGGAGAGACGCCGAGCCGGCCGAGGGTCTGCGCGGCCAGGACCACGCCCAGCGCCGGGAGCGGCCGACGTTGCCGCCAGCCCAGCGCCAGGAGGGTGACCACGGCGGCGACCAGACCCGCCGTGGTCGCCGCCACGTCCGGTGCGTCACCCCGCAGCAGCGGCAGGCCGGGCCAGACCAGGATCTGGGCGCCGACCAGCGCCGACGGCAGCAACCAGGTCCGCAGGAGAGTCATGATGAGGGCAACCCTACGTAGGCCCGCCGACCGGTCACGTCACCCGCGGGCACGAGGCGGCCTATACCCCAGGGTGGTGCCGAAATCGGTCCGCACGTCGACCCGTCGGCCCGTCGGCGGCGGCAGGCTTGCCTCCATGATCAGTATTACTCCCCCGGGCGCCCCGTACCACCGACTGGCCCGGACCGGCCGGCAGCGGTGGTGGCGGCCGCTCGTCGGCGTCCTCGCCCTGCTCGGCGGGGCGCTGCTCGTCGGCTGCGCGATCTTCGGCGTCGCCACCATCGTGGCGGAGATCACCGACCGGCCGACGGACGCCGACGGGCTGCCCGTCTTCGGTCCCGTCGTGGACACCGCCCTGCTGGTGCTGTCGGTGGCGGTGGCCCTGCCGCTGACGATGGCCGTCACCCGCTGGGTGGAACGCCGGCCGGCCGGCAGCCTCTCCTCCGTGCTCGGCCGGGTGCGGTGGCGCTGGCTGGGCACCTGCCTGCTGACGGCGGCCCCGGCGATCACGGTCATGCTGGTCGGCAGCCATCTGCTCCTGCGGGCCACCGGGGACGAGATGGTCCTCGTCGGCCCGCTCGACGCCTGGGTCGGCTGGCCCGCTTTCGCCGCCGGCCTGCTGATGATCGTCACGCTGGTCCCGTTCCAGGCCGCCGCCGAGGAGTACCTGTTCCGCGGCTGGCTGCTCCAGGCCTTCGGGACCTGGCTGCGCTCGCCCTGGCCGGGGCTGGTGGTGCAGGCGGTGCTCTTCGCCGCGGCGCACGGCTGGGGCACCGTCTGGGGCTTCGCCGACCTGGTCGTGATGGGGCTGCTCTGCGGGTGGCTCACGGTGCGTACCGGCGGCCTGGAGGCGGCCGTCGCGTTGCACGTGGTCAACAACGTGAGCGCGTTCGGGCTGGCTGCGGCGTTCGGCGGGCTGACCGTGGACGAGACAATGGCCGACGCGCCGTGGCAGCTGGTGCTGGTCGACGTGCTCGTGCTGCTGGCGTACACCTGGCTGGTGGCACGGGCCGCCGACCGGCGCGCGCTGGCGACGGCGGCGCCGGGCGGCGGATCCCCCGAGCGTCCGGGCGGGGGATCTCCCGGCCGTCCGGGCGGCGACTCGGAGGCCGACGCCGGAGTGGCCCATCCCGACGGGCGGTCCGTGTGGCCGGTGGGGTCGGTTGACGGCGACGGGCCGGCGGTCGGGCCGGCGCCGGGGTCGGCGGCCCGCCGATCTCCCGGGTGGTCGAACGCCGGCGCGCGGCGCCAGGCAGGATGACGGCGTGGACGGACACGACATGTTGCTCTCCCCCGCCGGCGTCGAGGCGCTGCGGACCGCGCTGACCAGGGCCGGGTTCACCTCGAACGGCATCGCCACCCGGCTCGGCCCGCAGGCCACCGGCGGCGTGGCCCGCAACGACTTCCGGGCCGCGCTGCGCGCCACCGAGGACCGCGACCCGCTCGGCACGCTGATCCGGGTGTTCGTCTGCGAGCAGACCGAGCCGGAGGCCGCCGTGGCCGCCGCGCTCGCGCCGCTGTCGCTGGACGAGGCGCTCGCCGGGGGCCTGGTCGAGCGGCATGGCGACGGGCTGCGGATGGGCCTGGACCTGGAGCCGTACGGGGACGACTGGTGGGTGCTGGCTGACGTGCCCGCCAGCGCCCGCCCGGGCCGCCCGTTGCACGCCCACCACGTGCTCGGCATCGGCGGGGCGACCCAGACGCTGATCGGCGCGACGGTCCGCCGGCCGGTGGAGACCGCGCTGGACCTGGGCACCGGCTCCGGCGTACAGGCGCTGCACCTGGCCACCCACGCCCGGCGGGTGACCGCCACCGACGTCTCCGAGCGGGCGCTGCGCTTCGCCGCCACCACCGCCGCGCTCAACGGCCAGGACTGGGAGCTGCTCCGCGGCGACCTGGTCGCCCCCGTCGCCGGGCGCCGCTTCGACCTGGTGGTGAGCAACCCGCCGTTCGTGGTCGGGCCGGGCACCACCACGCACGTCTACCGCGACTCCGGCCGGGTCGGCGACGCGATCGGCGCGGAGCTGGCCGCCGCCGCGCCCGGTCTGCTCACCGAGGGCGGCACCATGCAGTACCTGGCCAACTGGGTGCACGTCGCGGGCGAGGACTGGGCCGAGCGGGTGACCGGCTGGTTCGCCGGCACCGGGCTGGACGCCTGGGTCGTCCAGCGCGAGGTGGCGGACCCGATGGCGTACGTCAACCTGTGGCTCACCGACGTCGGCGAGGCCGCCGACCCGCGGCGGATGGCGGACTGGCTGGACTGGTTCGACGCGCACAAGGTGGAGGCGGTCGGCTTCGGCATCGTCTCGCTGCGCCGCTCCGGCCACGACGACCCGGTGATCCGGGTGGAGGACCTGCGGCAGCGGGTGGAGGCGCCGCTGGGCGACCGGATCGGCGCCTGGTTCGACCGCCAGGACTGGCTGCGCGCCCACGACGCCGACGGGCTGCTCGCCGCGCGCTACCGGGCGGCTGACGGCCTCCAGCTCCGGCAGGAGGCCACGATGGGCGACGAGGGCTGGGCGGTGGACCGGCAGGTGCTGGCCATGCCGCACGGGCTGCGCTGGACGGAGGAGATCGACCCCCTGGTGCTCGCCCTGGTGGGCGGGGCCGACGGGCGGCTGCCGCTGCGCGACCAGCTCGCCCTCCTCGCGGCCGCGCACGACGTCGCCCCCGAGGAGCTGGCCGACGCCGCCGGCCCGATCGTGGCGCACCTCGTCGAGCGCGGCTTCATCGAGCCGGTGACCGGCTGATGCGGGCCGTGGTGCAGACCGTCAGCCGGGCGGGCGTGACGGTCGACGGCGAGGTGGTCGGCGCGATCGACGACGGGCTGCTGGTGCTGCTCGGGGTGACCCACACCGACACCGTCGAGACCGCCCGCACGATGGCCCGCAAGGTGCACGAGCTGCGCATCCTCGACAACGAGCGGTCCGCCGCCGACACCGGCGCGCCGATCCTGGTGGTCAGCCAGTTCACCCTCTACGGCGACGCCCGCAAGGGACGCCGTCCGAGCTGGACGGCGGCAGCCCCGGCCGAGGTGGCGGAGCCGCTGGTGGCGGCGGTCGTGGAGGCGCTGCGTGCCCGGGGCGCGAAGGTCGAGACCGGTCGCTTCCGCGCCCACATGCTGGTCGAGAGCGTCAACGTCGGTCCGCACACGATCCTCCTCGACCTCTAACCTCCACCCTCCCCTCCCCCTCCCCCACCCACACTCCCCGAATCCCACCCCGTTGATCATGAAGTTATTGCCGTGACACGCCGCGGCGAAGGACAACAACTTCATGATCAACCTGCGCCTGTGGGGGCGGGTGGGCGGGTCAGGAGAAGAGGCCGCGGCGCTGGAGCGACTGGCGGATCCAGGCGTCGAGCTGGGCCGTCCAGTCGGTGCGCTCGGCGGTGGCGTGGTCGATGGTGAAGCGGCCGAAGGCGTCCCGGCCCTCGGTGAACAGGCCGCCGCGCTTGTCGAGCTCCAGCACCACCTGGATCTGCTGCGGGTCGGTGACGAAGGTGACCTCGAGCTGGTTGATCGCGCCGGCGTACTGCGGGGCGGGGTAGAACTCGATCTCCTGGTAGAAGGGCAGGCTCTGCCGCACGCCGTAGATGTGGCCGCGCTCCACGTCGGCCCGGGCGAACCGGAAGCCCAGCCGCAGGAACGCCTCCAGGATCCGCTGCTGGGACGGCAGCGGGTGCACCGCCACCGCGTCCAGGTCGCCCTTGTCGACCGCGCGGGCCACCTCCAGCTCCGTACGCAGCCCCATCGTCATCCCGTGCAGGTGCTGCCCGTACAGCTCGGTGAGCGGCGTCTCCCACGGCACGGCGAAGCGGAACGGGATGTCGTGGCGCTGGCCGGGCTCCAGCCGGAACGCGCCGGTCGCCGCCTGCCGGTGGAACTCCTGCGTGGTCTCGTAGTCGTTGTCGCCGCTCTCCACCTCGACCCGGGTGACCAGGCCCAGGGACACGTAGGAGATGTCGACGGGGTGCTCGCCGCCAGCCACGTGGACGACGCCCTCCAACTGGCCGCCGGGGCGGCAGTTCGGGTTCGCCAGGACCGTTTCCACCGACGGGCCACCCACGCCCATCGCCTGCATGAGCCGCTTGAAGACCACGACACCCTCCAAAACCTGTTCCGGTGCGCCGACGTCGCCGGCGGCGCCGGCCCCACTGGCCGACCGCTGGCACGGTAACCGCACGCGACAAGGAACGCTCGGCGACGACACGCGCACGGTACGCAGGACCCGGGCCGGATTCGTGTCGGGTCCCCGATCGCCTCACTCCCGTTTCACGCCCCGCCCGCCAAGCTGTGTGTCACACCGGCACCACTGGGCCGGAACGAGCGGCACAGACGTGGACACGGGGAGAAGACGAGATGGCCCTGCAGATGATGGAGCACCGGATGCGCCCGGCCGGCACCACCGAGGCCGACCACGCCACCGACACCCTGACCGACCTCGACGCCACGGACGAGCGCGGCGTCTCCACGGACCTGGTCCGGGCATACCTGAACGGGATCGGGCGGACGAAGCTGCTGACCGCCGCGCAGGAGGTCGACCTGGCCAAGCGGATCGAGGCCGGCCTGTTCGCCGAGGAGAAGCTGGCGACCTGCACCCCGGTCTCCGCCGAACTGCGGGCCGACCTGGAGCTGATCGTCACGCAGGGCCGGGCGGCGAAGGACCACCTGCTGGAGGCGAATCTCCGCCTGGTGGTCAGCATCGCCAAGCGCTACACGGGTCGCGGCATGGCGTTCCTCGACCTCATCCAGGAGGGCAACCTCGGCCTGATCCGCGCGGTCGAGAAGTTCGACTACGCCAAGGGCTACAAGTTCTCCACCTACGCCACCTGGTGGATCCGGCAGGCGATCACCCGCGCGATGGCCGACCAGGCCCGCACCATCCGCATCCCGGTGCACATGGTCGAGCAGGTCAACCGCATGGTCCGGGCCCGCCGCGAGCTGTCCGTCTCGCTGGGCCGCGAGCCCACCGTCGCCGAGGTCGCCCGAGCCATGGACATCCCGGAGTTCCAGGTGATCGAGCTGATCTCGTACGACCGGGAGCCGGTGAGCCTGGACCAGGCGGTCGGCGAGGACGGCGAGAGCGCGCTCGGTGACTTCGTGGCCGCGGTGGACCCGAGCGCCGAGCCGGGCGACGTCGCCGCGCAGGGCGAGCTGCGCAACGAGGTGAGCATCGTGCTGGCCACCCTCTCCCAGCGGGAGCAGGCGGTGATCCGGCTGCGGTTCGGTCTCGACGACGGCCGGCAGCGCACGCTCGACGAGGTCGGCCGGGAGTTCGGCCTGTCCCGGGAGCGGATCCGGCAGATCGAGAAGGTGACCCTGCTGAAGCTGCGCGACCCGGAGCGGGCGCAGCGCCTGGAGGCGTACGCCTGCTGACGTTCCCTGAGCCACGCGAGGCCCCGGCGGTTCGCCGGGGCCTCGCGTGCGTCCGGGCCGTGGTCCTTGACGCGGGCCGCCGGGCGGGCTAACAACATGTGTGAACTGGACCCTGGAAGTGGTGGTCGTACCGGTCTCCGACGTGGACCGGGCCAAGGCGTTCTACGTCGACCAGCTCGGCTTCGTCGTGGACCACGACACGGTGGTCAGCGCCGACGCCCGGATCGTGCAGCTCACCCCGCCCGGCTCGGGCTGCTCGATCGTCATCGGCACCGGGGTGCTGCCGGACATGCCGCCGGGCTCGCTGAAGGGCCTCCAACTGGTCGTGCCCGATCTGCCCAGGGCCCGGGCCCAGCTGGTCGAGCGCGGCGTGGCGGTGAGCGAGATCCAGGTGGTGGGCGAGAACCCGCGCCCCGTGCCGGACCCGCTGGACAACGTCGGCTTCGTCTTCTTCACCGACCCGGACGGCAACGCCTGGGCGGTGCAGCAGATCTCCTCCCGGGCGTGAGTGCTCGGCCTCCCGCCGGTTAGGAAGGGCCCCTTCCTCTACCGCAGGCGTTAGGAAGGTGCCCTTCCTTACAGGCGGCGGGGGCCGGTGTCGGGGCGGGCGACGGCGGAGCCGATGCGTACGGTGGCGTGCAGCACCGAGATGCCGTCGGGGCGGGCGAGCACCGGGTTGAGGGTGAGCGCGCGCACCCGGGGCTGCTCGTCGGCGAGCCGGCCGACGCGCAGCAGCAGGTCGGCCAGGGCCGCCCGGTCCACCGGCGCCGCGCCCCGGTGCCCGCGCAGCAGCGGCGCGGCCCGTGGCTCGTCGACCAGCTCGGCCGCGTCCAGGTCGGTCAGCGGCACCGCGCGCCAGGCCCGGTCGCCGAGCAGTTCGGTGGCGACGCCGCCCAGCCCGAAGCCGACCACCGGGCCGAACGCCGGGTCCTCGACCAGCTCGACCACGCAGGCCACGCCGGGCGGCACCATCGGCTGCACCAGGACGTCCGCGCCGAAGACCGCCGACATCTCCGCGTACGTGCGGTGGACCGTGGCGGCGTCGGGCAGGTCGAGCCGGACCGCGCCGAGGTCGAGCCGGTGCCGCAGGCCCGGGGCGGCGGCCTTGAGGGCCACCGGGAACCCGAGCCGGGTCGCCGCGTCGACGGCCTCCCCGGCGGAACGCACCGGTGCCGACTCGACCACGTCGATCCCGTACGCGGCGAGCAGCCCCACCGGGTCGAGGGCCTCGGGTCGCAGGGCCGCGTGCGCCGCCGCCCGGTCGACCCGGGGCAGCTCCGGCAGCAGGCCGGCCGGGCGGCGCAGCCAGTCGGCGTACGTGGCGACCCGGGCGAGGGCGCGGACGGCCTCCTCGACGCTCGGGTAAGCGGGCACCCCGGCCGGCGCCCGGCCGACCAGGAACGTCGCCACGGTCGGCTTGCCGGCGGCGAGCGCGGTCGGCAGGGCGGCGGTGAAGTCCGCCTCGGTGTCGGTGAGCTGGCCGGGCAGCGGCGGGGCGAAGACCACCACGAGCGCGTCCACGCCCTCGTCGGCGGCGGTGTCGGCGAGCGCGGCGGCGAACTCGGCCGCCCCGGCGCGGGGCCCGACGTCGCGGGGGTAGCCGCGGGCGACGGTGAGCCCCTGCGCGGCGCAGGCGGTGGCCGCGAGCCCGGTCAGCGCCGAGGAGTTGCCGACCACCCCGACCCGCGGCCCGGCGGGCAGCGGCTGGTTGGCCAGCAGCACCCCGACGTCGAGCAGCTCGGCGACGGTGTCCACCCGGATCACCCCGGAGTGCGCGAACAGCGCGCCGACGGCGACCTCGTCCGGCCCCGCGGAGTCGCCTACGCCCGGCGGGCGGGCCGGCGAGGCGAGCGCCACGACCGGCTTGTCCCGGCCGATCCGGCGGGCCAGCCGGGCGAACTTGCGCGGGTTGCCGAAGGTCTCCAGGTACAACATGATCACGTCGGTGCCGGGGTCGTCCTGCCAGTACTGGAGCAGGTCGTTGCCGGAGACGTCAGCCCGGTTGCCGGCCGAGACGAAGCTGGACAGTCCCAGCCCGCGCCGGTCCGCCTCGGCCAGCAGCGCCACCCCGAACGCGCCGGACTGGCTGAAGATGCCCACCCGGCCGGGCACCGGCAGCCGCGGGGCGAGGGTGGCGTTGAGGCGTACGGTCGGGTCGGTGTTGGCCACCCCCAGGCAGTTCGGGCCGACGACGCGCATGCCCGCCGCGTGCGCCGCGCGGACCAGCGCGCGCTGCGCGGCGGCACCGTCCGGGCCGGCCTCGGCGAAGCCCGCGGAGATCACCACCAGGGCGTGCGCGCCCGCGGCGGCGGCGTCGTCGACCGCCTCCCGCGCCGTCTCCGGCGGCACCGCCACCACGGCCAGGTCGACCGGCACGCCCGCGTCGGCCGCCGACGGGTACGCGGGCAGCCCGGCGACCGCCGCCGCGCTCGGGTGCACCGGCACCACCGAGCCGGTGTAGCCGCCGTCGCGCAGGTGCCCGAGCACCGCCGCGCCGACGCCCTGCCCGGTGGCGCTGGCGCCGTAGACGGCGACGCCGCGCGGGGCGAGCAGCCGGGCGACGGAGCGGGCCTCGGTGCGGTGCTCACGACCGCGCTGCACCTCGAGCGTGGCGTCGGTGGGCGCGATCGGGAAGGTCAGGTGCACCACGCCGTCGGCGAACTGGCGCTGGAGCTGGTAGCCGAAGTCGGAGAAGACCCGCAGCATCGCGCCGTTGGCCGGGAGCACCTCGGCCACGAAGTTCGCGATGCCGGTCCGGCGGGCCGCGTCGGCCAGGTGTTCCAGCAGCACCGAGCCGATGCCCCGGCCCTGGTAGGCGTCCTCGACCACGAACGCCACCTCGGCCTCGGGCGCGTCGGGGCCGAGCCGCTCGTAGCGGCCGACGGCGACGATCCGGTCGCCGGCCAGCACCACGAACGCCTCCCGGTCGCGGTGGTCGACGTTGACGAAGCGGTGCAGGTCCCGCTCGGGGATGCGCGGGTACGGCGAGAAGTACCGCAGGTAGCGGGTGCGCTCGGAGAAGCGCGAGTGCATCGCCACGATCCCCGGCCCGTCCGACGGGCGGATCGGTCGCAACTGGACGGTGGTGCCGTCGCTGAGCAGCACGTCCACTGGTTGTTCCACCGTGGTCACCTGTGTGGTTCCTTCCGGCCCGGCTCAGTCGCGCGGGTCGTGCGGGTCGAGCCCGAACAGCGGGAACGCCGCCTTGCGGGCCGCCGCGATCGCCCGGTCCACCGCGTTCGGCTCGCCGGTCGGCTGCCACGGCTCGTACGACGGGTCGACGTCGTCGGTCATCCGCAGCGGGATCTCCCGGCCCGGCCGGCGCGCGGCGGCCAGTTCCCGCCAGACCGGCGGGGTCAGCGTGGCCGGCGCGATCGGCTCGCCCGTGGCCACGGCGAGCAGGTGCGTCCAGGCCCGCGGCACCACCTCGACCAGCGCGTACCCGCCGCCGCCGGTGGCCACCCAGCGGCCCTCGCACAGCTCGTCGGCGAGCGCCCGCAGGGCCAGGTAGGTGGCGCGCTGACCGTCGACGGAGAGGTGCAGGTCGGCGAGCGGGTCGAGCCGGTGCCCGTCGGCCCCGCACTGGGTCACCAGCACCTGCGGCCGGAACGCGCGCAGCACCGACGGCACGACCGCGTGGAAGGCGCGCTGCCAGCCGGCGTCGTCCACGCCGGGCGGCAGCGGGACGTTGACGGCGCTGCCCACCGCGCCCGGCCCGCCGGTCTCGTCGGGGAAGCCGGTGCCCGGGAAGAGCGCCAGCGGCGTCTCGTGCAGGCTGACCGTCAGCACCCGAGGATCGTTCCAGAAGATCTGCTGCACCCCGTCGCCGTGGTGCACGTCCACGTCCACGTACGCGACCCGCTCGGCGCCGAGGTCGAGCAGGCGGGCGATGGCCACCGCCGGGTCGTTGTAGACGCAGAAGCCGGCGGCCCGGGCGGGCATCGCGTGGTGCAGCCCGCCCGCCACGTTGACCGCCCGCCGGGCCTCGCCCCGCCAGACCGCCTCGGCCGCGGCCACGCTCGCCCCGGCGACCAGCGCGCTCGACTCGTGCATCCCCGCGAAGACCGGGTTGTCCGAGGTGCCCAGCCCGAAGCCGGCGAAGAGCGGGTCGCGCGGGGCGGCCCGCACCGCGTCGAGGTAGCGGGGGTCGTGCACCCGGGTCAGCAGCGCGTCGTCGGCCGACTCGGGCTTGACCAGCCGCACCCCGGGACGCGCTAGCACGCCGAGCTCGCGGGCCAGCGCGACGGTCAGCTCCACCCGGACCGGGTCGAGGGGGTGATCCCCCATGTCGTAGGCGAGCAGGGACTCGTCCCACACCACCACCGTGTCCTCGGACATGGCCTCATCGTCGCACGCGCGCCCGCACGCCCCCAGCGCGCGTGCTGGGGGCGCGCCCCGGTGTCGGCCTGCTCACGCGCCCTCGTGTCGCCCGGCGCACGTGCCGTCAGCCGGCCGGCGTCGCCGGGGTGGGCGTGCCCCTCAGCCCTCCCCGGTGGCGACCGGTCGGGACGGGTCGGCGACCCAGTTGCTCCACGACCCGACGTAGAGCGCCGCGTCGGGCCGACCCGCCAGGTGCAGGGCGAGCACGGCCTGCGCGGCGGTCACCCCCGACCCGCAGTACGCCCCGACGGGGGCGCCCCCGGCCACCCCGGCGGCGGCGAACCGCGCGCGCAGCGCGTCGGCGGCCGGAAACCGGCCCTCGGCGACGTACTCGCCGGCGGGCAGGTTCACCGCGCCCGGGACGTGCCCGGCGACGGGGTCGATCGGCTCGGTCTCGCCCCGGTAGCGGGGCGCGGCGCGCACGTCCAGCAGGACGCCCTCGTCGGCGGCGGCCAGCCGGGCGGCCTCCCCCGCGTCGAGCACCGGCAGCGCGCCGGGGCGCACCTCGACGTCGCCCGCCGCCGGGGTCGGTTCCGCCGTGCTGGTGGACAGTCCGGCGGCCTGCCACGCCGGGAAGCCGCCGTGCAGCAGGCGTACCGGCCGGTGACCCGCCCAGCGCAGCGTCCACCAGGCGCGGGCGGCGGCCATGCCGTCGCCGCCGTCGTACACCACCACGGGATGACCGGCACGGACGCCGGCGGCCCGCAGCGCGGCCTGGAGCGCGGCCGGGTCGGGCAGCGGGTGGCGGCCGGCCGGGCCGGGCGGGCCGCAGAGCGCGGTGTCGAGGTCGACGAAGACCGCGCCGGGCAGGTGACCGGCGGCATAGTCGTCCCGGCCGGGCGGGCCCGTCAGGCGCCAGCGGACGTCGAGCAGGGTGGGCGGGTCGGCGTGGTCGAGCTCGGTCGCGAGCCGGTCGGCCTCGACCAGCAGCTCCTCGGTTCCGGACATGAGGTCAAGTCAACACCATCCGGGCCCGGGCCTCGCGGTTCGTCAAGGGTCGTTCGGCCTGCGTCGGGGTACCATCGTGGGCCGGAGGGCCGCTGACGTGGGGCATGATCTGGTCGGCACGACCGAGCCTGAAGTTACCTCCGCGGCAGGGAGGGATGAAGGTGTCCAAAACGGATCTGGTCGACACGACCGAGATGTACCTCAAGACCATCCTCGAACTGGAGGAGGAGGGCGTGCCGCCCCTGCGCGCCCGGATCGCCGAGCGGCTGGGGCAGAGCGGGCCCACCGTCAGTCAGACCGTCGCCCGGATGGAGCGCGACGGCCTGCTCACCGTGGAGGGCGACCGGCACCTGGCGCTCACCCCGCACGGTCGCAGCACCGCCGTTTCGGTGATGCGCAAGCACCGGCTCGCCGAACTGCTGCTGGTCAACGTGATCGGGATGCCCTACGAGGAGGCCCACGAGGAGGCCTGCCGGTGGGAGCACGTGATGAGCGACGCCGTCGAGAAGCGGGTCTACGACCTGCTCAACCGGCCGACCCGCTCGCCCTACGGCAACCCGATCCCGGGGCTGGAGGCGCTGGGCACCCCCGGGCCGGAGACCACCGACGCCGTCGAGGGTGAGCGCAACCTGGCGTTCCCCGGCCTCTCCGGGCCGGTCGTGGTCCGGCGGATCTGCGAGAGCGTGCAGACCGACGCGGACGTGCTGCGGCAGTTGCACGCGGCCGGCGTCGACCCGGGCGCGACGGTGATGGTGGCGCAGGAGCGCGACGGGGTGTCGATCGACCGCTCGGGCGACCGCGTCCGCCTCCCCCGCGAGGTCGCCTCCCGCGTCTTCGTCGCCGCCCACTGACCCCTCCCACTCCGCCCCCACCCCGCGCTCCCTGCCCCGGATTGGCTCGGCTCGGCGATCTTGCACTTTGTGCCCGGAAATATCCGACACAAGGGACGGATCGGGGGCCGAAAGTGCAAGATCGCGGAGTGGGCGGAGTGGCGGCGCGGGTCAGATGGCGCGGATGTCGAGCTGCTTGGCCAGGGCGATGAGGGCGTCGGTGAGCTTGTCGGCGTCTGGCTTGGGCGTGTCGGGTGGGGTGGTGTAGCGGAGGGTGGCGAGGCGGCCCTCGGCGGCCAGCCAGCCCACCTCCGCGACCGGGCCGAAGGCGCCCTTGGCCGCGACGGTCCGCCGGTATGCCTTCTGGCCCAGCCCGGTGACCTTGGCCGCCTTCTCCGGCACCACGTCCGTGGTGAAGGTGGCTGCGTCGATCGACGCCTCGGTGACGATCAGCGTCAACTCCGGCAGGGTGGCCTGCTCGGCGCGGACCACGCAGGTGTGGCTGTCGCCCGTCTCGCTGGCGGCGGCGATGTCGAAGCGGGCCCCCGCGTGCTGCTCGATCACGCCGAAGTCCAGCAGCCGGCACGCCCCGCCCGACGAGGCGGCCGCCACGTCGACCGCGATCGGCGCGGGAGGCGGCACCGCCACCGGTTCGGCCGCCTCCGCGCCGCAGCCCGTCGCCAGCAGTACGGCCACCCCGGCGCCCACGATCCGCCCGCGCACGATCACTCCTCCGCTGTCCACCCCGACGTGTCCGCCGGACACCGTACGGCCTGCCCCGCCCTCGCGGTAGCCCTCGATCAGCCGGTCGCCGTCAGTCGTCGACGTACGGGCAGTGCCGACAGCCGCGACCGCAGCAGGTGCCGCGTCGGGCCAGGAACCCCGCGCTCAGCACGAACAGGCCGGTGGCCGGGTCGAGGTAGCCGGCCTCACCGGCAGCCAGGGCGGCGGCGTGTGCGGCCAGGATCCGCTCCCGGTCCGGATGCTCCGGCGGCAGCCGGGACGGGTGTGGCTCGGTCAGCGGCCGGCCCGCCAGCGGTCGTCGCTCTCCGGTCACCGGCGCAGTCTAGAGAGCGGTCAGCCGTGCCGGGCCAGGGCGGCGGCGATCTCCTCGCGGCCCGCGCCCGCCGCGAGCAGCAGCCGCAGCAGCACCTTCGCCTTGTACGGGTCGAGCAGCCCACCGTCCAGCAGGCCCCGGCGGCGCAGGTCCGTCTCGGAGCCGACCGCGCCGTAGGTGTGCCGCAGCACCGAGCCGGCGCCGGTGCGGGAGGTGAGCACCACCGGGATCCGCTCGGCCAGCGCCCCGAGCACCGGGGCCAGGACGGCCGGGACGTGCCCGACGCCGAAGGCGGCGACGACGAGCCCGTGGTGGGTGTCGGCGACCCGGTCGAGCAGGCCGCCGTCGTCGTCGAGCGTCACGGTGTGCAGCGCGACCCGGGTGGCGTCGAGCCGTGCCGGGTCGACCGGCGGCAGCGGCTCCCGCCGGGACGGGCGGGCCAGCACGCGTACGCGTCCCTCGACCACGTGCCCGACCGGGCCGGCGTTCGGCGAGGCGAACGTGCCGGTGCTGGTGCTGTGCGTCTTGCGTACCCAGCGGGCGGCGTGGATCTCGTCGGCGAACGCGACCAGCGCGCCCAGGTCGCGGGCGGCGGGGGCCGCCGCCACGCGGGCCGCCGCGAGCAGGTTCGCCGGGCCGTCCGGGCCGGCCAGGGTCGGGTTGCGCATCGCGCCGGTGAGGACCAGCGGCGCGGCGTGCGGCCAGACCAGGTCGGCCAGGAACGCCGACTCCTCCAGCGTGTCCGTGCCCTGGGTGACCACCACACCGGTCGCCCCGTCGGCCACCGCCCGCGAGGCGGCGTCGACCACGTCGAGCAGTTGTCGGTACGTCAGGTGCGCGCTCGGCACCGCGTGGGTGTCGCGGACCTCCAGCGGCAGGCCCAACTCGTCGAGGCCCGGCACGGCGGCGGTGAGGTCGGCGCCGGTCAGCCGGGTGACCACCCCGGCCCGGCCGGGGTCCACCCCGCCCATCGCGATCGTGCCGCCGAGGGTGAACAGGGCGATGGACACGCCGGGCCTCCCGTCCGCCGCCTGGAAGGCGGCCCGCAAGAACGTACCCTCCGGGTCGGATAACCGGTGGCGCCGGTCTGCGGGCGGCCCCGCCGGCGCTGGTGGTTCCGACGGCGACGGGGTCGTCCTGCTCCGCCACCAGCGCGTCCACGACTGACGAGCGCCCCGGTCGGGTGAGGCCGGTTTCCGCACGGACGGAAGCACGTTGGTTTTCCGTTCCGCCCGGCCTATGGTGGCTCCATGTGTTCGTTCGGTCAGCAGAGGAGCACCGCCGTCGTGGTGACGGCGGCGTCCGCTGCTGCCCGTCGGCGTGCCCTGTCGGTGACCGTCGAGACCCGGGTGGTGCGATCCGCGGCCGCGCCGTCGCCTGCCGGCTCGGTGGCCTCCGGACTCCCGAGCCCCGTCCCCGCCGGACGTAGCCCTCCGTGAACCGCTTGCAACTGTGCGAACGGCCACCAGGGCGAAGCTTCTCAAGCTTCGGCCCTTTTCTTTTTTTCAGAGGGAGCTACGCCATGACCACGCACACCCAGCCGGACCAGCAGTGGCTCGATGAGCTGCGGGCGACACTGACGACCGACTTCGAGGCGCAGACCGTCCGGCTCACGCAGCTGACGGCCGACACCGGCGACCCGGGCGAGGCGCACACCCAGAGCGCGATGATCGCCGCGACCCGGCAGAGCCTGGACCAGATCACCGGGGCGCTGCGGCGCATCGCCGACGGCCGCTACGGCATCTGCGAGAAGTGCGAGGCGCCGATCCCCCGGGAACGCCTGGAGGTGCTGCCGCACGCCCGCTTCTGCGTGCCCTGCCAGCAGAAGCAGTACTGAGTGAACCGGGTCGAGGGCTGCCTCGTACGGCGGAGGCAGCCCGCGACCCGAGCGGACGCGATCTGGCCGTCACGCCGCGACCGCGCCCGGTGTCGGACGCCGGGTCAGCCCCACCAGGTCATCGCCTGGCCGTGTGTGCGGGTCCAGGCGAGGGGTACGCCGTCGAGGGACAGCACGTTGTGCAGCGCCTCGCCCGGTGGCTCCGGCAGCGCGTCGTGGGGCAGCACGCCCGGCGTCTCGTTCGCGATCCAGTGGCCGGGCAGTCCGCGTACCAGCTCGGTGAACGCTGCCCGGCGCGGAGCCGGCACCTGATAGAGCACGGAGGTGTGGAACACCACCAGCGTCGCGCCGGGCGGTGCCTGCGCGGCCAGTGCCGGCAGGTCGTCCACCAGGTCGCCGCGCGCGAGCAGCGGCGGGTCGGTCGCGGCGACGGCCGCGGCGGCCCGCAGCCGGGCGCGGCGGTGCGAGTGCTCCGGCCAGATGAGCGCGTCGAGCCAGGCGACGTCCGCCGGGTCGGTGACCCGCAGCGGGTTCAGGTCCAGCCCGGCCCGCCACACCACCTCGGGTAGCTGGTCCGGTGGCGCGGTGCCGGTGAGCGCGCAGTCGAGGACCGGCTCGCCCGTGCCGAGCAGGTGGTCGCCGTAGCGGTAGGCGTACCGGTCGGGGTAGAGGCAGAGCCCGGCGGACGCGCCGACCTCCAGCAGCGCCAGCGGCTGCGGCAGCGCGGCGAGCACCGGCAGCAGGACGGCGCACCGCCCGGGCTCGTTCGTCTGGACGGCCCGGGTGCGCATTTCCGCCTCGATCGTCGGCCAGTTCGCCACCGTGAAGTCGTGGAACGCGGCCGGGTCGTCGACGGGCCCGCCGAGTAGTCGTACGACGCCGAACAGCAGGTTCGGCTGCCGCTTGGCCGGCGGGAGCGTTTCGACCAGCGCGAGCAGTTCGTCGTCACGCGAGACCGCGAGGGAAAGGCGCTCGTAGGTCGGCGACACGCCGCGCGCCTCACGGGTACCGAACTCGGCGTAGCTCTCGGCAATCGTCATATCTTGATGATCGCCAACTAGGTCACCGGCTCCCGCTTGACCCACTGGTCCAGGGCCCGCGTGAATTCGATCACCGCAGCCTTGGCGGAGGGCGGCATCGACGTCCGGGACGCTTGGCGGTACTTCAGGCACACCGCGAGGTTGTTGACGCGAAAGTAGACACGCACGTCGCGGTCGTGCCAGCCGTGCTCGTCGAGGTCCCCCTCTTCGGAGATGTACGCCTCCTCGCCGATGCCGGGAAGCCGCTCGCCCTCGGTAGGACAGCCACCCAGGTTGGCGGGGAGCAGGGGGGCCTCCACGTCGAGCTGGGTGAGTTCCCCGTCGTCGGGATCTTGTCCGGGCTCCCATTTACAGCTGTTCGTGGCCTGGTGTGCGGACCAGAGCTTGGCCCTGGGAATCAACGGCGCAATGACCTCGGGGTGGTCGGCCAGGTACAGGCACACGCTCGGTGCGGTCGTGAACCGTCTGACCGACGGCGATGCGGACGGGGCTGCGGGCGTGGTGGCCGACGGGCTGCTGGCCTGTTGGTCCCCGGCCCGGCCGGTCTCCCGATTCGGCGCCCCGTCCGGCGCGAGCGCATAGCCGGTCGCCAGTGCGCCGGCCGCCAGGGCCGTGGCGAAGATGATCGCGGCAATGCGCGTGGGCGCGACACGTCGTGCACGCGGGCCGCTCCCCTCGGACAGCAGCGGCTCGGTCAGCTTCTTGGTCGCCCCTGCGGCCTGCTCCTTGGCTGGCATGGTGACGCGAACCGTCGGTTGGTCGCCGGCCGTGACGCCGACGGCGACCTCCCGCAGACGCTCCGCGGCCACATCGGCAGACAGCCGTTCGCCCGGGCGACGCGCCATCAGGCCGAGCAGCGTCGGACTCAGCAGACCAGCACGTTCAGCCGGCCCGGGGTCGCGGCTCATCACGGCAGCGACCAGTTCTGCCGGATCGTCCGAGTCGTACGCGGGCCGACCTTCGACGGCGAAGTACAGCGTCGCACCGAGCGACCACAGATCGGATGCCGGCTCGGCACCCTGCCCGGTCAGCCGCTCGGGCGCCACATAGCCCAGCGTGCCCATGACCGAGCCAGTCCCGGTGAGACCCCGGGTGGCGCCGATGACCGCGGCGATCCCGAAGTCCGTGAGTACGGCGCGCCCGTCCCGCCCCAACAGGACGTTCTGCGGCTTGACGTCGCGATGCAGGATGCCGGCAGCGTGAGCGACCCGCAGTGCCGCAAGCAGTTCCTCGCCGATCTCCGCGGTCCGCCGCGGACTCAGCGGTCCGTCCTCGCGCACCACCGAGTAGAGAGACGGCCCCTCGACCACGCCCATCACGATCCACGGGTGGCCATCCTCGATCAGAACATCGTGAATGGTCACGATGCCGGGGTGGTCCAACCGCCCGGCCGCCCGTGCCTCGGTTATCGCGCGCTCTCGGAGCGCCTCATGTTCGGATTCGCTCAGGCCCTCGGGCAGTCGTAACTCCTTCACTGCCACGTCGCGGTCCAGCAGGGTGTCTACAGCTCGCCAGACCACCCCCATGCCCCCGCTGCCGATCGGCTTGGCCTGCAAGACATACCGGCCCCCGGCCAGGGTCCGCCGCTCCTCCGCCATGTTCGGAAGGATAGCCAGCGTCAGCCGGCGAGGAAGCCATCGAGGGGTGTTGCTCCCGCAGCCCAACTCGACACCTACCTGCTGCCCGGTGCGGTCGGAGATGCCCGGCGGCGACGCCTCACGTTGTCCGCTTCTGGTGACGCGGCTCCCTGCGCCGCGAGATCTCCGCCAGGTGCTGGCGCTGATGCTGCCGCACCATCTCGTCCCAGACCTCCTGGTCGTAGTCCGGGTCGGGCGGGATCCACTTGTGGGAGCCGTCGCTGTAGTGGAAGCGCTCGTCGCCGCGCCGGATCACGCTCACCGCACCCACCCGAGGAAGCGCCGGTGCAGCAGCCCGGCGGGCACCCAGGTCAGGTCCTCGGCCGCCCAGACCAGGTAGGACCCCATGTAGAGGGCCAGCGACACCGGCGCGCCCTCGAACTCGGCGTGCAGTTCCCTGCGTCGGGTCTGGCACGGCCAGGGCGCGTCGCAGCCGCCGCAGCTCCACACCGGACGGACCGGGCCGTGGGTGGTCACCGCAGGCCGTCCAGGAAGCGCCAGGCGGCGACGCGAGCACGCCAGCGGGACGCCCATTCCGCCTGATGGCAGGGGTACGGCGCCAGCCGCGCCCACCACCAACGGCAACCGGCACACGGGCCGTCGACGCCGGGCAGACGCACCGACAGGACCCGCCCGACCTGATCCTCCGTCACTGCTGCTCCTCCCCCGGCCAGTGACCTCGACGTATCGGCGTGCGGTGGCGAGCCCGGCAGGGCAAATCCGACCCACACCGGCAGACCCGACGCCACCGCCGCCAGGACCAGACCGGCCGGTGCCGACGGGCCAGAGTGAGCGCCACCGCCAGCAGGTAGTCGTCGTACGACACACGCCTTGGCATCCGAACTCCTGGCAATCGTCACGTCACGCTGCGCGTGCGCCGCCGATTTTGCGCGCGCATTTTTGGGTGGTCAAGCACAGCGAGCCAGAAAGCATGCGCGTGTTGGGCGCGCTGAGACAGAGACATCGACGGCAGAATGACCGCCATGGAGAGTCCGACCTTCGTTCGTTTCCAGCTCGGCGCACAGCTCCGCCGGGTTCGCGAGGACGCCACTGTGACCGCCGAGCAGGCTGCCGAGGTCATCGAGGTGTCGGCCAGCACGTTGCGGCGCATCGAGGCGGGCCGGGTCGGGATCAAGGGGCCGGCGCTCAACGCCCTGCTGGATCGCTACGGTGTCACCGACGCCGAACTGCGCGACACGCTTCTGTCGATGGCCAAGAGCGGCAAGCAGCGGGGCTGGTGGGCCAAGTACGGCGACCTGCCGTCGTCGTACCGTCAGTACATCGGCCTGGAGTCCGCCGCCGAGGAGGTACACAACTTCGAGACGCTGGTCGTGCCGGGGTTGCTCCAGACGGCGGATTATGCGCGGGCGTTGACCAGCGCGGACGCCATCGAGCGCTCACCCGAGGCGGTCGAGCGCCGAGTCGCCGTCCGCATGAAGCGCCAGGAGCTAATCGCGTCAGGGAAGTTGCGCCTCCTGGCCGTGCTCGATGAGGCGGTGCTGCGCCGGCAGATCGGCGGCGCAGCAGTCATGGCCGACCAGCTCACTGCCCTGCTCGACGCCGCCAAACGGTGGAACGTCACGGTCCAGGTGATCCCGTTTCGGGAGGGTGCCCATGCCTCCATGGTGTCGAGCTTCCACATCCTGAACTTCGCGGACGGCCCCCGCGTGGTCTACATCGAGGGCATCACCGGCGACCTCTACGCGGAAGGTGAGGACGTGCGCCGCTGTACCGTGGTCTTCAACAGCTTGCGCGCCGCAGCCTTGTCACCCAGCGACTCGACCGCGATGATCGAGGAGATCCGCAGCGCGAGGCGCAAGGAGTAGGAGGCGCACGTGGACTCGCAGTGGCGCAAGAGCACCCGGAGCGGCGGCGACGGCGCCTGCGTCGAGACCCGGTACGTCGATGGTGTGGCCCAGGTCCGAGACAGCAAGAGCCAGCAAGGGCCGGTGCTCTCCTTCCCCCGCGACCGGTGGACGGTGTTCGTCAACTCGTTGAAGCGCCAAGGCTGATTACACGTTCTTCAAGGAGCGGTGATGGAGACCTCGGATCGCCCGGTCTGGCGCAAGTCGAGCTACAGCGACAACAACGGCGGCGCATGCGTCGAGGTCGCCGCCAGCGGCGCTGGGATATTGGTCCGGGACAGCAAGGATCCGAACGGCCCTACGCTCGACTTTTCACTTGACGCGTGGACCCTCTTCGTCTGCGAGTTCCGGACTCACCGATAGGACTTTGTCCTGCTGTTCGGATCGCTGATCCGTCCACGCGAGCGTGGTCAGCGCCGCAGCGGTCGCACTGCTGATAAGGCCGTGGATGACAGACGCAGACGAACCGGCATACCTTCACGCGGTGAAGCGACCACGCTTGTACGGGCCTGGCGAGTTGGCCGCCCTGTTCGGCGTGTCACGGCAGCGGGTTCTGCAGATCACCCGCAGGCCCGGCTTTCCTGAGCCTGTCGCCCGCCTGATCGGGACAACCATCTGGGACGCGGACGAGGTGGACGAGTGGGCTCGCCACAATCGCCCACCCCGCCCCATCGACGGCGACGAGGACCGCTGACGAGAACGTGCTGCCCGCGTCTCCGTCGCATCAGCGGCACTGGATCGGTCTGGGACAGCAAGGGCCGCTCTGCATTCCCCCGTCGTGGGACGGAATGGACCGAGCCGCGGGCGTCGGAACGCCCGGGGCTCATCGTCGTCGTACGAACTGGTGCAGTGCAGTATCTGGAAGGTCGACTATTCCTGGCCGTTGGCCAGGTCCGGTGTGGCAGCGAGGGAGCAGACGAGTACACGACCGTCCAGGGTGCCGATCGCGAGGCGGTCTGGACTCAGCCGGACGAGTGAGAGCGGAACGACGCGGTGGCCGTTGACCCGTAGCTCCTGCCGTGCGTGCACCGCACCATCCTCGGCGCGCAGGAGCACCAGTTCCCCCGAATTGAACGTGACGTAGACGAAGTCGTCGTCGGCGTCGAGCGCTGTGGCCTGATGATCGGCCGTGAAAATCCATTGCAGCTCGCCGGTCAGGTAGACACGGCGGACCACGAAGGCGTTCCCCGGCAGCAGGCCGGCACCGTCGTGGACCGCTCCGGTGTGCACGAGCGCCGGTCCGGACCGGTCGTCGAGGTACGCTCCACAGCCGCCGAACAGATGGCCGCCTCGCGACTCGTCCCATTCGAGTGGGAACAGGCGTCGCACCGAGCCCTCGGGCACATCGACGGAGACCACCCACTTGTCTTGCCAGGGCTCGTCTTCTTGGCCTTGGAGAAACAGCAGGTCCGGCGCGTAGCGGATGTCGAAGAAATGGTTGAACAGGTCATACCGGCCGAGTTCGACGGTTGCTGTTTTCACGCCGTCGGGGGGATGAAGAACGACCTCCCCGGTCGCTACCCGAGTGGGGTGCTCGATGCCGCGTAGTGCCCACCAGCCGTCGGTCCTGGACACCATGACAGCGGAAAAGGCAGGTTCGTGGATCGCCCGGACCGCACCGTCGTCCAGGTCGACCTCCGCCACGACACTCGGATCGACTGTCCACCACCCGCCCTCGAACCTGTGCGGTGTCTGCGTCAGCACCAAGGCCGTGCGCCCCTCCGGCAGCACCTTCACCTGGCGTCCCGCACCATCGACCGGGAGTCGCCACAACGACTCCTCAACCGTCGAAGACCAACATTCGAGGCGGACACCTTCGAGAGCAGCGACGATCCGGCCATCGGATAGCGAATCCACCGCCCACACCCCGCGCCGGGCCGCCCAACGCAGTCCGCGTTCCCGGCAGAGCCTCTCGATGGTGGTGACGGCGACCGCCGGGTCGGTCCGCGGTCCATCCGGAACCGGCGCCTCCCCGTACGGCATCCGTAGCATTCCCTCGGTAGCGCGATCCCAGTCGTCACGGCGAATCGAGCACGCGAGGGACGTGGTAGCGAACCGCTTTTCATCCTCGTCGCAAGGAATGGCCAGCACCAGGTCGAGCGTCTGCGGATCGCGCCACGCGATCTGCCGCACCTCGCGTGGATGAGCGAGCAACGACACGGTGGTACCGGTGGTCAGGTCCAGCAGAAGTAGTTCGCCCTCGTAGGCCCATCCGCCGTCGTACGCGCCGGTGCCGATGGCTGCCAGCGGCAGAGTCGGATGGCAGGCGATCACGTTGGTCGGCCAGCGGGTGGTGATGTAGTGCAGGCAGGTCAGGTCGTCGGACTCGTATACCGCCAACGGATACCAGCCCGGGTGCGGCCGTGACCGGCTGGAGACATCGCGGCCGTGCCACTGCGGCCATTCCAGTACCCCACCAATCACGACGAGATCACCGTCAGGCGGGGCGGCGATGGCACGGGGCTGGCCGATCTCGCAGAACGGGCCGGTGCCCAATACCTGGTCCAGTCGGACCTCGAGGGCGCTCACCGGGCGGCGTCGGGTTCGATTCTCTCGATCATGGAGTGATGATGCCCTCCCGGCTTACGGTCGGCAAGGCTACGAAGGTGTCGACGGCCAGGTGACGTGACAGCGACCGCCCAACCCCTACAGGATCGGGCGGTCGCTGTCTTCAGCCGTCGGTCGGCGCAGCGATCCTCACGGTTGCAGACCGCCGGCCTTCAGCCGTCGTCGTCATCGAGCAATTCGGCGTTACAGCAGATGCAATTCGGCGCAATATCAGCTGCAGCCGCTGGTGGAGCCGCAGCCCTCGCAGACGTAGCAGCTACCGGCCGGACGCATCTTCGTACCGCAGGTGAAGCAGAGCGGCGCGTCGGCGGCCTTGCCGATCACGGCCTCCAGCAGCTCCGTGCTGGAACCCACGGACGGCGCCGGCTTGGCGGCGGCGACGTCCGCGACCTCCTGTGCCGGCTGCGCGACCGGCCCGGTCTTGGGCTCGGTCGGCGCCTCGACCGGGGCGGAGGCGGCCATCGCGGTGAGGTCCGCACCGTTCGCCTCCGCCTCCGCCTCGGCCCGGAGCTGGGCGGCCCGCTCACTGGCGGTGAAGATGCCCAGCTCCGCGCGGCGCTCGTACGGCAGGAAGTCCAGCGCCAGGCGACGGAAGATGTAGTCCATCACCGAGGCGGCCATCCGCACGTCCGGGTCGTCGGTCATGCCGGCCGGCTCGAAGCGCATGTTGGTGAACTTGCTGACGTACGTCTCCAGCGGGACGCCGTACTGGAGACCGATGGAGATGGCCACCGAGAAGGCGTCCATCACGCCGGCCAGGGTCGAGCCCTGCTTCGACATCTTGAGGAAGACCTCGCCGAGGCCGTCGTCCGGGTAGGACGACGCGGTGAGGTAGCCCTCGGCGCCGCCGACGGAGAAGCTGACCGTCTGGGACGGGCGCTTCTTCGGCAGCCGCTTGCGCACCGGGCGGTACTCGACGACCTTCTCGACGACCTTCTCCACCTCGGCGGGGGCGGCCTCGGTGGCCTTGTTGGACTTGGCCACCGAGAGCGGCTGGCCGACCTTGCAGTTGTCGCGGTAGATCGCCAGCGCCTTGAGGCCGAGCTTCCAGCCCTCGAAGTAGATCTTCTCGACGTCCTCGACGGTGGCCGCCTCCGGCATGTTGACCGTCTTGGAGATGGCGCCGGAGACGAACGGCTGGATGGCCGCCATCATCCGCACGTGGCCCATCGGGGCGATGGAGCGCTCGCCCATCGCGCAGTCGAAGACCGGGTAGTGCTCCGGCTTGAGGCCGGGGGCGTCTACCACGTGGCCGTGGTCGGCGATGTGCTCGACGATCGCCTCGACCTGCTCCTCGGGGTAGCCGAGGCTGCGCAGGGCGCGCGGCACGGTCTGGTTGACGATCTGCATGGATCCGCCGCCGACCAGCTTCTTGAACTTGACCAGCGCCAGGTCCGGCTCCACGCCGGTCGTGTCGCAGTCCATCATGAAGCCGATGGTGCCGGTCGGGGCGAGGACGCTGGCCTGCGAGTTGCGCCAGCCGTTCTTGTCACCGATCTTGTTGCCCTGGGTCCACTGCTTCGTGGCCTCCCGCTGGATCGCGGTGGCAACGGTGCCGGCCGGCTTGATCGCGTCGTTGGCGGCGGCGTGCTTGCGCATGACCCGCTTGTGCGGCTCGGCGTTGCGGGCGTAGCCGTCGTACGGGCCGACGACACCGGCCAGCTCGGCCGAGCGGCGGTAGGCGGTGCCCGTCATCAGCGAGGTGATCGCCGCGGCGACCGAGCGGCCCTGCTCCGAGTCGTACGGGAGGCCGGAGGCCATCAGCAGGGCGCCGAGGTTGGCGTAGCCGATGCCGAGCTGCCGGTAGGCGCGGGACGTCTCACCGATCTTCTCGGTGGGGAAGTCGGCGAAGCAGATCGAGATGTCCATCGCGGTGATGACGAACTCGACCGACTTGACGAACTTCTCCACCTCGAAGCCGCCGTCGGCGCGGAGGAACTTCATCAGGTTCAGCGAGGCCAGGTTGCACGAGGAGTTGTCCAGGTGCAGGTACTCCGAGCACGGGTTCGACGCGGTGATCCGCCCGGTCTCCGGGCAGGTGTGCCAGTCGTTGATGGTGTCGTCGTATTGCAGGCCGGGGTCGGCGCACTCCCAGGCGGCCTGGGAGATGGAGCGGAACAGGTTCTTGGCGTCGATGGTCTCGATCACCGCGCCGTCGAGCCGGCCGCGCAGGTCGAAGCCGCCGCCGTTCTCCACGGCGGTCATGAACTCGTCGGAGACGCGGACCGAGTTGTTGGCGTTCTGGTACTGCACGCTGACGATGTCGGCGCCGCCCAGGTCCATGTCGAACCCGGCGTCGCGCAGCGCGCGGATCTTGTCCTCCTCGCGCGCCTTGGTGACCACGAACTCCTGGATGTCCGGGTGGTCCACGTCGAGGATGACCATCTTGGCCGCGCGCCGGGTGGCGCCGCCGGACTTGATGGTGCCGGCGGAGGCGTCCGCGCCGCGCATGAAGCTGACCGGGCCGGAGGCGTTGCCGCCGGAGGAGAGCAGCTCGCGGGAGGAGCGGATCCGGGACAGGTTGACGCCGGAGCCGGAGCCGCCCTTGAAGATCAGCCCCTCCTCCTTGTACCAGTCGAGGATGGAGTCCATCGAGTCGTCGACGGCCAGGATGAAGCAGGCGCTGACCTGCTGCGGCGAGGGCGTGCCGACGTTGAACCAGACCGGCGAGTTGAAGCTGAACACCTGGTGCAGCAGCATCCAGGTCAGCTCGTGGGCGAAGACCTCGGCGTCGGCCGGGCTGGCGAAGTAGCCGTACTCCTCACCGGCGGTGCGGTAGGTGGTGACCACCCGGTCGATCAGCTGCTTGAGCGACCACTCCCGCTCCGGGGTGCCCACCGCGCCCCGGAAGTACTTGGTGGTCACGATGTTCGCCGCGTTGACGCTCCACGACTCCGGGAACTCGACCCCGCGCTGCTCGAAGTTGATCGAGCCGTCGCGCCAGTTCGTCATCACGACGTCGCGGCGCTCCCAGGCGACCTCGTCGTAGGGGTGCACCCCCTCGGTGGTCCAGACCCGCTCGATCTTGAGCCCCGCGCCGGCCTTGCTCCGTGCCCTGCTCGTCGTCACACCATCCCCCGACATCTCATCCGCCCCCTCGTCCGCGCGGCCACCTCGCCACGCGATCCGACTGTCATCAACTGCGAAGAACTTCAACTGGTACGGCCGGCGGCCTCGGCCGCGTCGGCCCCGGCGCCCTCCCGGGCGCGTGCGGCGGCCCGCAGCGTCTCGATCTCCCGCTCGAAGTCGGCGAGCGAGTCGAACGACCGGTAGACGCTGGCGAACCGCATGTAGGCGACCTCGTCCAGGTCCTGCAGCGGACCCAGGATGGCCAGCCCCACCTCGTGGCTCGGGATCTCGGCGGCCCCCTTGGCCCGGACGGTCTCCTCGACCTTCTGCGCGAGCAGCGCGATCGAGTCGTCGTCCACCGGCCGGCCCTGGCACGCCTTGCGCACCCCGCCGATGATCTTCGTGCGGCTGAACGGCTCGGTGACCCCGCTGCGCTTGACGACCGCGAGGACCGCCTCCTCCACCGTGGTGAACCGCTTCCCGCACTCCGGGCAGGACCGCCGCCGGCGGATCAACTGGCCGTCGTCGGCCTCCCGCGAGTCGACCACCCGGGAGTCCGCGTGCCGGCAGTACGGACACCGCATCGGCCCGACCTCCTTCATCGACTGCGGGCACGCCGACCGCTTCCCGGGCATGCGTCAGCGCGGCGGAGCCATCTGTCGATGGTCTTCGCCGTGTCGACGGTACGGGAGTGCGGTCGGTAGTCGAACCCAACCTGTAGGCGACTTACGCCCGTGTGACTACTACATCTAGGGGTCGACCGTATGCCGCCGACGATCCGCGGTCAAGTTGAGCGGCGTGTCCGGCGCGTCACCGCCATCCGGAGTCGACCCCGGCCGGCGCGACCCGCCGCAGAACCAACCGTCCGACGCCTCCCGGGGTTATTCGTCCGGTCGCGGCGAAACCGCCGCCGATCGGGCAGGCGTCGAACACCCGTTCGACCCGACGTACCATTTATCAGAACGTGAGTACGAGCAGGGCCACTTTTCACCCCGACACGCCGAGGTGATGTCGTACAGACGTTTGAAAATGACCGATCTCACCTATACGGTCATGAACAACCGGGCGCGGATCGTTCCGTTCACCGGTCACCACGCACCGCCGCACGCACCACGAGCCGCCAAGGCACCCAGCGCCGACCAGGGAGGACGGACGTGACCGAGGACCGGGCCAGCCGGCCGAAGAGCCCGCAGCAGATCACCGAGGCGGGCCCGCCGGCCACCCGACGCCGGAGCGCCGCGCGCAGCCGGGCCGGGCAGCCCGCCGTGCGCCCGGTCACCCCGGTGGTGAGCGCCTTCCCCGACCCGGCGACGGTGGATCTCACCGCCCGGCAGCGGCGGATCCTGGAGTTCATCCGCACCTGGGTGGACCGGCACGGCTATCCGCCGAGCGTGCGCGAGATCGGCGAGGCGGTCGGCCTGGTGTCGCCGTCCAGCGTCGCCTACCAGCTCAAGGAGCTGGAGAAGAAGGGCTTCCTGCGCCGCGACCCCAACCGGCCGCGCGCCGTGGACGTCCGGGCCCCCAACGACGTCGACGACGAGCTGAGCCGCTCGCAGCGCCCCGCCCCGGCGTACGTGCCGATGCTGGGCCGGATCGCGGCCGGTGGCCCGATCCTGGCCGAGCAGGCCGTGGAGGACATCTTCCCTCTTCCCCGCGAGCTGGTGGGTGAGGGCGAGGTCTTCATGCTCCAGGTCAAGGGCGACTCGATGCTCGACGCGGCGATCTGCGACGGCGACTGGGTCGTGGTCCGGCAGCAGCCGACCGCTGAGGCGGGCGACATCGTCGCCGCGATGCTCGACGGCGAGGCGACGGTCAAGACCTACCGCCGCCGCGACGGGCACGTCTGGCTGATGCCGCAGAACCCGGCCTTCGACCCGATCCCCGGCGACGACGCGACCATCATGGGCCGGGTCGTCGCGGTGCTGCGCCGCATCTGATCCCGTGGCGCCTCCGGAGCGGTCGCCGACGGCGACCCCCGGAGGCCCGGGGACGTCAGTAGCGGTCGCCCCGGTAGCCGCGGCCGCCACCCCGCCCGTGGCCGTTGGGGCCGCCGCGGCCGTCGTCGTAGCCCTCGTCGCGCCGGCGGGCCGGCCGCTGAGCGCGAGGATCCTGCTCGCCGCCGCGACGGGGCGGCTCCGCCCGGCCACCGCCGCCGTGGACGCCGGGGCCCGGTTGGCCCCCGCCGCCGTAGACGCCACCACCGGGACGGCCGCCGCCACCCTGCCGGCCACCGCCGCCACCGCCTGCGGGACCACCGGGGCCCGGCGGCCGGCCGCCACCGTAGGCTCCGCCACCGCCACTGGCCGGGCGACCGCCGCCACCACCACCGCCGGCAGGGCGACCGCCACCGTAGACGCCGCCGCCGGCCGGGCGGCCACCGCCGTAGACCCCGCCGCCGGCCGGCGCGGCCCCGCCGCGACCACCGCCCGCCGGGACCGCCCCGCCCCGCCCGCCACCGGGCGCACCGCCGTAGACGCCACCGGAGGGCGCGCCACCGTAGACGCCGCCCCGCGCCCGGTCGCCCGGCGGCAGGAAGTCGTCGTCCGCCGGGCCCCGCGGATCGTCGGCGAGGTCGTCGCGCTCCGGCCCGTCGGCGTCCCGGCGCGGGGCGGCCGGTCTGCGCCGGGCCCGCAGGATGCCGAAGACGCCGGCGGCCACCATCAGCGCGCCGATCACGCCGACCGCGGCGATGATGTACGTGATGTCGCTCAGGCTCAGGCCGTCGAGCCACGACTGCCCGGCCGCCTTCTTCGGCCCGTCGCCCTTGCCGGCGACCGGCTTCGCGCCCTCGGCGGACGGGGTGTAGCTGAGGATCTCCACCGGCTCGGCCTCGTCGAGCTGGCCGCCGTCGGAGACGGTGAGGAACGTCTTGCCGTCCGGGGTGTAGGCGATCGCCTCACCGAACGGATCGGTCAGCGCCGTCACCCGGGGCTTGGCGGAGGTCAGGGCCGCCACGATGTCGCCGCCGGTCACGTCGTACTCGAAGGCGTCGGCGTAGGTGCGCACCACCACCCGGGACCCGTCGGGGGAACGGGCGGCTCCGGTGATCGCCACGCGGCCCGGAGCGCCGAGCCGGTTGTCCGTGTCCGTCCTCGGCAGGGCGATCTCGCCGACCTTCTTCATCGGCACCGCCTCGGTGTCCCCGCTCTTCATCTTCGCGGCGGGGGTGAAGATCTGCGCCTTGCCCGACATCACCTTGGTGATGATCAGCGGGTTGCCGTCGTCGCCGATGAGCAACGCCTCGGCGTCGTGCGGTTTGCCCTCGGGGTAGGAGAGCCGGTGCAGCACCGGCCGCTTGGACCCGTTGACCGGCATGCTCCACAGCGCCACCCGCTCGCGGCGCTCGCGGCTGGTGACGTTGTCACCGGTGTCGGCGATCCACAGGGTCTGGCCGTTCGGCGAGAGCGCCAGGTCCTCCGTGTCGAACGGCCCCTGCCCCGAATAGCGGACCGGCTCCTTCGAGATCTCACACTTGGCGTCGAGGAAGAAGACCCGCTTGCGGCTCTCCACCTCGGTGCCGTCGTTGATCACGATGTAGCCGCTCTTGGTGGCCACCAGGCCGGAGAGCTCGCGCAGCCGCTCGTCGGTCACCGCGCACCGCTTCTTGCCGGCGGCGGCCGTGAGCGGGGACGAGGCCGAGGCGGGCGCCGCCAGGGCGGCCCCCGCACACGCCACGGTCGCCCCCAGCAAGCCGAGGGCGACCGTGACCGAAGCAACAGCGCGGCGCATTGAATCAGTGTCGCATGCCGCAGGTTTCCGCCGGGTGACGCCGGGACGCCGTCACCGGGCGGACGCGACCACCTGGCTCTCCGCCGCCGCTCGGAACGGGGCCAGCTCCGCGGCGAGCGCCTCGCCCACCCGGACGTGCACCAGCGTCCCCTCCGGCAGGTGGGAGGTGCTCAGCACCTCACCCTGCCGGTGCACCCGCGCCACCAGGTCGCCCCGGTCGTACGGGAGCACCGCGCGGACCTCCACCGCCGGGCGGGGCAGCCGCTCCTCGACGGCCTCGCGCAGCCCGTCGAGCCCGCGCCCGGTGTGCGCGGAGACGAAGACCGCCTCCGGCCAGAGCCGCTTGAGCCGCAGCAGCGTCTCCTCGTCGGCCGCGTCGGTCTTGTTGACCACCAGCAGCTCGGGCAGCCGGTCGGCGCCCACCTCGGCGAGCACCTCACGGACGGCGCGGACCTGCTCCTCCGGATCCGGGTGGGTGCCGTCGACGACGTGCACCACCAGGTCGGCCTCGGCCACCTCCTCCAGCGTCGAGCGGAACGCCTCGACGATCTGGTGCGGCAGGTGCCGGACGAAGCCGACGGTGTCGGAGAGGGTGTAGAGCCGCCCGTCGGAGGTGGTGGCCTTGCGGGTGGTCGGGTCGAGGGTGGCGAAGAGCGCGTTCTCGACCAGCACACCCGCGCCGGTCAACCGGTTGAGCAGGCTGGACTTGCCGGCGTTGGTGTAGCCGGCGATGGCGACGGCGGGAACGGCGTTGCGGGACCGCCGGGCGCGCTTGGTCTGGCGTACCAACCGCATGCCCTTGATCTCCCGGCGCAGCCGGGCGATGCGGTGGCGGATCCGGCGCCGGTCGGTCTCCAGCTTGGTCTCACCGGGGCCACGCAGGCCCACGCCGCCGCCGGCGCCCCCGCCACGACCGCTACCACCGGTCTGCCGGGAGAGCGTCTCACCCCAACCGCGCAGGCGGGGCAGCAGGTATTCGAGCTGGGCCAGCTCGACCTGCGCCTTGCCCTCCTTGCTCTTGGCGTGCTGGGCGAAGATGTCGAGGATCAGCGCGGTGCGGTCCACCACCTTGACCTTGGTGCGCTGCTCCAGGTTGCGCAGCTGGGACGGCGACAGCTCGCCGTCGCAGATCACCGTGTCGGCGCCGCTGGAGAGCACGACCGAACCGAGGTCGTCGACCTTTCCCCGGCCGATGTAGGTGGCCGGGTCGGGGCGGTTGCGCCGCTGGATCAGCCCTTCGAGCACCTGCGAGCCGGCGGTCTCCGCCAGCGCGGCCAGCTCGGTGAGGCTGTTCTCGGCGTCGCTCTGGCTGCCCTCGGTCCAGACGCCCACCAGGACCACGCGCTCCAGGCGCAGCTGGCGGTATTCGACCTCGGTGATGTCGGCGAGCTCGGTGGAGAGGCCAGGGACCCGCCGCAGCGCCTGCCGCTCTGACAGCTCGAACTCGCCGGTGGTGGCGTCGAGCTCGTCGTCGGTGTAGGGGAGGTAGGTCTCCTGGTTGGTCAAGCTGGTCTCCTGTCCGTTCTGTCACGTACCGAGCAATCCTGACATGTGTCAACGCCGGGCGCACCCGCTATATGCCCGCGTGAAATGCCACAAAAGCGGGGGCGGCCGGTGGGCCGGCCCGGGTGGGCGAGTAGAAATGCGGTGCGAGCCGCTCAGCGTCGACGGAGGGATCCTGTGTCAATCACCCGACTTCCGAGTGCCGGATTCTCGATCACCATCCGGATCGCCGTGCCTGCGGACGCGTCCTCCATCGGCCGGCTGACCACCTCCGTCGGCGAGGCCGGCGCGATCGTCACGGCGCTCGACGTGGTCGACTCCGACCCGACCCACGTGATCGTCGACCTGACCTGCGACACCGCCGACGCCGCCCACGCCGACCAGGTGGTCGACGCGCTGACCGCGCTCGACGGCGTGGACGTGCGCAAGGTCTCCGACCGGACGTTCCTGCTGCACCTCGGCGGCAAGATCGAGGTCAGCTCGAAGGTGGCGCTGCGCACCCGCGACGAGCTGTCCCGCGCGTACACCCCGGGGGTGGCCCGGGTCTGCCAGGCGATCGCGGAGAACCCGGCCGACGCCCGGCGGCTCACCATCAAGCGCAACACCGTGGCCGTGGTCAGCGACGGCTCGGCCGTGCTGGGCCTGGGCAACCTCGGGCCGGCGGCGTCGCTGCCGGTGATGGAGGGCAAGGCGGCGCTGTTCAAGCGCTTCGGCGGGGTGGACGCCTGGCCGGTGGTCCTGGACACCCAGGACACCGACGAGATCGTGCAGATCGTCAAGGCCATCGCGCCCGCGTACGGCGGGATCAACCTGGAGGACATCGCCGCGCCGCGCTGCTTCGAGATCGAGGCCCGGCTTCGGGAGGCGCTGGACATCCCGGTCTTCCACGACGACCAGCACGGCACCGCGATCTGCGTGCTGGCCGCGCTGACCAACGCACTGCGCGTCGTGGGCAAGCAGCTCGCGGACGTCCGGGTCGTGGTCTCCGGCGCCGGCGCGGCCGGCACCGCGATCATGAAGCTGCTGCTGCGCCAGGGCGTGGGCGACATCATCGCGTACGACCGGCAGGGTGCCCTGCACCGCGGCCTGACCGGGCTCAACCCGGCCTGGCAGTGGCTGGCCGACCACACCAACAAGGACAACTACGCCGGTGACCTGCCCGGGGCGGTACGCGACGCGGACGTCTTCATCGGCGTCAGCGCGCCGAACCTGCTCACCGGCGACGACATCGCCATGATGGCCAAGGACGCCATCGTCTTCGCGCTGGCGAACCCGGACCCGGAGGTCGACCCGCGCGAGGCGCGCAAGCACGCCGCCGTGGTCGCCACCGGCCGTTCCGACCAGCCGAACCAGATCAACAACGTGCTCGCCTTCCCGGGTGTCTTCCGCGGCATGCTGGACGCGCACGCCGAGGAGTTCACCGAGGAGATGGCGATCGCCGCCGCCCGGGCCATCGCGGACGTGGTCGGCGAGGACAAGATCAACCCGACGGTGATCGTGCCCAGCGTCTTCGACTCCCGGGTGGCCCCGGCGGTCGCCGCGGCGGTGCGCGCCGCCGCCCAGAACCCGGCCCCGGCCCCGGCCGCGGACCCCGGCCCGGCCGACCTCCCCGAGATCGCCGCCGAAGCCAGCGCCACCCCCTGACACCCCACACCCCACCCCCACCCCGCCCCACCCCGGCGATCTTGCAGTTCCTGCCCAGGCATTCGGGACAGAGCCGACAAAACACGGGCCGGAAGTGCAAGATCGCGCCGTGGGTCGTGGCGGGTGGCGTGGGCGGAAGGGCAGGGGGAGGCTGGGGTCAGGCGGGCGTGGTCAGGGCGGCGGGGTCGACCTCGCCGACCGCGACCAGGACGGCGGGGCCGGCCAGCCAGCAGGAGTCCTCGGTGACCGTGACCGTGAGGCGACCGCCGGGGACGTCCACGGCGATCACCCCGGTGTCCCGGCCGGCGTCGCGCAGGGCCACGGCGGCCACCGCGCACGCGCCCGTGCCGCAGGAGAGCGTCTCGGCGGAGCCGCGCTCGTACACCCGCATCAGCACGTGCCCGTCGGCGCCGTCGACCGGCTCGCCGGGCGCGGTGAACTCGACGTTCACTCCGGCCGGGAAGGCAGCCGGGTCGAACTCCGGCGCGCGGGTGAGGTCGAGGCCGGTCAGGTCCAGCCCGGTCGGGAGCGCGCAGACCAGATGCGGGTTGCCGACGTCCACCGCCGCGCCCGGCAGGGTCAAGCCGCCCAGGGTGGCGGTCGAGGCGTCGTACACCCGGGGGCGGCGCATCTCGACGGCGACGGCGTCCCCCTCGACGCGCGCGCGCACGAGGCCGGCCCGGGTGGCCACCGGCAGCGCCGCGCCGACCGGCGTGGCCAGCCCGGACGCCAGCAGGTAGCGGACGAAGACGCGAGCGCCGTTGCCGCACATCTCGGCGAACGAGCCGTCGGAGTTCCAGTAGTCCATGAACCACTCGGCCTCGCCGGCCAGGGCGGCGCCCTCGGGGTGTTTGGCCGCCCGCACCACCCGCAGCACGCCGTCGCCGCCGAGGCCGCGCCGCCGGTCGCAGATCGCGGCGACCAGCCCGGGCGTCAGGTCGAGCGCCCCGTCCGGGTCGGGCAGGATGACGAAGTCGTTGCCGGTGCCGTGGCCCTTGGTGTACTCCACACCCCCATCATCGCGCAGCGGCCGGCAGCAGACGCAGGGCGGCCGGGATCAGGTCCGGCGCGGCCGAGTCCAGCCAGTGGATGCGCTGGTCACGGCGGAACCAGGAGCGTTGCCGGCGGACGAACCGCCGGGTGGCCCGGACCGTCTCGTCGTGTGCCTCGCCCTCGGTGATCTCCCCGGCCAGGAAGCGCAGCACCTGCTGGTACCCGAGCGCCCGGCTGGCCGTCCGCCCCTGCGGCAGGCCGCGGCCGACCAGCTCGCGGGTCTCGGCGACCAGGCCGTCGGCCCACATCCGGTCCACCCGCAGCGCGATCCGCTCGTCCAGCAGCGCCGTGTCCAGGTCCACCCCGAGCTGCACGGACGGGTAGTACGGCGTCGGGCCGGGCAGCGACGCGGTGAACGGCGCCCCGGTCAGCTCGATGACCTCCAGCGCCCGCACGATCCGCCGGCCGTTGGTGGGCAGGATCCCCGCCGCGGCGACCGGGTCGGCCTCCCGCAGCCGGGCGTACAGCGGGGCCGGGCCGGTCTCGGCCAGCTCCCGTTCGAGCCGCTCGCGGGCCGCCGGGTCGGTGCCGGGGAACTCGAACCGCTCCAGCACCGCCCGCACGTAGAGGCCGGAGCCGCCGACCAGCAGCGGCACCCGGCCCCGGGCCAGGATGTCGTCGACCGCCGCGCGGGCCAGCCGCTGGTATTCCGCCACGCTCGCCGGCTCGGTGACGTCCCAGATGTCCAGCAGGTGGTGCGGCACCCCCTCGCGCTCGGCCGGGGTGAGCTTCGCGGTGCCGATGTCCATGCCCCGGTAGAGCTGCATCGAGTCGGCGTTGACCACCTCGCCGTCGAGGGCGTGCGCGAGCGCGATGCTCAGTGCGGACTTCCCGGCCGCCGTCGGCCCGACCACCGCGACCACCGTCCCGACCGGCGGGTGGCCGCCGGTCGGCGCGCTCACGCCGGCTCCCAGGTGGCCACGAAGTAGGCCACGCCGTAGGGCGCGGCGTCGTGGGTCAGCTCGCCACGCCAGCGTCCGCCCGCCGCGCCCGCCGCGCCGGCGAGCACCTGCCAGGCCGCCCGACCGGCGACCTTCAGCTCGGCCGACAGCACCGGGTCCAGGCCGTGCAGGGCGTCGGCGTCCGCGTCCGCCAGAGCCCGGGCAACCCTCTCGTCGTACGCCTGCGCGCGCGGGTCGTCGTAGCCGGGCGCCTTCTCGCCCCGGCAGGCGGACCCGTCCCCCATCACCAGCAGCGCGACCCGGCCCTCGGCGCGGCGCACCAGCTCCGCCCCGAGCGCGGCGCACTCGCCCGGGGCGGCGTCGGCGGCGACCGACTGGGCGAACCGGGGCAGGTCGGTCCCCGCCCTGCCGAGCAGCCACGCGCCGACGGTCAGGCTCAGCGGCAGCCGCTCCCCACCGCCGCAGTTGGTCTTCCACAGCCGGACGTGGCGGTCGACGCCGTAGGCGCGCAGGGAGCCGTAGTCGGCGGCCCGGAAGCGGACGGTCTCCGGCCCGGCGCCGACCAGCACGATCTGGTCAGGCGAGGCGGCGAGCAGCCGGCCGACGGCCGCGTCGCAGGCCGTGCGGAGTTCGTCCAGCTCAGCGGCGGCGGCACCGGCCACCTCGGGCACGAGCAGGGGCGGATGCGGGCAGACGGCGGCGGCGACCAGGGGCACCCGTTCACCGTAGCGGGACCCCCCGGTGCGTCCCCGCGCCGATCCGGTCATTCGGGGGCTAGGACACCGTATGGTCACGGTCGGCGATAGGCGCTCGACGCGGACGGGGGCGGACCTGTGACAATGCCGGGAGTAACTTTGCTGCGCCGTGGCGGCGATCGTGGGACCGGTCCCCGACGCCGGGAGAACGAGGATGGGCACATGAGCGACTGGACTGCCTTCGGACGGGTGGACGCGGACGGCACCGTGTACGTCAAGACCGCCGACGGCGAGCGGGTGGTCGGATCCTGGCAGGCGGGAGCGCCCGAGGAGGGGCTTGCCCACTTCGCCCGCCGCTTCGACGACCTGGTGACCGAGGTCAACCTGACGGAGGCGCGGCTCAACTCGGGTGCGGCGGACGCCGGCCACTCGCTGACGACGATCCGCCGGATCCGCGCCTCGCTCGCCGAGGCGCACGTCGTCGGCGACATCGACGCGTTGGCCGCGCGGCTGGACCGACTCGCCGCCGTCGCCGAGGAGAAGGCCGGCGAGGCCAAGGCCGCCCGGGACGCCGCCCGGGGCGAGGCACTCGCCCGCAAGCAGGCGCTGGTGGAGGAGGCGGAGAAGCTGGCCGCCGAGTCGACCGGCTGGAAGACCGCCGGCGACCGGCTCAAGGAGATCCTCGAGGAGTGGAAGACCATCCGCGGGGTCGACAAGAAGACCGACGGTGAGCTGTGGAAGCGGTTCGCCGCGGCCCGGGACGGCTTCACCCGCCGCCGGGGCGCCCACTTCGCCTCACTGGACTCGCAGCGCAAGCAGGCGCAGTCGGTCAAGGAGGAGCTGGTCGCCGAGGCCGAGAAGCTGAAGGACTCCACGGACTGGGCGGCGACCGCCAACCAGCTCAAGGACCTGATGAACCAGTGGAAGGCCGCCCCGCGCGCCTCCAAGGAGGCGGAGCAGAAGCTCTGGGAGAGGTTCCGGGCCGCGCAGGACGAGTTCTTCACCCGGCGCAGCGAGGTCTTCTCGGCCCGCGACAACGAGCAGCGGGCCAACCTGGAGCGCAAGCAGGCGCTGCTCGCCGAGGCCGAGGCGCTGGACGTCGACGGCGACCCGAAGGGCGCGCAGGCCAAGCTGCGGGAGATCCAGGCGCAGTGGCACGAGGCCGGCCGGGTGCCCCGCGAGGCGGCGGCCGGGCTGGAGCGCCGGCTGCGGGCGGTCGACGACAAGGTCCGCGAGGTGATGGACTCCGCGTGGCGACGCACCACCAAGGAGGACAACCCGCTGCTGGCCCAGATGCGGACGCAGGTCGCCGAGGCCGAGGAGCGGCTGGCCCGGGCCCAGGCGGCCGGGGACGCCCGGCGGATCAAGGAGGCCGAGCAGGCGCTCGCCTCGAAGCGGCAGTTCCTCCAGCTCGCCGAGCAGGCCGGCTGAGCTGAGACACGCGAGAGCCCCCGGTCCGCGCGGACCGGGGGCTCTCGCGTGTCCGGGCAGCCGCCGCGGCGGTGGGATCGGCCGGCCCGTCGTGGGTCAGTGGGCGGCGCAGCCCGTCGTCGGCGCGGGCGCCGCGGCCGGCGCGCCGATCGTGGGCAGCCCGAGCAGCACCCCGGGCGTACGCGGGGAGCGCCCCGCCTCGGCCGCGTCGCCGGCCCGGGTGCGCCGGTGCGACAGCGGTTCACCGTCGGCGTTGAGGTGGTGCGGGGCCGCGTACGTGACGGTGGTGTGCACGATGTCGCCGGGGCGGATCTGCCCGGCGAGGGAACCCGCGTCGAAGTGGACGAGGCGGCCGTCACGGGCGCGGCCGGACATCCGGCCGGTGCGCTCGTCCTTGCGCCCCTCGCCGACGGCGACCAGCACCTCGACGGTCTCCCCCACGAGCCGCTTGTTCTCCGCCCAGGTGATCTCCTCCACGCAGGCGACCAGCCGCTCGTAGCGCTCCTGGACGACCTGCTTGGGGAGCTGGCCCTCCATCGTGGCGGCGGGGGTGCCGGGGCGCTTCGAGTACTGGAAGGTGAACGCGGAGGAGAACCGGGCCTCGCGGACCACGTCGAGGGTGCGCTCGAAGTCGGCGTCGGTCTCGCCGGGGAAGCCGACGATGATGTCCGTGGTGATCGCCGCGTCCGGCATCGCCGCCCGGACCTTCTCGATGATGCCGAGGTAGCGGTCGGCCCGGTACGAGCGGCGCATGGCGCGCAGCACGTCGTCCGAGCCGGACTGCAGCGGCATGTGCAGCGAGTGGCAGACGTTCGGCGTCTCGGCCATCGCGGCGATCACGTCGTCGGTGAAGTCCTTGGGGTGCGGGCTGGTGAACCGGACCCGCTCCAGGCCGTCGACGTCGCCGCAGGCGCGCAGCAGCTTGCCGAAGGCGAGCCGGTCGCCGAACTCCACGCCGTAGGAGTTGACGTTCTGCCCGAGCAGGGTCACCTCCAGCACGCCCTCGTCGACCAGGGCGCGCACCTCGGAGAGGATGTCGCCGGGGCGGCGGTCCTTCTCCTTGCCGCGCAGGGAGGGCACGATGCAGAACGTGCAGGTGTTGTTGCAGCCGACGGAGATCGACACCCAGCCGGCGTACGTGGACTCGCGCCGGGTGGGCAGCGTCGAGGGGAAGACGTCGAGGGACTCGATGATCTCCACCTCGGCGGCGGCGTTGTGCCGGGCCCGCTCCAGCAGCACCGGCAGCGACCCGATGTTGTGCGTGCCGAAGACCACGTCCACCCAGGGCGCCTTGCGGACGATCTCGCCGCGGTCCTTCTGGGCGAGGCAGCCGCCGACGGCGATCTGCATCCCCGGGTGCCTGTCCTTGACGGGGCGCAGGTGACCGAGGTTGCCGTAGAGCCGGTTGTCGGCATTCTCCCGGACCGCGCAGGTGTTGAACACCACCACGTCCGGGTTGTCGTCGGCCTCGGCGGCGCGCACGTAGCCCGCCTGCTCCAGCAGCCCGGAGATGCGCTCGGAGTCGTGCACGTTCATCTGGCAGCCGTACGTGCGCACCTGGTAGGTGCGCGGGCTGCTCGCCGCTGCGGTAGTCATGACCCGGACAGCGTATCCGGGCGAGAATCCCGAACCGAACGAGGAGGAGCCGTGTGCCGGAGCATCAAGACCCTTCGTGAGCCGTACGTCGCCGAGGTGAGCCCGGCCGACGTCGAGGCCGCCGCCCTGCAGTACGTCCGGAAGATCTCGGGCTTCCGCAGGCCCGCCGCGCACAACGCCGCGGCCTTCGACGCGGCGGTCGCCGCGGTCGCCGCGGCCACCGCGACCCTGCTGAACGAGCTGGAGGTACGCGGCGGCCGCTCCGCCCGCCCGGCGAGCTGACCCCGCCGCCCGCTGGGCCGCCGCGGGAGCCGTCCCGCGTGCTGGCGCGGCTGGTCTCAGGCGGCGGCGAGCGCGGGCAGCACCGAGTCGGGGGCCCAGCGTGAGCGGTGGCACTGCGACCAGCCGCGGCAGCGGGGATCGGCCTCGGTGCAGAGCCGCTGGTTGCCGAGCACCTCGCCGTCGTCGGTCTCGCGGACGTCGAAGTGCACCGGCCGGATCGTGCCGTCGGGGGCCACGAGCAGGTGCCGGCCGGCGTCGAGGGTGTCGTCGCGCAGCAGGCAGTTGCGGTCCAGCAGCCGCGCCAGCGCGGCGATGCTGGCGTGCTCGGGGAGCCCGTCGGGCACGCCGTAGCAGTCCACGATGGTGGCGAACTCCCCCGGCGCCTGCCAGACGTCACAGATCACCGCGTGCGTCGGCAGCCGGGCCGGGTCGGCCGCCGCCAGGGGCATCACCACCCGACCGAGTGCCTCGGCCAGTGCCGGGTAGACCTCCACCGGCCGCACCTGGTCGATTCTCCAGTTCCACAGCTCGGTCATGCCGCCTCCTCGCTGTGCTCGTCCCACCGGCCTCCGGATCGGGCCTTACTGACGATGGTGGGGGGCATATGACCTCAGCCGGGGGCAAGTTACCGGTCTGTGACCATTCCGGGCAAAATTTCCTCGGGCACCATCGCTCCGAGTGGCCGAAAGATGACAGTTTATCGGGTACGGTGCCCCGCCCGGAACTTCCCGCTCCGTGGCGCGCCCGTTCCGACCGGGTCGGTCAGCGCACGACGACCCGGTGCTCGCCGGGGGGCAGCAGCTCGCCGACCACGGTGGCGCCCGGCAGTTCGCCGGCGACCAGCAGGCCGCCCGACGTCTGCGCGTCGGCCAGCAGCAGCCGGTCGTCCTCGGCGATCCCGCCGAAGTCCGTCCACCCGGCGACCCACTCCAGGTTGCGGCGGCTGCCGCCGCTGACGTACCCGTCGCGCACCGCCTCCCGGGCGCCGGCCAGGTAGGGCACCCGGGCCGCGTCGATCGCCACCGTCAGCCGGCTCGCCCGGGCCATCTTGGACGCGTGCCCGAGCAGACCGAAGCCGGTCACGTCGGTGCCGCAGCGCACACCGGCCGCCACCGCGGCCCGCGCGGCGTCCCGGTTGAGGGTGGTCATCGCGGCGACCGCCTCGGGGAAGCTCTCGCCGGTGGCCTTGTGCCTGGTGTTGAGCACCCCGACGCCCAGCGGCTTGGTCAGCGACAGCGGCAGCCCCGCCCGGCCCACGTCCAGGGTGATCAGCTCCTCGGGCCGGACCACCCCGGTGACGGCCAGCCCGTACTTGGGGCCCTCGTCGTCGACGCTGTGCCCGCCGGCGAGGTGGCATCCCGCGTCCCGGGCCACGTCCTGCCCGCCGCGCAGCACCTCCCGGGCCAGCTCCAGCGGCAGCACCTCGCGCGGCCAGCAGAGCAGGTTGAGCGCGACGAGCGGGGTGCCACCCATCGCGTACACGTCGGAGAGCGCGTTGGTCGCGGCGATCCGCCCCCAGTCGTACGCGTCGTCGACGACCGGGGTGAAGAAGTCGGCGGTGGTGACCAGGCCGGTCCGTTCGTCGAGCCGGACCACCGCGGCGTCGTCGCCGTGGTCCAGGCCGACGAGCAGGTCCGAAGTGCCGGTGGCCGGGCCGAGGCCGGCGACCATCTTCTCCAGCTCGCCGGGTGGGATCTTGCAGGCACAACCGCCGCCGCGGGCGTACCGGGTCAGCCGTACCGGGTCCGTCATGCCCCGTATGATCTTTTACACACCCCCGCGCCGCCAACGGGCGGACCGGTTTCGGAGTCAAAATCCGACTCCCGGCCCCGAGCGGCAAGGGTGTTACCGCTCCGTGACCAACTGACTTGCGTTCCGCCACATCCACCCGCCTAAAGTTGCCGCACCGGGGGTCAACGGACCCCGTGCGCGACGACAGGGACGGTGGACGACGTGGCGACGGGCGAACCGCTCATCGTGCTGGAATCGGTCAACAAGTGGTTCGGGCCGCTGCACGTGCTGGACGACGTCTCGCTGTCGGTCGGGCGCGGCGAGGTGGTCGTGGTCATCGGGCCGTCCGGCTCCGGCAAGTCGACGCTCTGCCGCACCATCAACCGGCTCGAGCCGATCACCTCCGGCACGATCACCTTCGACGGGCAGCCGCTGCCGGCCGAGGGCAAGGCGCTGGCGAAGCTGCGCAGCGAGGTCGGCATGGTGTTCCAGTCGTTCAACCTCTTCGCGCACAAGACGATCCTCGAGAACGTCACCCTCGGGCCGGTCAAGGTCCGCAAGGAGAAGCCGGCGGCGGCCCGCGAGCGCGGCCTGGCCCTGCTGGACCGGGTCGGCATCGCCAACCAGGCCGACAAGTTCCCCGCCCAGCTCTCCGGCGGCCAGCAGCAGCGCGTCGCGATCGCGCGCGCGCTGGCCATGCAGCCCAAGGCGATGCTCTTCGACGAGCCGACCAGCGCGCTCGACCCGGAGATGGTCGGCGAGGTGCTGGACGTGATGACGTCGCTGGCGCGCGAGGGCATGACGATGGTCGTGGTCACCCACGAGATGGGCTTCGCCCGGCACGCGGCGAACCGGGTCATCTTCATGGCCGACGGGCAGCTGGTCGAGGACGCCCCGCCCGCCGAGTTCTTCGCCAACCCGCGCAGCGAGCGGGCCAGGGACTTCCTCTCCAAGATCCTCACGCACTAGGCGTCCGTACCTGGAGCGCGCCGTCCCCCGGCGGTTCCGTCGAAGAAGGAGATGAGTATGCGTATCACGCGCGTAGCGGCGCTCGCCGCGGCCGCCACCCTGGCGCTCGGCATGACCGCCTGCGGTGGCGACGACGCCGAGGAGGGCACCGGCGCCGGCAGCAAGTCCTTCGCCGCCGGCAGCACGATGGAGCGCCTGAACAAGGCCCAGTCCATCAAGATCGGCACGAAGTTCGACCAGCCCGGCTTCGGCCAGAAGGGCCTGTCGGGCGACCCGGAGGGCTTCGACGTCGAGGTCGCGAAGATCATCGTCAAGGAGCTCGGCATCCCCGAGGACAAGATCGAGTGGGTCGAGGCCCCCTCGAAGGTCCGCGAGGACGTCATCGTGAACGGCACGGTCGACCTGGTCGCCGCGACCTACACGATCAACGACAAGCGCAAGGAGCGCATCGCGTTCGCCGGGCCGTACTACGAGGCCGGCCAGAACATCATGGTGAAGAAGGACGACACCACGATCACCGGGCCGGACTCCTTCAAGGACGGCACCAAGAAGGTCTGCTCGGTCACCGGCTCCACCCCGGCCGAGGAGATCAAGAAGCACGTCAAGGACGTCGCCACCCAGCTGGTGCTGTTCGACACCTACGACAAGTGCCGCGACGCCCTCAAGGGCGGCCAGGTCGACGCCGTCACCACGGACAACGTGATCCTGCTCGGCTACGTCGCCAAGGACGAGGCGTCCTTCAAGCTGGCCGGCGACAACTTCACCAAGGAGCCGTACGGCATCGGGGTGAAGAAGGAGGACACCGCCTTCCGCAACTTCATCAACGACACGCTGGAGAAGGCGTTCGCCGACGGTAGCTGGCAGAAGGCCTGGGACGGCACCGCCGGCAAGTTCGGCGCCCAGCTGGGCTCCGCCCCGACCGTCAACCGCTACTGATCTAATTCCTTCGATCTGGAGGGTGGGGAGGAAGACCGACCCGTGAGTGTGCTCATCGACAAGTTCGACGTCTTCGCGGGTGGTTTCTGGCTCACCCTCCAGATCTGCGTACTCGCCGCGATCGGTGCCCTGATCCTGGGCGCCGTCGTGGCGGTACTGCGGATCTCCCCGGTGCCGCCGCTGCGGGCGGTCGGCACCGCGTACGTCAACATCTTCCGGAACATGCCGCTGACCGTGGTGATGTTCTTCGCCGCGTTCGGCCTGCCGGCCCTCGGCTCCAACGCGGACTTCCTGCGCATCCCCGGCCTGGACGCGGTGTTCAGCCGGCTCGACACGGACCTGCCGTACTTCCGCTTCGCGCTGATCGCGCTGGTGCTCTACACCGCCGCGTTCGTCTGCGAGGCGCTGCGGTCCGGCGTGAACGCCGTCCCCGCCGGCCAGGCGGAGGCCGCCCGGTCGCTCGGCCTCACCTTCGGCCAGAACCTGCGGTACGTGGTGCTGCCGCAGTCCTGGAAGGCCTCCGTGGTGCCCCTCGGTTCGGTCATCATCGCGATGATCAAGAACTCGGCCCTGATCGGCTTCTTCGGCGTGGTCGGCGACCTCTCGCAGACCGCCGACCAGCTCACCTCGGCCGAGGGCTACGCCTTCGTCCCCGTCGCCATCGGCATCTCGATCGGATACCTGATCATGACCGTCCCCCTCGGCGCGCTCCTCGACCGGATCGAGAAGCGGCAGGCGGTGGCCCGATGAGCCAGCAGACCGTCCTCTACGACGTCCCCGGCCCCCGGCAGCGCCGGATCACCCTCGTCAGCAGCCTGGTCGCGACGGTGCTGCTGCTCGCGGGCGCGTACTTCCTGATCTACAAGCCGCTGGACGCCAAGGGCCAGTTCTCGATGGAGCTCTGGGGGCCCCTGCTCGACCCCTCCAACGAGAACTTCTCGCAGGTGTGGGAGCGGATCGGCCTCGGCTTCAAGAACACGCTGACCGCCGCCGCCCTGGCGATCGTCGCCTCGCTGGTGGTCGGCACCCTGCTCGCGGTGCTGCGGATCCAGCTCAAGAGCCTGACCCGCCGCCGGTTCACCGGGGTCGCCACGCCGCTGGCCTACCTGCTGCGCGGGCTGAGCGTGCTGCTGTCGGCGGTCACCCGGGTCTGCGTCGAGGTGTTCCGGGGCCTGCCCGTGGTCATCACGATCTTCTTCGTGGCGCGCGGCTTCCCCGAGTTCGGCGTCTCGTTCGACACGCTGTGGTACCTGGTCATCGGCCTGACCATCTACAACTCGGTGGTCATCGCCGAGATCCTCCGCTCCGGCATGGAGGGCCTGCCCGGCGGGCAGGCCGAGGCGGCGGCCGCGATCGGCCTCTCCCCGCTGCAGACCACCCGGATGATCCTGCTGCCGCAGGCCTTCCGGATCATGCTGCCGGCGCTGATCAGCCAGCTCGTCGTGGTGCTCAAGGACACCTCGCTGGGCTTCATCATCAGCTACGAGGAGACCCTGAACATCGGCAAGCAGCTCATCGGCGTGCTGGACAACCCGATCCAGGTCTACGTCGTGATCGCGGTGATGTTCATCCTGGTGAACTACTCGCTGTCGAAGCTGGCCCAGTACGTCCAGCACCGGCTCTCCCGGGGCCGCAAGACCGCCGGCACCCCGGCGCAGCAGCCTCCGGCCGCCGCCCTCATCGCGCAGGCCGAGGGCGGCGGCGCGGGCGGCGGCGCGGGCGGCAACTGACCCGAACCCACGACGCCGAAAGGGCCGGCCCGGGAAACCGGGCCGGCCCTTTCGCAGTCCCTCGGCCTGGTGGCCGCCTCCCCGGGTGCCCGGGGGTCAGGTGTTCAGCGCGCGATCTCGGTGACCCGGGACTCGCGGACCACGGTCACCCGGATCTGCCCCGGGTACGTCAGCTCCTCCTCGATCTGCTTCGCCACGTCCCGGGCCAGCACGGCGGAGCCGATGTCATCCACGTCGTCCGGCTTGACCATCACCCGGATCTCGCGGCCGGCCTGCATGGCGAAGACCTTCTCCACGCCGAGCTTGCCGGCCGCGATCTCCTCGATCCGCTCCAGCCGCTTGACGTACGCCTCCAGGCTCTCCCGCCGCGCCCCGGGCCGCCCGCCGGAGCAGGCGTCGGACGCCTGGGTGAGGACGGCCTCGATGGTCTGCGGCGGCACCTCGTTGTGGTGCGCCTCGATGGCGTGGACGACGTCCTCGCTCTCGCCGTACTTGCGGGCGAGATCGGCGCCGATGATGGCGTGGCTGCCCTCCACCTCGTGGGTCAGCGCCTTGCCGATGTCGTGCAGGAACGCCGAGCGCTTGATGGTCGGCACGTCGAGCCGCAGCTCGGCCGCCATGATCCCGGCGATGTGCGCGGTCTCCACCAGGTGCTTGAGCACGTTCTGCCCGTACGACGTCCGGTAGCGCAGCCGGCCGAGCAGGGTGACCAGCTCCGGGTGGATCTCGGTGATGCCGACCTCGACCAGGGCGTCCTCGGCGGCCCGCTGGCACAGCTCCTCCACCTCGTGCCGGGCCAGGTCGTAGACCTCCTCGATCCGGTGCGGGTGGATCCGCCCGTCCAGCACCAGCTTCTCCAGGGTGAGCCGGCCGACCTCCCGGCGCACCGGGTCGAAGCAGGAGAGCAGCACCGCCTCGGGGGTGTCGTCGATGATCAGGTTGACCCCGGTGACCGACTCGAAGGCGCGGATGTTGCGGCCCTCCCGGCCGATGATCCGCCCCTTCATCTCGTCGCCGGGCAGGTGCAGGACGCTGACCACGCTCTCCGCGGTCTGCTCGCTGGCGACCCGCTGGATCGCGTCGACGACGATGTGCCGGGCGCGCTGCTCGGCGGTGTTGCGCGCGTCGGACTCGATGTCCCGGACCAGCAGCGCGGCCTCCCGCTTGGCCTGGCCCTCGATCGCCTCGATCAACTCCGCCCGGGCCGTGTCGGCGGTGAGCCCGGCGACCCGCTCCAACTCCCGGCGCCGCTGCTCCTCCGCCTCGGCCAGCTCCGCCTCCCGCTGGTCGAGCGCGGCGCCGCGGGCGGCCAGGGCCGCGCTGGCGGCCGTGAGCTGGCGCTCCCGCTCGGCGAGCCGCTCCACCTCCTCGGTGTGCAGCCGCTCGCGCTCGTCCATCCGGGCCGCCCGCCGCTCCACCTCGGCGGCCTGCTCCCGGGTGGTGGCGGCGAGCACCGCGACCTCGCGTTCGCCGCTGCGCCGGGCCGTGGTCCGTAGCTGCTCCGCATCCGCCTCGGCCTGCTTGTGGGCCCGTTCCAGGATGGTGTCGGCCTCCGCCCGGGCGTCGTCGAGCACCCGGCGTGCCTCGGCGCGGGCCGCCTTCGCCTCGGCCTTCGCGGCAGCCGCCTCGGCCCGGGCCGCCGCGGCGGCGGACTTCGCCACGTCGATCGTGCTGTTGGCCTCGTCGGCGGCGCTGCGCAGCGCGGCCAGGGACTGTTCCTGCCGGTCCTTCTCGGCGATGAAGGCGGGATCCTCGGGTGCCGGCGCCGAGCCGAGGCGGCGCAGCGTCCGTACGCCCAGCAGCACCGCCCCGAGCACGACCACGGTCAGGACCAGCACCACCGCGAGGATCACGACGTCGAAGCCGCTCATGCCGGCGCCCCGTTCCGCACGGCCGTCACACGGTCGGCCACACCCCGGTCGGCTCGGGACCGGTGCGGGCCCGGCCCGACGTTCAGCCCGCTCATGTCGGCACCCCGGTGGACCTGCGCCGCCTCGCCATGGCCGCCTCCCCTGAACGTCGGGACCGCAGCGACGGTGCCGGTGGGCACGCACCCTGCGGCTGTGGACGCCCGACCGGAGCGACTGGCCGTGGGTAGGTTCCGTCGGCGGTGCCCACGCGGGGCATCGCCGGCGGCCGGGTGCAGTTGTCGCGCCAGCCCCGGACCGGCCTGTCCGAAGCTGCCGCCAGTGGCCGACGAGTCGGCCAAAGTGATGCTGTTCCGTTACGCGATCTATGTTGTGCGCTTAGCCTGCGCTGGTCGGGCAATGTGAGCCTGTATGGCGAGGCTAGGTCTCCCGGGGCCGTCTGGTCAAGAACTCATGATCAAACCCCCCGAACGGAGAGAAGTTGTCGCGTCACCGTGCGCTCACTGCACGACGGACACCAGCGGACAACCCGGGCAGCCAGCGGGGCCTCACGACCCATCGGCCCTGCTCAGGCCGGACCGCCCGCCGCGGCTCGACCCGACGACCCGGCGTCCGGAGTCGTGCGGAAAACGCGGCTTCGTCGCCGGGGCGGAGTCAGCGGGCGCCGGCGGCCACCGCCGCCGTCACCAGGTCGGCGTTGCCGGGCGTGACCACCCCGTCGGGCAGCCGCAGCGTGTCCTCCAAGCCGATGCGGCTGTGCAGGCCCCGGCGGACCGCCTCGGCGAGGATCGGCCACGTCGCCGGCCCCTCGGCGTGCAGCAGCACCGGCGGCGGCCCGGCGGCCGGGGACGGCAGCGCGGCGAGCATGCCCGCCGCGTCCGCCAGCGCCACCGCCGGTTCCTCGGCCATGCACTCGACGAGGACGCGCCCCGCCGGTACCCGCCAGCCCCTGTACGCCTCGACCGCGTCGACCGTCCAGAGCCCCGCCTCCACCACGACACCCCGCTCGTGCAGCGCCGCCGCGACCGCCTCGGCGCCCGGCTCGTGCGCGTTGACCGAGGCGAAATCCGGCAGCACCGTCCAGGCCCGGACGGCGGCCACCCGAGCGGCCGGGTCCGGCTCGATCCAGGCCCCGGTGCTCACCCCGACCGGCAGGCCCGGGCTGGCCGCCCGGATCGCGTCCAGCGCGGCGGCGATCACCGACGGGTGCAGGGACTCCCGGCCATCGGCGCCGCGGGGGTGCACGTGCACCGCCCCGGCGCCGAGCCTGGCACAGCGGGCCGCGTCGGCGGCCAGGTCGGCCGGCGTGACCGGCACCGACGGGTGCTCGTCGCACCCACGGGCGCCGTTGAGGCACGCCTTGAGCACAGACCCTCCCCTCCGGCCGCCGCTCCGCTCAGTCGACGGAGCGGCTGTTCAGTCGACTGGGCGGCTGTCGCGGTCGAGCTCGCCCTCGGCGTCGGCGAGCGCGTCGGCGTCGATCTGCTCGGCGAACTCGGCCGCCTCGGCGCTCTGCGCGGCGAGCGCGTCCTTCACCGCCCGGATCGCCACGCCGGGCGGGTAGCCCTTGCGGGCCAGCATCGCCACCAGCCGCCGAAAGACCGCGTCCGGCTCGCCGCGGGCGGACCGCAGCTTCCGCTCCACCAGGGCGCGGGCGGTCTCGGCCTCGGTCTCCTCGTCCAGCTCGCCGAGGGCCTCGCTGGCGACCTCGCCGTCGACACCGCGCTGACGCAGCTCGTTGGCGAGCGCCCGGCGGGCCAGGCCCCGGCCGGCGTGCCGGCTGGACACCCAGGCCCGCGCGAAGGCGGCGTCGTCGATGATGCCGACCTCGTCGTAGCGGTCGAGCACCATCGCGGAGACCTCCTCGGAGATCCCCCGCTTCGCCAGTGCCCCGGCCAGCTCGGCCCGGGTGCGCGGCCGGACGGCGAGCTGGCGCAGGCAGATCTCCCGCGCCAGCTCCGACTCGTCGGGCGGCGCGGCGGCGGGCGCCTCGGGGTCGATCTCCTCGGCACGGGGGCCACGGCGACCCCGCCGGGGTCGGGGCGTCGTCGTGCCGTCACCCGCGCGGGGCGGACTGGCATCCCAGCCCCGCCCCGTGCGGGCGCGTCGTCCTGCCACGGGTCAGCGACCGGTCAGAAGTCGACCGGCGGCAGCTCCGGGCCACCGGCGGCGTCGCCCGCGCCGACCCCGACGCCGAGCTTCTCCAGGATCTTCTTCTCGATCTCGGCGGCCACGTCCGGGTTCTCCCGGAGGAACTCGCGGGCCTTCTCCTTGCCTTGGCCCAGCTGGTCGCCGTCGTAGGTGTACCAGGCGCCGGACTTGCGGATGATCGCCTGCTCGACGCCGACGTCGATCAGCGAGCCCTCGCGGGAGATGCCCTTGCCGTACATGATGTCGAACTCGGCCTGCTTGAACGGCGCGGCGACCTTGTTCTTCACGACCTTGACCCGGGTGCGGTTACCGACCACGTCGGTGCCGTCCTTGAGGCTCTCGATGCGGCGCACGTCGAGCCGGACCGAGGCGTAGAACTTCAGCGCCCGGCCGCCCGTGGTGGTCTCGGGGCTGCCGAACATCACGCCGATCTTCTCGCGGAGCTGGTTGATGAAGATCGCGGTGGTGCCGGTGTTGTTGAGCACACCGGTGATCTTCCGCAGCGCCTGGCTCATCAGCCGGGCCTGCAGACCCACGTGGCTGTCGCCCATCTCGCCCTCGATCTCGGCGCGCGGCACCAGCGCGGCCACCGAGTCGATCACGATGATGTCGAGCGCGCCAGAGCGGACCAGCATGTCCGCGATCTCCAGCGCCTGCTCACCGGTGTCGGGCTGGGAGACCAGCAGGGCGTCGGTGTCGACGCCGAGGGCCTTCGCGTATTCCGGGTCGAGCGCGTGCTCGGCGTCGACGAAGGCGGCGATGCCGCCGGCCCGCTGGGCGTTGGCCACGGCGTGCAGCGCCACGGTGGTCTTACCGCTGGACTCCGGACCGTAGATCTCGACCACCCGGCCGCGGGGCAGGCCGCCCACGCCGAGCGCCACGTCGAGGGCGATCGACCCGGTGGGGATGACCGCGGTCTGGATGACCGGCCGCTCCCCGAGCCGCATCACCGAGCCCTTGCCGAACTGCTTGTCGATCTGAGCGAGAGCAAGGTCGAGTGCCTTCTCCCGGTCAGGCCCTGCTGCCATCGTTGCCACCCCTGCCTTCGCCGGCGTCTTTCCTGAGCTTCGCGTCACGCGGACACGCTAGGCGCTGGGTCCGACAGAAAACCAGCCGACGGGCCGTGAGCTGTGGACGAGCACCCCGCTGTGGACAATAGCCGAACAGGTGTACGAGTCGGCAAGCGACACGCGGGAGCGACGAAATGGCTGCTCAGCGTAGTCGCGCGGGCACCCGGTCGGGATAGGCGGCGCAGACCGCCCGCCACACGACGTGCGCCTGCTCACCCGATGCCAGCGCCTGCTCGACGGTCCGGCCGCCGAGCTGGGAGAGCACCTGGTCGCGGGCGATGCTGGCCGCGTAGGCGGGGCCGAACGCCTCCTCCAACCGCGACCAGAAGTCGGTCAGCCGCACGTGATCAGTCCTCCTCCTCCGGTGCGCCCGCCGGCACCGGACGCAACGCTAGCGCCACCAGGGGCACCGCCGCGACCGCCGCGAGCAGGGCGAGCACCGGATAACCCGCCACCTCCATGACAAACCCGCTGACCGCCCCGGCGGCGGCGCCGGCCAGTCCCATGGTCAGGTCGGAGAGCCCCTGGACGCTCGGCCGGATCCCCACCGGCACCGACTCCGACAGCAGGGTGGAACCGGCCACCATGGTCCCCGACCAGCCCAGGCCGAGCAGGAACAGCCCGATCGAGAGCCGGGCCGTGTGGTGCCCGGCGGTGCCGGCGACCGCGCACGCCACGAGCAGCAGCCCGACGCCGCCGAGGATCACCGCCCGGCGGCCGAGCCGGTCCGTGAGCCAGCCGGCCACCGGGGCGAGGGCGTACATGCCGGCGATGTGCAGGCTCAGCACGAGACCGACCACCCGCAGCACGTCGGCGTCGGCGTGCCACTCGTGCAGGCGCACCGGGGTCATCACCATCACCGCGACCATGACCAGGTGCCCGACCGCCACCGCGGCGATGCCGAGCCGGGCGGCCGGGCGCGCGCGTACGACCGACCAGGCGGCCCGCATGCCCACGCCGCGCCGGCCGGTCGGTGCCGGCGCGACGACGGCGTCCGGCGGCGGGGTGACGGCGGGAACGGCGTCCGGCGACGGGGCGGCCGGGACGACGGCGTCCGGCCCCGGGGCGACCGGCGGGACGACAACGGCCGCCAGCCGGCGCGCGGTCAGCAGCGGGTCGGGCCGCAGCAGCGCCAGGATCACGCCGGCGGCCAGCGCCAGCGCGACGGCGCTGAACGCGAACGGACCGGCCAGCGTCGGCAGTCCCCAGCCGCTGGTGGTGCGGTCCGCGAACGCGGCGAAGTTCGGCGCGGCGACCGCGCCGATGGTGGTGGCCCAGACGATCAGGGCGAGCTGGCGACCCCGTCGCGCCGGCTCGGCCAGGTCGACCGCGGCGTAGCGGGCCTGGAGGTTGGCCGCGCTGCCGCCGCCGAAGAGGAGCATGCCGAGGAAGAGCAGTGGGATCCAGCGGGTGACGGCGGCCAACACCACCAGGCCGCCGCCGGCCGCGCCGGCGAGATAGGCCACGACCAGGCCGGGCCGCCGGCCGTGGCCGTTCATGATCCGGGTGACCGGCACCGCGAGCAGGGCCCCGCCCACCACGGCGGCGCTGCTCACCAGCCCGGCCATGGCGGTGCCGGCGATGTCCGCGGCGAGCAGCGCCCCGACGGCGACGCCGACCGTCACCCCGATCCCGCCGACGATCTGGGTGACGAAGAGCAGCCGCAGGGTACGCCGCTGGATCGGCGTGACGTCGGGCGCGGCAAGTGGCGCGGCGAGGTCGGTGGCCATCGGCGGCTCCTTCGGCGGTAAGGGGCGGGGGCCCGTCTCATCCTTGCGCACCCGGCGCGCCACCCCGCAGCCGGTCGCCTCCCGACTGCGCCCCTCCCCCGGCTGCGCTACAGGCCCAGGCCGCGGCCGATGATCTCCTTCATGATCTCGGTGGTGCCGCCGTAGATCGTCTGCACCCGCCCGTCCAACCAGGCCTTCGCCACCGGGTACTCCAGCATGTAGCCGTAGCCGCCGTGCAGTTGCACGCAGCGGTCGGCGACCTTGTTCTGCAGCTCGGTGGTCCACCACTTCGCCTTGGCCGCGTCGGTGACCGAGAGCCGGCCGGCGTTGTACTCCGCGACGCAGTGGTTGACGAAGGTGCGCGCGATGGTGACCTCGGTGTCCAGCTCCGCCAGGAGGAAGCGGTTGTGCTGGAACGCGCCGATCGGCCGGCCGAACGCCTGCCGGGAGCGGGCGTAGTCGAGGGTGACGGCGAGCAGCCGCTCGGCGGCGGCCACCGCGGCGACCGCGATGCTGAGCCGCTCCCGGGGCAGGTTGGCCATCAGGTGGTAGAAGCCGTGGTTCTCGGTGCCGATCAGGTTCTCCACCGGCACCCGGCAGTCGGAGAAGAACAGCTCGGCGGTGTCGTTGGCCTTCAGCCCGACCTTGGCCAGCCGTCGGCCGCGGGAGAAGCCGGGGGTGCCGTCCTCCACGGCGACCAGGCTCACCCCGTGCGCGCCCTGGTCCGGCGCGGTGCGGACGACCACGACCACCAGGTCGGCCATCTCCCCGTTGGTGATGAAGGTCTTCTGGCCGTTGAGCACCCAACTGTCGCCGTCGCGGACCGCGCTCGTGCGGATCCCGGCGAGGTCGGAGCCGGCGCCGGGCTCGCTCATCGCGATCGCCGTGACGAGGTCGCCGGAGCAGAACCCGGGCAGCCAGCGCTTGCGCTGGTCCTCCGTGGTCAGCTCGGTCAGGTACGGCGCCACCACGTCGTTGTGCAGCCCGAAGCCGAGGCCGGTGCAGCCGGCGGCGACGATCTCCTCGGCCAGCACCGCGTTGAACCGGAAGTCCCGCTGCCCGCCGCCGCCGTACTCCGGGTCGACGTCCGTGCCCAGCAGGCCGGCCGCCCCGGCCCGGCGCCACACCTCGCGGTCGACGATCCCGGCGGCCTCCCAACGCTCGTGGTGGGGCACGGCCTCCCGGTCCAGGAACTCGCGGCACAGCTCGCGGAAGTCCTCGTGGTCGCGCTCGTAGAGATGCTGATCCATGGCCGCCAGTGTGGCACCGCGCACCCGCCCTGCCCAGGGGCCGGCGGGTGGCTCGGTGACGGCTCAGCCGGTGAGGGCGCGGGCGGCCACGGCGAGGTCGGCGACCAGCCCCTCGTACGCCTTGTCCTGGTCGTCGGCGCGGAGCACGGCGGACGGGTGGATGGTGGCCAGCAGCCGGGCCGGCGGGGCGTCGGCGACCGTGCCCTTCGCGTCCACCGGTACCCGCTGGAAATCCTCCGGGTGCTGGGCCGACGCCGGCCAGGGCAGCAGCTCGCCGCGCTGCCGGGTGACCCGGAACGTGGGGCCGAGCAGCGCCTTGGCCGCGGTCGCGCCGAGCACCACCACGATCTCCGGGCGCAACTGGGCGAACTCGGCCACCAGCCAGGGCCGGCAGGCGGTGACGTGCACCCGGTCCGGGGTCTGGTGGATGCGCCGTTTGCCGCGCAACTCGAACCTGAAGTGCTTCACGGCGTTCGTGAGGTAGATGTGCCCGGGATCGAGCCCGGCGTCGTCGACCGCCTTGCGGAGCAGCCGACCGGCGGGGCCGACGAACGGCAGCCCCTTCTGGTCCTCCATGTCACCGGGCTGCTCGCCGACGAAGACCACCCGCGCGCCGGCGTCGCCGCGGCCGAACACGGTCTGCGACGCGTCCCGGTACAGCTCGCAGCCCCGGCAGCCGGCGGCTGCGGCGCGCAGGTCGTCGAGGGTGTCGGCCTGCGGCGGGATGAACTGCTGCGCGCCCGGCGCGGTCTCGGTCTGCTCGGCCATGTCGACTGTTATATACCCGTTCGGGCCGCGATGCCGGTCCGCCCTGCCTCCGCACGACGTCCCACCGCGGCCAACCGTCAGTATCCGCCGCCGCCGTCGCCGCCGCCGGACGCCAGCGCGATCACCACGATCACGAGCACGATCACCGCCACCACGACGGCGATCCAGACGCCCCTCCTCGATCCCGACGAAGCCATGGTCGCCCACCTCCGGCACCGCGCTTACCCGCCCGGCGTCCGGTCACGCCCGCGCCCGGCACACCGACAGGTCGCCGCCAGAGGGTCATGCGGTGAAACCGGAGGACACGGCGGGCCGGACGGCGCGGGCGACGGCGTCGGCGAGCGGTGCCACCTCGCCGTCGTCCAGCGAGCTGACGGTGATCCGCAGCCCCGGCGGGCCGGCGATCCGGTAGAGCGCGCCGGGCGCGACCGCCCAACCGGCGTCGCGCAGTGCGGTCAGCGCGCTGGTCTCGTCCGCCACCGGCAGCCACACGTTGATGCCGCTGCGCCCGTGGGCGGCGAGGCCGTGGCCGGCGAGCGCGTCGACCAGCGCCCCGCGCCGCCGCTCGTAGCTGGCGGCGGCCCGGTCCACCAGCCCGGCCACCGCCGGGTCGCGCCACAGCGACAGCACCAGCCGTTGCAGCACGGTGGAGACCCAGCCGGCGCCGACCCGGGCCCGGCCGGCCACCCGGGCCACCGTGGTCTCGTCCCCCACCAGCACGGCCAGCCGCAGGTCGGGACCGAGCGGCTTGCTCACCGAGCGGACGAAGGCCCACGTCGGGGTCGCCCCGGCGAGCGGGTGCAGCGGTACGCGGGCCAGCTCGGCGGCGTGGTCGTCCTCGATCAGCAGCAGGTCGGACCGGCCGGCGAGCAGCGTACGCAGCTCCTCGGCCCGCCCGGCGGAGACCGCCGCGCCGGTGGGGTTCTGCGCCCGGCTGGTCACGATCAGCGCCCGGGTCCCGGCGGCGAGCGCGGCCCGGACGCCCTCGACGAGCGGACCGTCGTCGTCGACCGGCACCCCGATCGGCCGCAGCCCGAGCGCGGCGACCAGGTCGAGCAGGTTGGCCCACCCCGGGTCCTCGACGGCGACCGCGTCGCCGGGGCGCAGGTGCGCGCCGAGCAGCCGCTCGATGCCGTCCAGCGCGCCGCCGGTGAGGGTCAGCTCCGCCGACGGCACGCCGTCGGCGGCCAGCCGCTCGCGGGCCGCCTCGGCCAGTTCGGGCAGCACCCCGGCGGCCGAGTACCCGACGGGCGGCCCGGCGTCGGCCGCGAGCCCGGCCAGGTGCGCCCCCAGCGGCGGCAGCAGCCGCGGGTCGGGCTCGCCCAGGGAGAGGTCGCGCAGGCCGGGGGCGGGTGGCGGGTGCAGCGCGGAGCGGCGGGCCGCCACCGGCGGGCGGGGCCGGACCCGGGTGCCGTGCCGGCCGGCGGTGACCACCAGGCCCCGCTGGCGCAGCTCCTGATAGGCCCGGGCCACGGTGGCCGGGCTGACCGCGAGCTGGGCGGCGAGCGCGCGCACCGCCGGCAGGGCGGCGCCGGGGGCGAGGGCGGCGGAACGGATGCCCGACTCGATGCTGGCCGAAATCTCGACGGCCGTCGCGCCGGTGACCTGATAGCGTGCTGACACAAATCAGAGATTGTACTAGAACAAAGGCGGGAGCATGTACGCACGCACCGACCGGACCACCGCCAGCCGCTCCCGGGACCGGATGAGCTACGACGCCGACGCCGCGCACGCGGTCCTCGACGAGGCGTACCACTGCGCGCTCGGGTTCACCGTCGACGGCGAGCCCCGGGTGCTGCCCACCCTGCACGTCCGCATCGGCGACACCCTCTACCTGCACGGATCCACCGGCAGCCGGCCGCTGCTCGCCGCCCGGGGCGACGGGCTGCCGGTCTGCGTCACGGTGACCCTGCTCGACGGCCTGGTCTACGCACGCTCCCAGTTCCACCACAGCGCCAACTACCGGTCGGTCGTCGCGCACGGCACCGCGCACCTGGTCACCGACGAGCGGGAGAAGGCGCGGGTGCTCACCGCGCTGGTGGAGAAGGTCGGCGCCGGGCGCAGCGCCGACAGCCGACCGCCGTCGCGCCGGGAGCTGGCCGAGACCGCCGTGCTGGCCCTGCCGCTGCGGGAGGTCTCCGTCCGCGCCCGCACCGGCGGCGTACGCGACGACGAGGCCGACCTCGCCCTGCCGCACTGGGCCGGGGTGGTGCCGCTGCGGCTCACCGCCGGGCTGCCCGAGCCGGACGCCGGGGTGACCGCGCCGGTGCCGGCATACCTGCGGCCGGCCCCCACGCCGTGGCTGGAACCGGCAGTGCTGCGCGGGGAGCACGTGGTGCTGGAACCCCTCGACCTCGCGCACGCCGACGAGCTGCACGCGGCGACCGCCGATCCGGAGGTCTGGCAGCACCTGGGCAGCCCGCTGCCGGCCGACCCCGCCGGCACCGCCGAGGTGGTCGCCGCCGCGCTGGCCGCCCACCGCCGGGGCGAGCGGGTGCCGTGGGTGCAGCGTTGCGCCGTCACCGGCGCGGTGGTCGGCACCACCTCCTACTACGAGGTGGACCCGGAGCGCCGGTCGGTCGCGATCGGCTACACCTTCCTGGGCCGGCCGTGGTGGCGCACCGGGATCAACACCGAGGCGAAGCTGCTGCTGCTCACCCGCGCCTTCGAGGAACTGGGCGCGGTGCGGGTGGTCTGGCACACCGACATCCGCAACGAGCGCTCCCAGCGGGCGATCGAGCGCCTCGGCGCGTCCCGCGAGGGGGTGCTGCGGATGCACAAGCTCCGCCCGGACGGCTCGTGGCGGGACACCGTGCAGTATTCGATGACCGTCGACGAGTGGCCAAACGCACAGGTCGCGCTGCGGGAAAGGCTTCGCCGGACGGCACCGGTGGCCCGATGATGTCGGGCGTGCTGGGCATCACCGACATCTGGACGTACGTGCTGGGCACCGTGGCGATCGTGCTGTTGCCCGGGCCCAACTCCCTCTTCGTGCTCTCCACCGCCGCGCAGCGCGGTGTGGCCGCCGGCTACCGGGCCGCCGGCGGGGTCTTCGTCGGCGACGGGGTGCTGATGTTCCTCTCCGCCGCCGGGGTGGCGTCGCTGCTCAAGGCGTACCCGCCGCTCTTCCTGGTGATCAAGTACGCCGGCGCCGCGTACCTCGGCTACGTGGGGTTGACGATGCTGCGCGGCGCGTGGCGGCGCTGGCGCGACCGCAACGACCCGGCCACGCCGCGGCTGATCGACGCCGCGGAGCCGGTGGCGATGCGCAGCCCGTTCCGCAAGGCGCTCGTGGTCAGCCTGCTCAACCCGAAGGCGATCCTGTTCTTCGTCTCGTTCTTCATCCAGTTCGTCGATCCGGGCTACGCGTGGCCGGCGCTGTCGTTCCTCCTGCTCGGGCTGATCGCCCAGGTCACCAGCGCGCTCTACCTGACCGCGCTGATCTTCGCCGGGACCTTCCTGGCGGCCCAGTTCCGCCAGCGCCGCCGCCTCGCCGCCGGTGCCACCACCGGCGTCGCCGCCCTCTTCCTCGGCTTCAGCCTGAAACTCGCCACCGCCACCGTCTGACCTTCCGACCTTCCGACCCTTCCCTCTCCCCGCCCTGACCTCCCGCGATCTTGCACTTTCGGCCCTCGTTACGGGCGATAAGTCCGATATACCGGGACACAAAGTGCAAGATCGCGGGAGCGAGGGTGGGGCGGGGCGGGTGGGCGGGGGTGGGGTGGGGTGGGGGGTCAGGTGCCGTCGCCGGAGCCGCCGATGCCGGCTCCGCCGGCGGTGCCGCCCAGGCCGTAACCGGGGCGGGTGGGCTCGTCCGGCGGGCGGCTGACGTGCGCCGACTCCGCGATGGTCGCGGACCAGTCGGCGTGCGCGGCGGCCGCGGCGTGCCGGTTGATCGCCGCGCGCAGCCAGCCGTCCACCGTCGCCACCCAGTCCCGCCGGTCGGCGCCGACGTGCCAGATCCGGAAGCGACTGATGCTCTGGTGGGTGATCCCGGCCAGGGCCAGCCGCCGGTCCAGCCAGAAGATGACCTCCAGGCCGGCCGGGTTGGCGATGAAGATCAGCTCCAGCTCGGTGATCGGCCCGGCGTAGAGCGGCGCCACCCAGAATCCCAGCCGCTGGTGCAGCGGCAGGGTCTGTTCCACCCCCGGCAGCCGGGCGTCGACCAGGCCGGCCTGGCGCATGCTGAAGCCCAGCGTGTCGAGGGCGGCCAGGATGTGCGCCTGGGTGGGTAGCGGGTGCACGAAGACCGGCACCATCGCGCCCTGGTCGAGCTGCGGCTCGACCGCCACCTCGGTGCGCAGCCCCATCCGCAGGCTGAGCAGGGGCACCCCGCCGAAGATGGTCACCGGGGTCTCCCAGGGCAGCGGGAACTCGAACGGGATCGTGCGGCCCCGCCCGGCCCGCAGCACGAAGCCGTCGGCGAGGGTCGCCTGGTGGAACTGCACCAGGCGGCGGGGCGCCTCCGGGTCGTCCGGCTCCGCCGTGGTGACCAGGCCGAGCCGGACGTGCAGCACCGGCACGTCGGTCGAGCCGGCGATGACCGTGACCCGCCCGGGCAGCCGCAGCCCGGGGCGGGTGCTCGGGTTGGCCAGGGCGGTGCGGACGGAGAGCCCGGTCCACCCGGACTCCGGCGACACCCCGGTCAACCGCACCCGCACTCCCCCGTCCGCGTCCCGCGCCCCGGCGGACCCGCTGGGGACCGGGCCTCGCCGCGATCGGGCGCGCGAGTCACCCCGCGCAGCCCGTGCGCCACCCGCCCCCGGCCCGTGTCCCACCCGGTACCGACCTGAGCGTCACCAGGCCCCGGCCCGAGCGCCACCCGGTACCGGCACGAGCGCACCCGGCCCGGTCCCTCCAGCCTCGCGGACCTGGCGGACGTCCGTGCGGTCTTCGCCGAAGACCGCACGGTCCGACGTGCCGGACCACGCCGGGCCGCCCCCACACCTCACCCGGGGGCGGCCCGCGGGTCTCACCTCATGCGTCGGCCGCGCGGCACCGGGTCGGTCTCGTCGTCGAACTCGCCGATGACCTCCTCCAGGAGGTCCTCCAGCGCGACGAACCCGATCGGCCGGGTCGGGCCGCCGCCGTTGCGCACGAGCGCGAGCTGGGACTGCCGGGCCCGCATCGCCGCCACCGCGTCGGTCACCGTGGCCGCGGCGGGCAGGGTGAACGCGCTGGTCATCAGGTCGCCGGCGGTGACGCTGCGGCCCGTGGTGGTGGCCCGCACCGCCTCCCGGACGTGGACGAGGCCGCAGACGTCGCCGTTCGCGTCCAGCACGGCCAGCCGCGACCGGCCGCTGTCCCGGCTGACCTGCTCGATCCGGGCGGCGTCCTCGTCCCGGCGGACCGTCACCATCTGGTGGAACGGCTCCATCACCTGGGCCACCGTGGTGCCCTGCAATTCCAGCATGCTGGTCAGCAACTGGTGCTGCTCGACGCCGAGCAGCCCGTGCTCGCGGGACTGCTCCAGCAGGATGCGCAGCTCGTCGGGGCCGTGCACCTGGGCGAGCTGGTCCTGCGGGTTGACCTTGACGAGCCGCAGCATCGCGTTGGCCAGGGCGTTCATCACCGACAGCACCGGCCGGGCGACCCGCGCGAAGGCGCGGAACGGCAACGCCAGCAGCATCGCCGAGCGCTCGGCGTCGGTGATCGCCCAGGACTTCGGCGCCATCTCGCCGACCACCAGGTGCAGGAAGGTGACCAGGCTGAGGGCGAAGACCAGCGCGACCGCGTGGCTCGCGGCGTCCGGCAGCCCGACCGCGTGCAGCAGCGGGCTGAGCAGGTGCTCGATCGCCGGCTCGGCGAGCGCACCGAGCCCCAGGGTGCACAGCGTGATGCCGAGTTGCGCGCCGGCGAGCATCAGCGACAGCTCGCGTACGCCCTCCAGGGCGGCCCGGGCGGCCCGGCCGCCACCGGCCGCCGCCTGCTCCAGGCGGTAGCGCTTGCTGGCCACCAGGGCGAACTCGGCGGCCACGAAGAAGCCGTTCAGCGCCAGCAGGATCACCGACGTGAACAGCGCTATGCCCGGACTCACTCGGACACCTCCCGGGACTCGGCGAGCCGCAGCCGGACCGAGTCGGCCACGTGCCGGTCGACGGCCAGCACCTCGACCAGGGCGCGCGGCTCGACCGCGCCGTCCTCGCCGTCGGCGAGCAGGCTGATCTCCAGCCGGTCACCGACCTCGGGCACCCGGCCCAGCTCCCGCATGACCAGGCCGGAGAGGGTGTCGTACTCCGGGGCCTCGGGCAGCTCGATGCCGGTGCTGTCGGCGACCTCGTCGATGCGCCAGCGCGCGGGCACCACCCAGGAGCCGTCCTCCTGCCGGGCCGGGGCCCGCTCGGGCGGGTCGTCCTCGTCCCGGATCGGGCCGACCAGCTCCTCGGCGATGTCCTCCAGCGTGATCACGCCGGCGAAGCCGCCGTACTCGTCGACCACGCAGGCGAGCTGCCGGTGGCCGGAGCGGAGCCGGTCCAGCACGGTCGGCAGCGGCAGCGTCTCCGGCACCAGCAGCGGCGGGCCGGCGACCGCGCTGACCGGGGTGGTCGCGCGCCGCTCGGGGGGCACCCCGAGCACGTCGGCGATGCCGATGACGCCGATCAGGTCGTCGACGCCCTCCGCGCCGCGCACGGGGAAGCGGGACTTGCCGGTGTCCAGCAGCTCCACCACCCGGCTGACCGGCTCGTGCGCGCGTACGGTGTGCACGTCGACGCGGGGCACCATGGCCTCGCCCGCGGTCAGCTCGCGGAAGTCGAGCCCCCGGTCGAGCAGCGTGGACATCTCGGCGGTCAGGTGCCCCTCCTGGCGGGACTCGGCGATGATCTGTTCCAGGTCCTCCGGGGTGGCGCCGCTGGGCAGCTCCTCGATCGGCTCGATGCCGACGCGGCGGAGCAGCCGCACCGCGGCGCGGTCGAAGAGCTTGATCAGCGGACCAGCCACCTTGAGATACATCAGGGTGGAGCGGCTCAGGGCCTTGGCCAGCGGTTCGGCCCGGGCGATGGCGAGGTTCTTCGGGGCCAGCTCGCCCAGGACCATCTGCACCACGGTCGCGATGACCAGGGCCAGGGCGACCGAGAGCGGCAGGCTGACCGCCGTGGAGACGCCGGCCACGCCGAGGAGTTCGGCCAGCCCGGCGCCGAGGAACGGCTCGGCGACGTAACCGACCAGCAGGGCGGTGACGGTGATGCCGAGCTGCGCGCCGGAGAGCATGAACGACAGCCGTCCGGTCACCTGCAGGGCCCGGGCGGCGGCCTTGTCGCCGTCGTCGGCGAGCTGCTTGAGCCTGCCCCGGTCGACGGCGACGTAACCGAACTCCTGGGCCACGAAGTAACCGGTGGCGGCGGTGAGCACGATGATGAAGAGGAGACCAACGACGATCAACACGGGTCGCTCAGGGCTCCCGGGGACATCGGGGTCGGGATACGCCGGGCAGGACCCGGCTGGCTACTGCTGCCCTCCTGGGCAGAGGAGTCGATCATGCAGCCATTTTATCCGCGCCGGCTGTACGCCCGCTGAAGGTGCGTCGAAGGCCCCCTGTCGTCCGGTTACCCGGCGTGGACAGGGGGCCGTCACCCGGCGTGGACAGGGGGCGGGGCCGTGCCGGCTCAGCTCTGGGTGATCCGCACGTCGTCCACGGCCGCCTCGACGAGGCTGGCGCCGCCGGCATCCGCCGCGTCGACGACGATCCGTACGGTCTGTCCCCGCAGGGCCGAGACGTCGACGCCGGCGCTCTGCCAGGCCGCCGCCCGGTCGGTCGCGGCCCCGGTCGCGTTCAGCGCCGTGACGGTGCCGCTGCCCACCACCCGTACGCGCAGGTAGTCGGCGCTGCTGGCGTTGTTCAGGTGGGCCAGGTACCAGGAGAACGAGAGGTTCAGCGTGCCGGTCGACGGCAGCGTGATCGCCGGCGACTGGATGGTGCTCACCCCGCCGTCGAGGTCGTACGCCCCGGCGCTGCTGCCGGCGAGCGGCCCGGTGACCAGGTCGTAGCTGCCGCTGACGGTCGTGCCGAGCTGGGTGGCCACGCCGGAGCTGGTGGCCGCGGGGTCGCCGCGCTCCCACCGGCCGAGGGTGGCGGTGTCGGTGCCGGCCGGGTTCGCGGTCCATCCGGTCGCGGTCTCGAAGGTGTCGCTCCAGACCGTGCTGCCCGGCGGGGCCCCGGCCCCGGCCAGCGCCCAGACCGTGTACGCGATCGCGTCGGCGTTGCGGTCCAGCGCGGTGTCGTTGATGTTGGCGGTGGTGTCGCAGGACCGGTGGTAGCACGGGTCGAACGCCTGGCCGGCCGTGCCGCCCCAGAGCGAGGCGTGGGTGCTGGACTTGATCCCCTCGGCCCCGGTGAAGGTGCCGCCGGCCGGGATGCCGACGTTGATGAACGGCCCGTAGTCGCTGCGGCCGTCGAAGTCGGTGCCCCGGGTGGGCACGCCGATCGAGGTGAAGTACGCCTGGATGGTCTGCTCGATCTGCGCCGAGCCGGCCGGGCCCGGCCCGGAGCCCACCCCGTCGGAGTTGTCGCCGTCGTAGACGAAGTAACCGGCGTTGGGCGAGCCGACCATGTCGAAGTTGAGGTACTGCTTGATCTTGGTGCGCTCGGTCGACGGCAGGTTGTTCACGTAGTACTGCGAGCCGCGCAGCCCCAGTTCCTCGGCGCCCCACCAACCGAAGCGCAGGTGCTTCGTGGGGGTGAGGCCGCTGCGGGCCACCGCGAGGGCGGTCTCCAGGATCGCCGCGGAGCCGGAGCCGTTGTCGTTGATGCCGGGACCGGCGGAGACGCTGTCCAGGTGCGCCCCGGTCATGACCACCTGGTTCGGGTCGCCGCCGGGCCAGTCGGCGATCAGGTTGTAGCCGGTGGCGCCGTTGTAGGTGAACGACTGCACCACGGTGCTGAACCCGGCCGCGTCGAGCTGGCCTTTGACGTAGTTGACGGAGGCGAGGTAGCCGGGGCGGCCGTGCGCCCGGTTGCCGCCGTTGGCGGTGGCGATGGACTGGAACTGGGACAGGTGTGCCTTCACGTTGGCCAGCGGGACGTCGGGCGCGGCCAGCGCCGCGGACCCGCCGGCACGGGCGGCGGGAGCGGCGGGAGCGGCCGGGGCGGCGGCGCCGGCCGCTCCGGTGGGCGCGACGGTCGCCGAGGAGGCGGTCAGGGCCGCCGCCGCCACGGCCACCGCGGCCAGCCAGGCGGAGCGGGGGGTACGAGGTCTCATGGGTCCTCCGGGTGGGGGGCGGGGTCCGGCTCCCGCCGGGTGGGTGGTCACCGGGGACGGCCATCGATCGATAACCATCATTGCGAAGCGTGCAGCGGGACCGGCCACCCGGCAAGACGCAAGACTCAGAATCGCCGCATTCCCCGAATTGGGACGCCCGCGGCCCCGGCGGTGCGGACGGCGCACGTCAGCGGTCGGCGAGCTCGTCGGCGTCGAGGAGGTCAGGGTCCACCCGGCCGGCGCGGTAGGCGGCCCGGCCGATCATCTGCGCGGCCACCGGAGCGGTCGCCAGCTGGAAGATCCCGACCAGGGCCACCATGCCCAGGTCGGCCGGGGCGCGCAGCCGCAGGGCCAGGCCGAGCAGCAGGAGCAGCACCCCGAGCACCTGCGGCTTGGTGGCCGCGTGCATCCGGTCCAGCGTGGCCGGGAAGCGCAGCACCCCGATGCCGGCGGCGAGACTCAGCAGCGCGCCGGCCACCAGGCAGCCGGCGCCGACCCAGTCGGCGACGGTGCCGAACATCACCCCTCCTCCTTCTCGCGGGCGGCGAAGCGGACCAGCGACACCGAGCCGACGAAGCCGAGCAGGGAGAGCACCACCAGCACCGGCAGGGTGGTGGCGTGGCGGTTCACCGCCGCCTCGGCGCCGACGGCGCCGACCATGGTGGCGAGCAGCATGTCGGCGGCGACCACGCGGTCGATCAGGGACGGCCCCCGGTAGAGCCGGGCCAGCGCGAGCAGCGCGGTCACCGAGAACAGGACGGTGAGGACGACGACGAGGAACGCGGTCACGGTTCAGAGCCCCTCTCGACGGGATCGGTGGCCACCTGGCGCAGCTCCACGGCGGAGCCCACCGCCCGGACGATCCGCCGCTCGACGGCGAGGATCCGCTCCCGGCTGTCGGTCAGGTCCTGCGGGCCGTGGACGTCGAGCACGTGCACGTAGAGGACCCCGGCGTCCCGGTCCACCTCGACGATCAGGGTGCCCGGCACCAACGAGACCGCCTCGGCGGTGAGCGCCAGATTCAGGTCGGTACGCACGCGCAGCCGGACCGCGATGATCGCGCCCCGCGGCCGGTAGCCCGGCTGCACCGCGATCCGGGCGACGTGCAGGCTGGCGCTGACCAGCTCGCCGACGAAACGCACCAGGAAGACCAGCAGCGGCCCGGGGCGCAGCCGCCCGCCGAAGGTGACCGGCGGCAGCGGGAAGAACAGCAGCACCGCCCCGGCCACCAGTACCCCGCCGACCAGGTTGCCCCAGGAGAACTCGCCCCAGAGCAGGCTCCAGACCAGCACCAGCCAGCCGAGGGCGATCAGCTGGTCCCGCCACCGCACCGCCCGCTCCCGCGGCGGCGCGCTGGACTCCGGGTTCACGGGGCGCCGCCGGGCAGCACGGAACGGATGTACGGGGTGCGTTCGCGCAGGTCGACGGCCGCGTCGGCGGTGACGTCGAAGAGCGGCCCGGCGACGACGGTCAGCACCAGCCCCAGCGCGACCAGCGCGACCGTCGCGCCGACCATCAGCCGGGGGAGCCGGACCGCCGGCTCGGCGGTGGCCAGCCGGGGGGCGCGCCAGAAGGCGATGTTCCACACCCGCGAGGCCACGTAGAGGGTGAGCAGGCTGGTCACGGCGCCGGCCGCGACCAGCGCGCCGGGCAGCGGGCCGCCGGCCGCCACCCCGGCCTGGAGCAGGCCGAGCTTGCCGAGGAACCCGGAGAACGGCGGCACGCCGGCGAGGTTCATGGCCGGCACGAAGAAGAGCATCCCGAGCAACGGCGCCACCCGGGCCAGCCCGCCGAGGCGGCGCAGGTCGGTGCTGCCCGCCCGCTCCTCGACCAGCCCGGCGACCAGGAACAGCGTGGTCTGGATGGTGATGTGGTGCACCACGTAGAAGATCGCGCCGGACAGCCCGGCCACGGTGCTCAGCGCCACCCCGAAGATCATGTAGCCGATGTGGCTGACCAGGGTGAACGAGAAGAGCCGCTTCATGTCGGACTGGGCCACCGCGCCGAGGATGCCGACCACCATGGTCAGCCCGGCCACCACCATCAGCAGCCCGGCCACCTGGCCGTCGGGGAAGAGCAGCGTCTCGGTCCGGATGATCGCGTAGACGCCGACCTTGGTGAGCAGGCCGGCGAAGACCGCCGTGACCGGGGCCGGTGCGGTCGGATAGCTGTCCGGCAGCCACGCCGAGAGCGGGAAGACCGCCGCCTTGACCCCGAAGGCGAGCAGCAGCATCAGCTGCAGACTGAGCCGTACGCCGTCCGGCAGGGCGTCCAGCCGGTGGGCGAGCTGGGCCATGTTCAGCGTGCCGGTGGCCGCGTACACGAGGCCCACCGCGGTGAGGAACAGCATCGAGGAGAGGATGCTGACCACCACGTACGTCGAGCCGGTGCGGATCCGCGTCTCGGTGCCGCCGAGGGTGATCAGCACGAAGCTCGCGGCCAGCAGGATCTCGAACCCGACGAAGAGGTTGAACAGGTCGCCCGCGAGGAACGCGTTCGTCACGCCGGCGGTCAGCACCAGGTAGGTGGGGTGGTAGATGGTCACGGGGACGGTCTCGCCGAAGTCCCCCTGGCCCTGCCCGACGGAGTAGAGCAGCACGCACAGCGTCACCGCCGACGAGACCACCAGCATCAGCGCGGCCAACTGGTCGGCGACCAGCACGATGCCCACCGGTGCCGGCCACCCGCCGACCTGCACCACCACCGGCCCGTGCCGGTACGCCTGCATTAGCAGCAGCGCCGCCACCGCCAGCGTGCCGGCGAGGCAGGCCACGCTGACCACCCGTTGCAGCCCCGGCCACCGGGCCAGCAGCAGGGTCAGCGCCGCGCCCAGCAGCGGCACCACCACCGGCAGCGGCACGAGGGCGTTCACGGGGCGATCCCGTCCGCGTACCCGGTCATCCGGGACCGTCCCCGGGCCGGAGCCGGCGCGGCAGCTCGGGGTCGACCTGCTCGGGGTCGGCGTCCGGGCCCTCGCCGCCGAGGTCGGCGGTGGCCACCTCGTTGCGCTCCGCCGCCCGCCTGATCTGCCGGTCCTCGATGTCGTCGGGGACCTCGTCGTCGCCGGTCAGGTACCAGCTGCGGTAGCTCACGGCCAGCAGGAACGCGGTCAGCCCGAAGGTGATCACGATCGCGGTGAGGATCATGGCCTGCGGCAGCGCGTCACTCAGCCGGCCGGCGGGCGCGGCGCCGACCACCGGGGCGGCGCCCGCCCGCCCACCCATCAGGATGAGCGCGTTGACCCCGTTGCCGAGCAGGATGACGCCGAGCAGGATCCGGGTCAGGCTGCGCTCCAGCAGCAGGGTGACCCCGCAGCCGACCAGCACGCCGACGGCGACGACCAGCACCAGGGTCGGTCCCTCCACCCCCGGCCTCACGTCCGCTCCCCGCCCCGGTCGACGCGCAGCCCGCCGCCGGACGCGCTGGCCGCCTCGATGTGCCGGTCCACCTCGGCGCCGAGACTGCGCAGGATGTCCAGCACCAGCCCGACCACGACGAGGTAGACCCCGACGTCGAAGAAGAGGGACGTGACCAGGTAGAAGTCGCCGATCAGCGGCAGCCACAGGTCGATCCGGGCGCTCTCGAGCACCGATCCGCCCGCGAGCAGCGCGACCACCCCGGTGCCGATCGAGACGAGGAGGCCGGCGCCGAGCACCGTGCCGGCGCCGACCGGCGCGGCCTCGGCCAGCTCGTCGCGGCCGCCGGCCAGGTAGCGCACGACCAGCGCCAGGCTCGCCACCAGGCCGCCGGCGAACCCGCCGCCCGGGGCGTTGTGGCCGGAGAAGAGCAGGAACAGGGAGAAGACCACCACGGTGTGGAAGATCAGCCGGGTGACCACCTCCAGCACGATGGAACGCCGCCGCTCGTGCAGGGTCGCGCCGCCGCGCAGCCAGACCGGGCGGCCCGGCCGGCGCGCCGGACCGGACGGCTCGGGGCGGCGGGGACGCGGCCCCGTCCGGGACCGCTGGAAGATCAGGCTGGCCACGCCGGTCGCGGCCACCACCAGCACCGCCAGCTCCCCCATCGTGTCCCAGGCCCGGATGTCGACGAGGGTCACGTTGACCACGTTGCGGCCGTACCCCTGGCTGACGGCGAGGTCGGGGAAGGCGTCGGAGATGGTGGGCGCGTTCCGGGCCGCCGCGGCGGTCAGCGCCAGCCCGGCCGCCACCACGCCGGCCGCCACGCCGATCGCCCGGCGCACCCAGCGGCGCCGGCGCGGGCGGGCCGAGAACCGCTCGGGCAGCCGGCGCAGCACCAGCACGAACACCGCGATGGTCGCGGTCTCCACGAGGAACTGCGTCAGCGCCAGGTCCGGCGCGCCGTAGAGCACGAAGAGCATCGCGCTGCCGTAGCCCGTCATCCCCACCAGCAGCATCGCCGTCAGCCGTCGCCGGGCGCCCACCCCGAGCACCGCCGCCACGGTCACCACGGCCACCACCACGACCTGCAACGGGCTGTCCCAGAGGTCGATCCGGTCCCGCCACGGCCGGGTGGCCAGCATCGCCCCACCGGGCAGCACCGTGAGGGCGAGCAGGATGATCCCGAGGTACTGCGGCAGCGAACCCCGCTGGGTAACGCTGGTGACCTCGATGGCCAGCCGGTCGAACCGGCCGATGACCCACTCGTACCCCTGGTTGCCGCTGACCGGGACGTGCAGCCGGGCCAGCGCCGGGGCGAGGGGGCCGCGCAGCGCGTGCAGCGCCGCGCCGCCGGCCACGGCGAGGGCGGAGAAGCCGAGCGCGGGGCTGAGGCCGTGCCACAGCGCCAGGTGCCCGCCGACCGTGCCGAAGAGTTCGGCGTACGGGGCGAGCAGGCCGTCGAGGATCCCGGCGGCCGGGCCGGCGACCAGCCCGAGGACGGCCAGCAGGGCCGGCGGGGCAAGCATCGGCACGGCGATCCGCCCCGGGTCGGACGGCTCCACGCCGGGCCGGGTGGCGAACGCGCCCCAGACGAACCGGGCGCTGTAGGCGACGGTGAGCGCGGTGCCGGCCACCAGCACGGCGAGCACCACCGGCCGGTCGGTGAAGGCGGCCAGCACGGCCTCCTTCGCGACGAAGCCGACCAGCGGCGGCAGGCCGGCCATCGACGCGGCGGCGAGCACCGCGACGGTGGCCAGCAGCGGCGCCCGCCGGCCCAGGCCGGACAACTCCCGCAGGTCGCGGGTGCCGGCGCCGTGGTCGACGATGCCGACGACGAGGAACAGCGCCGCCTTAAACAGGGCGTGGGCCAGCAGCATGGCCACGCCGGCCAGCGCGGCGTCCGGGGTGCCCGCCCCGACGACCACGGCGAGCAGGCCGAGCTGGCTGACCGTGCCGTACGCCAGCAGCAGCTTCAGGTCGGTCTGCCGCAGTGCCGCCCAGCCGCCCGCCAGCATGGTCGCCAGGCCGGCGACCACCACCACCGGCCGCCACGGGCCGACGTCCGCCAGCACCGGGGCGAGCAGCCCGATCAGGTAGACGCCGGCCTTCACCATCGCGGCGGCGTGCAGGTACGCGCTCACCGGTGTGGGGGCCGCCATCGCCACCGGCAGCCAGGAGCTGAACGGCAGCACCGCCGACTTGGACAGCGCCCCGGCCAGGATCAGCAGCACCGCCGTGACCAGGTACGCCCCGCCGGGCAGCGGGCCGGTGGCGATCTCGGACCACCGGTAGCCGCCGGCGTGGTGGCCGAGCATGATGAACCCGACCAGCATGGCCAGCCCGCCGAGGGTGGTCACGGTCAGCGCCTGGGCGGCCGCCCAGCGGCTGGCGCGCCGCTCCGTGCTGTGCCCGATCAGCAGGTACGAGAAGATCGTGGTCAGCTCCCAGCAGACGTAGAGCAGCAGCAGGTCGTCGGCGAGGACGAGCCCGAGCATCGCCCCGGCGAAGGCCACCAGCACGGCCGCGAACCGGGCCATCCCGACCGACCCGGGGCCGAAGTAGCGGGCGCTGTAGACGAGGACCAGCGCGCCGACGCCGCCGACGAGCAGGGTCATCAGCCAGGACAGGGTGGTCAGCCGCAGCGCCAGGTCGAGCCCGAGCTGCCGGATCCACGGGTACGTCTCCACCACCGCCCCGCCGTCGCGGACGGCCGGCGTGCGGGCCAGCGCCCAGCCGACGGCGGCGGCCGGCGCCAGCGCCAGCGCGTAGCAGGCACGCGGACCCCACCGCCGGACCAGCAGCGGCGCCAGGAAGGCCGCCACGAGGTGGAGGATCAGCAGTACGAGCACCCGCACTCCCGGTCGAGGTGGCAGCGGCGCGCGCCGGAGGTGGGCCGGCACCTAGGTGCGATCAGACGCCAGATGACCGCCCGTCGGGCCGTTTTGCGGGAATTCGTACCCTTGGCCGGCTTTGCCGTTCTCCCGTGGACTGCCCGGTGCGGGGCCGAAGGGCGTCGTGCGGCGCGGTCAGCCGACGGTGATGTCGGCGGCGGGGACGGCGGGCTCCCGGGCGGGGCGCTCCCGGCGGGTCTCCACCAGCAGGTCGGGGCGGTCGAGCTGGAGCACCACCTTGTTGACCACCCGCTGGGCGGCGGCGAGCGACCGCACCGACAGCAGCCGGCCCCGGCTCTCCCGGCGCAGCACGAAGTAGTGCACCGCGGCACGCACCTGGCCCCGGTCGGCGGCGCTGGCCTGGGCGGTGGAGACGACCAGCTCCCGCAGCGCCGCGGCCAGCCGCTCGGCCAGCTCCAGCTCCGGCCCGGCGAGACCGGCGCGGACGGCGGCGAGATGGCTGTCGACCTTGCGGATGAGCACGTCGGTGCCGGGCTCGAAGCTCCGCTCCTCGACGGTCATCCGATCCCCTCCACCCCGGCCGACTCCGAGTGAAGTTACTTTACGTTGCACGCTACAAGCAAGCAGTTAAGTGAGACTTAACGCATTCAACGGCACAACCATCGCGTATGAGCCGGACCAGGACACATCAGCGCCCGCCAGGGGAACGGATGTCAGACGGCCGGGGCAGGATGGATGGCGTGACGGATGCGATGGCGGGTTTCGGCGCGGCCACCCGGGAATGGTTCACCGCCGCCTTCGCCGCGCCCACCGCCGCCCAGGCCGGTGCCTGGAGTTCCGTCGCCGCCGGCCGCAACGCGCTGGTGGTGGCGCCCACCGGCTCCGGCAAGACGCTCGCCGCGTTCCTCTGGTCGCTCGACCGGCTGGCCCGCGAGCCGGCCCCGGCCGACCGCCGGCACCGGTGCCGGGTGCTCTACGTCAGCCCGCTCAAGGCGCTCGCGGTCGACGTCGAGCGCAACCTGCGCACGCCGCTGGCCGGGATCCGGCAGGCCGCCACCCGGTTGGGCGTCGCCCCGCCGGAGATCACCGTGGGGATGCGCACCGGCGACACCCCGGCCGACGAGCGGCGCGCGTTCGCCCGCACCCCGCCCGACATCCTCATCACCACGCCCGAGTCGCTGTTCCTGCTGCTGACCTCCGCCGCCCGCGACTCCCTGCGCGGCGTCGAGACGGTCATCCTCGACGAGGTGCACGCGGTGGCCGGCACCAAGCGCGGGGCGCACCTCGCGCTCTCCCTGGAGCGCCTCGACGGGTTGCTGCCCGCGCCGGCGCAGCGGATCGGCCTGTCCGCCACGGTCCGGCCGGTCGACGCGTGCGCCCGCTTCCTCGGCGGCGCCCGGCCCGTCGACGTCGTCGCCCCGCCCACCGCCAAGACGATCGAGGTCAGCGTCCAGGTCCCGGTGGAGGACATGACCCGCCTCGACGAGCAGGAGCCGCCGGAGGACGACCTCGGTGGGCCCGGGCCGCGCCGGGCGTCGATCTGGCCGGCGGTCGAGGAGCGTGTCTTCTCCCTGATCCGGGCGCACCGCTCGACCATCGTCTTCACCAACTCGCGGCGCTCCGCCGAGCGGCTCTGCGCGCGGCTCAACGAGCTGGCCGCCGACGAGTTGGCCGGCCTGCCCGCCGTCCCCGGCGCCGGGGACGACCGGGCCGTGCCGGCCCGGAAGGCCGACGCGTGGGACGGCCCCACCGGCCCGGACCGGGGCACCGGCACGTGGGGCGGGCCCGCCGGTGCGGACCGGGGCACCGGCACGTGGGGCGGCCCGGCGCGCCGCACTCCGGCGGAGATGATGGCCCAGGCCGGTGGGGCGGCCGGCGCGCCGACCGTGATCGCCCGAGCCCACCACGGCAGCGTCTCCCGGGAGGAGCGCAAGCACATCGAGGAGGCGCTCAAGTCCGGCCAGCTGCCCGCCGTGGTGGCCACCTCCAGCCTCGAGCTGGGCATCGACATGGGCGCGGTCGACCTGGTCGTGCAGATCGAGGCGCCGCCCAGCGTGGCCGCCGGCCTGCAGCGGGTGGGTCGGGCCGGGCACCAGGTCGGCGCGGTCTCCCGGGGCGTCGTCTTTCCCAAGCACCGGGGCGACCTGCTGTCCTGCACCGTCGTGGCCGAGCGGATGGGCGGCGGCGCCATCGAGGAGCTGCACTACCCGCGCAACCCGCTCGACGTGCTCGCCCAGCAGATCGTCGCCATGGTCGCGCTGGAGCCGTGGCACGTCGGCGACCTGGCCGTCCTGGTCCGCCGGGCGGCGCCCTTCGCCGAGCTGCCCGACTCGGCCCTGCACGCCGTGCTCGACATGCTCTCCGGCCGCTACCCGTCCACCGCGTTCGCCGAGCTGCGGCCCCGGCTGGTCTGGGACCGCGCCACCGACACGCTCACCGGCCGGCCCGGCGCGCAGCGGCTCGCGGTGACCAGCGGCGGCACCATCCCCGACCGGGGGCTCTTCGGCGTCTTCCTGGCCGGCGCCGAACGGGCCGCCCGGGTCGGCGAGCTGGACGAGGAGATGGTCTACGAGTCGCGGGTCGGCGACGTGTTCCTGCTCGGCTCCTCGTCCTGGCGGATCGAGGAGATCACGCCCGACCGGGTGCTGGTCTCCCCAGCCCCCGGGCAGGCGGCGAAGATGCCCTTCTGGAAGGGCGACCAGCTCGGCCGGCCCGTCGAGCTGGGCCGGGCCATCGGCGCCCGGGTGCGCGCCCTGCTGCGGCAGGACGACAGGTCCGCCGTCGCCACGCTGCGGGCCGGCGGGCTCGACGACTGGGCCGCCGGCAACCTGATGGCCTACCTGCGCGAGCAGAAGGAGGCCACCCGGTCCCTGCCCGACGACCGCACCGTGGTGGTCGAGCGCTTCCGCGACGAGCTGGGCGACTGGCGGCTGGCCGTCCACAGCGTGCTCGGCGCCCGGGTCAACGGGCCGTGGGCGCTGGCGATCGGCCGCCGGCTCACCGAGCGCTACGGCGTGGACGCCCAGGTGATGCCGTCCGACGACGGCATCGTCGTCCGCCTGCCGGACACGGCCGACGAGCCGCCGGGCGCGGACGTGGTGGTCTTCGAGCCGGAGGAGATCGCACAGCTCGTCGAGGAGTCCGTCGGCACCTCCGCGCTGTTCGCGTCCCGGTTCCGGGAGTGCGCCGCCCGGTCGCTGCTGCTGCCCCGCCGCGACCCGCGCCGCCGCCAGCCGCTGTGGCAGCAGCGCCAGCGCGCCGCCCAGCTGCTCGACGTCGCCCGCGAGTACGCCGACTTCCCGGTCACCCTCGAGGCCGCCCGGGAGTGCCTCCAGGACGTCTTCGACCAGCCCGCGCTGGCGGAGCTGATGCGCGACCTGGCCGCCCGCAAGGTGCGCCTGGTCGAGGTGGAGACCGCCCAGCCGTCGCCGTTCGCCCGGTCGCTGCTGTTCGGCTACGTCGGGGCATTCCTCTACGAGGGCGACGCCCCCCTCGCGGAGCGACGGGCGGCCGCGCTGGCGCTGGACTCGGCCCTGCTCGGCGAGCTGCTCGGCCGCGTCGACCTGCGCGAGCTGCTCGACCCGGCGGTGCTGGCCGAGACCGAACGGCAGCTGCGCTGGCTGACCGAGCAGCGCCGCCCGCGCGACGCGGAGGACGTGGTCGAGCTGCTCCGGGTGGTCGGCGACCTGTCCGAGGCCGAGCTGGCCGAGCGGGGCGCGCCCGTGGAATGGCTGACCGGGCTGGCGGCCGCCCGCCGGGTGCTGCGGGTGCGCATCGCCGGCGAGGAGCGCTGGGTGGGCGTCGAGGACGCGGCCCGGCTGCGCGACGCCCTCGGCGTGGCCCTGCCGGTCGGGGTCGCCGAGGCGTACCTCGCCCCGGTGGCCGACCCGCTGGGCGACCTGGTCGCCCGCTACGCGCGTACGCACGGCCCGTTCGCGGCCGCCACCTGCGCCGCCCGGTTCGGGCTCGGGGTGGCCGTGGTGGAGCAGGCGCTGCGCCGGCTCGCCGCCACCGGCCGGGTCGTCTCCGGCGAGTTCACCCCGGACACGGCCGGCGCCCAGTGGTGCGACGCGGAGGTGCTGCGCCTGCTGCGCCGCCGGTCCCTCGCCGCGCTACGCCGGGAGATCGAGCCGGTGCCGCCCCGCGCGCTGGCCGCGTTCCTGCCCCGGTGGCAGCAGGTCGGCTCGTCGGCGCGCGGCGTGGAGGCGCTGGCCGCGGCGGTCGAGCAGCTCCAGGGGGCGGCGGTGCCGGCGTCGGCCCTGGAACGCCTGGTGCTGCCCGGCCGGGTCGCCGACTACTCCCCCGCCCAGCTCGACGAGCTGTGCGCCAGCGGCGAGGTGCTCTGGGCCGGCTCGGGGGCGATCTCCGGCGGGGACGGCTGGGTCACCCTCGCGTACGCGGACGCCGCCCCGCTGCTGCTGCCCCCGCCCGACGAGGCGCTCACCCGCACCCCGCTGCACGACGCGGTGCTGGAGGCGCTCGGCGACGGGCAGGCGTTGTTCTTCCGGTCGCTGTCCGACCGGGTGGGCTCGACGGACGACGCCGCGTTGACCGCGGTCGTCTGGGATCTGGTCTGGGCCGGCCATCTCACCAACGACACCCTGGCCCCGCTGCGGGCGGTGCTCGGCGCCGGCGGGGCGCACCGGTCTCGCCCGACCGCGCCGCGCACCCGCTACCGCCGCCCCGGGCGGGTGGCCCTGCCGACCCGAGGCGGCCCGCCGACCGTTGCCGGGCGCTGGTCGCGCCTGCCGGAACGCGACACCGACCCCACCCGCCGCGCCGCCGCCCTGGCCGACGTGTTGCTCGAACGGCACGGCGTGGTGACCCGGGGGGCGGTCGTTGCCGAGCAGGTGGCCGGCGGGTTCGCGGCGGTCTATCCGGTGCTCTCCGCGCTCGAGGAGCGCGGCGCGGCCCGGCGGGGCTACTTCGTCGAGGGGCTGGGCGCGGCGCAGTTCGCGGTGCCGGGCGCGGTGGACCGGATCCGGGCGCTGGCGGAGCCGGCCGACGGCGGGCGGGGGCGCGGCGGGCCCACCCTGGTGCTCGCCGCGACGGACCCGGCCAACCCGTACGGGGCGGCGCTGCCCTGGCCGGAACGGGTGGTCGACTCGGGCGACGGGGCCGCCCCGGCGACCGGGCACCGGGCGGGGCGCAAGGCCGGCGCCCTGGTGGTGCTGGTCGCTGGCGACCTGGTGCTCTACGTCGAGCGCGGCGGGCGGACCATCCTCTCCTTCAGCGACGACGCCGACACGCTGGCGGCGGCCGGCAAGGCGCTCGCCGACGCGGTCCACTCCGGCGCGCTGGGGGCGATGTCGGTCGAGCGGGCCGACGGCGGGGCGGTGCGTTCCTCGCCGCTGCGCGACGCGCTCACCGCCGCCGGCTTCCGGGCCACCCCACGCGGCCTGCGCCTGCGCGGCTGAACCGCACCCGGGCCCCATGACCGGCGACTGCGTCGACGCGGGGCGTGGTGGCGGGGCGGCAGCCGTGCAGGGCTCCTGGTGGAGTGGTTGTGACGCGGCGCTCACCGTGTCACAGCCGGGCCGGCGTATGTGTCTCGGGGGTATGACGAACTCGGAACAGACCTCTGTGTTGATCACCGGAGGCAACAAAGGACTTGGTCTCGAGGCCGCCCGGCGGCTCGGGGAGCAGGGCTGGACGATCTTCCTCGGCTCGCGTGACCAGGGTCGAGGACGAGCAGCCGCCGACAGGCTGACCGCCGGCGGCGCGAACGTGATCATGGTCCCGCTCGACGTGACGTCGGAGGAGTCGGTGACCGCCGCCGTACGACGTGTGCGGGAGCACACCGACCGGCTGGACGTGTTGATCAACAACGCGGGCGCCAGCGGGAACGGTGTCGCGCCAGCGGACGCGACGGCCGACGAAGTTCACTCCGTCTACGACACGAATGTGTACGGACCGATCAGGGTCACGCACGCCTTCCTTCCCTTGCTGCGGGCGGCGAAGAATCCGCGGGTGGTCATGGTGTCCAGTGGTGCCGGGTCCATGACGGTCGTGACCGATCCGGACCAGCCCGTCTCGAAGATGCACGAGCTTGCCTACAGCTCGTCGAAATACGCCCTGAACATGATCACCGTCCGGTACGCCCAGGCGCTTCCGGAGATCAAGTTCAACATCGCCACTCCCGGGGAGATCGCCACTCGCAAGTTCGCCGCGACCGACATGAACAATCACACCGGTCAGCTGACCGTCACTGAGGGCACCGACTCGATCGTCAAACTCGCGATGATCGATGCCGACGGGCCGACCGGAATCTTCATCGATCGCAACGGCCCCGCCCCGTGGTGACCGAGGTCGGCGGAGAGGCGCGGAGCGTCGGGGCGGCAGTGCCTCAAGGAGGAGCCGGCGTGACCCGGGCCGAGGAGTTCGAAGAACTGCGGGCGCTGCTGTTCGCGATCGCCTACCGGATTCTCGGCAGCGTGAGCGAGGCCGAGGACGCGGTCCAGGAGACCTGGCTGCGCTACGAGGCCTCCCCGACACGGCCCACGTCGACCAAGGCGTTTCTCTCGGCCGTGGTCACCCGGGTCGCGATCAACGTGCTGCGCTCGGCCCGGCTGCGGCGGGAGGAGTACGTCGGGCAGTGGTTGCCCGAACCGCTGCTGGCCGACCCGTACGAGGATCCGGAGCGGTCGGCGGAGCTGGCCGACTCGGTGTCGATGGCGGCGCTGTTGCTGCTCGAGCGGCTCAGTCCGCTCGAGCGCGCGGTCTTCGTGCTGCGGGAGGTGTTCGGGTTCGGCTTCGGGGAGATCGCGTCGACGGTGGGCCGCTCGGAGGCGGCCTGCCGCCAGCTCGCGGTGCGGGCGCGCCGCCACATGGACGCGGGCCGGCCCCGGTTCGATGCAGACCGCAGGGAGCGCGAGGAACTCGCCGAGCGCTTCTTCGACGCCTTCAGGGAAGGCGATCTCGACGGGCTACGGGAACTCCTCGCCGCCGACGTGCAGATGATCAGCGACGGCGGTGGCAAGGCCCCGCAACTGCCCCGGGCCATCATCGGCGCCGACAACGTGGCCCGGGTGCTCGCCGCGGCCGCTGCGCCGATGGTCCGGATCGGCGGTGTCCTCGAGCCACACGAGGTGAACGGCCAGCCGGGCGCGATCTTCCGCGACCGGGACAACAAGGCGGTCAACACCTTGGCGCTCGACATCCTCGACGGGCAGATCCAGGCGATCCGCTTGGTGATCAACCCCGCCAAGCTCCAGCACCTGGGTTCGGTGGCCGACGCCTGGGCGGTCGCCCGCAGGTTTCACCAGGCTCGCCGGCCCACGGAGTGACGTGAGGCCGAGGCCGCCGGATGGGTGGCGGCTCCGCCATCGTCGACGTCGGAGTCGCTGACGCGCAGCCGGCACCGGCCACCGCACCGCAGGAAACGACAATCTCTACGACTCTGCAAGGAGCAACCGATGGACCTCGACCGCTGGCTGTGGATCGCCACCGGGCTGCTGACCGTTGTCCTCCTGGTCAGCACCTCCAAGATGTTCGTACCCAGGGAGAAGATGGCCTCCATGGGGGGCCACGCCGCGGAATGGGTCCTGGATTTCAGCCCCGGCACCCTCAGGGCCATCGGGACCCTCGAAATCCTGGCTGCGGCGGGCCTGGTCCTGCCCGCGGTCCTCGACATCGCGCCGGTTCTGGTGCCCGTGACCGCCACCTGCGTGGCGTTGCTGTTCGTCGGCGCGGCGGCCATGCGCCTTCGCCGTGGCGAGACGGTGACGATCGTGCCCGACCTGGTCTATCTCGCCATCGCCGCCTTCGTGGCCTGGAGCCGCTTCGGCCCCGAGTCCTTCACGGGCTGACGGGGTCAGCGGGGTCCACAGGTGCGGGCTCGGTGCGGCGGTCCCACAGACGGGGCAGCTCGACAGTGCTCCCGGGGCAAGCCTGCCGGGCAGCCCGCCACACGACCGACGCGGCCGTGCTCGGCACCACACGTCCGACGACGGATGGGCGGCCGGGGTTGCCGGATGCCCGGGCGCGTCAGCGCAGGCCGGTGAGGACCCTCTCGTACCCGAGGCGGTCAGCCTTGGGCGTCCTCGCCTCCAGGTAGTTGAGCACCACCGTGCCGCGCCGGAAGGACTGACCGCCCCAGGCCTCGGCGATGTCGCTGGCGCTCGACTCGTCCGGGAAGACGTAGACGGTGACGGCGTCGGTGGCGATCAGCTCGGAGCAGCCCAGGCCGAGGCCGTCCGGCCCGCAGTCGACCGAGCGGTCCCGTGGGTTCGGCACCTTCAGCCCGGCCGCCTTGAACGCGTCGACGACCTGCCGCGCGCCCGGCGTCCCGGACGGCCGGGCGGGCAACTCCACCGGCGGCGGGCTGGCCGGGCGGCGTTCGGTGGTCCCGGCGCTCGGCCCGGCCGGCCCCCCGCCGGTGGGCGGTGCGGCGGACGTGGTGGCCGTCGTGGCCGTCCCCGGCGCCGTGGGGCCCGACGGCATGTCGGCGGCCGGCGTCGACGCCGAGGCGGCCGGGGGCGCGGCGCGCGGGGGCTCCTCCGCGTCGTCTCCGCAGGCGGCGGTCAGGGCGGCGGCGATCACGAGCACCGCGACGGCGGGCAGGCTGCGGTTGGTCACCCCTGGCAGTCTGCCCAACCCGGTCCCGTCCCGGCAGTGGCCGGTCGGCCATCCGGCTGTCCCATATCCGCCAGCGCCGCCCCGGGCCGGGGACCGCGCCGCACGAGGGCTGATCGTCGAACTGCGGCTCACCGCCGGCGACTAACCTGCCCGGCATGGACCGCACCCCCTGGATCTCGCTGACCACCGACTACGGTCTCGCCGACGGCTTCGTGGCCGCCTGCCACGGGGTGATCGCCCGGCTGGCGCCGGCCGCCCGGGTGATCGACGTGACCCACCTGGTGCCGCCGGCCGACGTGCGCCGGGGCGCGGCGGTGCTGGCGCAGACCGTGCCCCACCTGCCCGAGGGCGTGCACGTGGCGGTGGTCGACCCCGGCGTCGGCACCGCCCGCCGGGGCGTCGCCCTGGCCGCGCCGCGCGGGCTGCTGGTGGGGCCGGACAACGGCCTGCTCGTCGACGCCGCCGAGGCGCTCGGCGGGGTCACGGCGGCCGTCGAGCTGACCGCGCCGGACTGGCTCGCGCCCGAGGTGTCCCGCACGTTCCACGGCCGGGACGTCTTCGCGCCCGTGGCCGCGCGGCTGGCGCTCGGCGCCCCGCTGTCCGGCGCCGGCCCGACCATCGACCCGGCGACCCTGGTCCGGCTGCCGACGCCGGTCGTCCGGCCGGAGGCGGCGGGCTTCACCGCCGAGGTGCTGACCGTGGACCACTTCGGCAACGTGCAACTGGCCGCGCCGGCCGACCTGCTGGCGCCGCTGCCGGCCCGGGTGCGGGTGCGGCCGGACGTCGAGCCGGGGGCCGGGCGCGAGGCGGTGCACGGCCGCACCTTCGGGGACGCCCCGGCGGGCCGGCTGGTGGTGCACGCCGACTCGGCCGGCCTGGTCGCCGTGGCGGTCAACGGCGGCCGGGCGGTCGACCTGCTCACGGTGGCACCGGGCGACCTGCTGCGCGTCGCGGCCCGGTGACCGCCGCGCCGGGTCCCGGCCGGCGAGGGAGGATGGACGGGTGCCCGAAGGCGACACCGTCTGGAACACCGCCCGCGTCCTGCACCGCGCGCTGGCGGGCGCCCGCCTCACCGGCAGCGACTTCCGGGTGCCCCGGCTCGCCGCGACCGACCTCACCGGCTGGACGGTGCGGGAGTCTGCCAGCCGGGGCAAACACCTGCTGCTCCGCCTCGTCGCACCGCCGGGAGACGCACCGCCGGGAGACACGCCGCCGGGAGACGCCGCCACGGGAGGCGGCGGGGCCCGCTGGACGCTGCACTCCCACCTGCGTATGGAGGGCGCCTGGCGGGCGTACGCGCCGGGGGAACGGTGGACCGCCCGGCCGGCGCACCTGATCCGGGCGGTGCTGCGCGCCCCGCAGGCGGTCGCCGTCGGCTACCACCTGCACGAGCTGGCGCTGGTGCCGACGGCCGAGGAGGACTCGCTGGTCGGCCACCTCGGCCCCGACCTGCTCGGCACGGACTGGGACCCGGCCGAGGCGGTACGCCGGCTGGCCGCCCACCCGGACGTCACCATCGGCGAGGCCCTGCTGGACCAGCGCAACCTGGCCGGCGTCGGCAACCTCTACAAGTGCGAGATCCTGTTCCTGCGCGGCGTGTCGCCGTGGACGCCGGTACGCGCCGTGCCGGATCTCGCCGGCACCGTGGCCCTGGCGCAGAAGCTGCTCGCGGCCAACCGGGGCCGCTGGACGCAGAGCACCACCGGGTCGCTGCACCGGGGGCAGACCAGCTACGTCTACGGGCGGCGCGCCCAGCCCTGCCGCCGGTGCGGCACCCCGATCCGCAAGGAGGAGCTGGGCGAGCGGGTCACCTACTGGTGCCCCGTCTGCCAGCCCGAACGCCCGGCCGGCTGACGATCCCGGGGGCACGTCGGCCCTCCCTCCGCCACCGGTCGACCGGCGTGGGGCCGGCGTGTCGGGCGGGACACTCCGCCGGTGCGGCGGGAAAGTCGCGTCCCCGCCACAGATACGGACGATTGGGTACTTCCTAACCCCGCCGTCGCGTCGCATGCTGCGGTTGACTCCTCACGCATCGTCAGCGACGCGCGACCGGGCCGCCACGGCGCCGTGGCGGGCCCCGCGCCCGGACACCGGGGAGAGCCATGGACCTGTTCCGCAGACTCCGGATCCCGTGGGAGCGGGCGGCGCCCCGCACCGGGAACGGCGCCACCGCCGGATCCCGTCCGGCGGGGCCGGTCCCGGCGGCCCGGCGCGTGGAGGAGCCGGTCGTGGTGCCGGCCAGCCTCGACCCGGCGGCCGTCCCGCGCTGCTTCGGTCCGGTGCCGAACTACGCCCGCAGCCCGCTGCCGGTCGTCGGGGCCGACGGCCGGGTGGTGCCCGGCACCGGCATCCGCAAGTTCGTCGACGCGCTGCCCGGCCTCGGCACACTCGGCCGCACCCAGCTGGGCGGCCACCTCCCCGTGGCCGTGCCCGACACCATCAGCTACCCGGGCTGCGACTACTACGAGATCGTCCTGGAGCAGTACGCGCAGCGACTGCACCGGGACCTGCCGGCGACCCGGCTGCGCGGCTACCGCCAGCTCAACCTCGGCACGGACGCCAACGGGCACAACACGGTGGTGCCGGCGGGGCGCCCCTGGCACCTCGGCCCGGTCATCCTGGCCCGCCGGGGCCGCCCGGTCCGGGTCAAGTTCATCAACCACCTCCCCACCGGCCGGGCCGGGGAGCTCTTCCTGCCGGTCGATCCGACGGTGGCGGGCGCGGGGACGGGCCCGCTCGACGGCCCCGCGCCCTACCCGCAGAACCGGGCGGTGCTGCGCCTGGCGGGCGCGCACACCGGGTGGATCAGCGCCGGCAACCCCTGGCAGTGGGTGACCCCGGCGGGCGAGATCACCCCGTACCCGAACGGGACCGGCCTGGCCCACGTCCCCGACATGCCGCCGCCCGGCGCGGGCGCCACCACGCTCTACTACCCGAACGAGCAGAGCGGGCGGCTGTGCTGGTTCCACGACAACACCGTCGGCCTGGCCCGGCTGACCGTCTACTCCGGGCAGCTCGCGCTCTACCTGCTCACCGACCCGGCCGAGGAGGAACTCGTCGCCGACGGCGTGCTGCCCGCCGACCAGCTCCCGCTGGTGATCGAGGACAAGACGTTCGTGCCGGACGACACCCAGCTCGCCGGGGAGGACCCAACCTGGGACCGGGACCGCTGGGGTTCCCGGGGCAGCCTCTGGCACCCGCACGTCTACCAGCCCCGGCAGAACCCGCACCGGGCCGACGGGACGAACCCGACCGGCCGGTGGGACTACGGCCCGTGGTCGCGTACGGCCGACGAGCCCGGGCCGCGGGAGCACCCCGGGACGCCCGACGCGGGCCCGGTGCCGAACCCGCACCACGACCCGGTCACGGACCCGGAGGAGCCGCCGCTGACGCCCGGCGTCCCGCACCCGTCGGCGGTGCCGGACGCGTTCGGCGACACCATGCTGGTCAACGGGATCGCGTACCCGTACCTGGAGGTCGCGCCGCGGACGTACCGCTTCCGGATCCTCAACGCCTGCCTGGACCGCGGCCTGAACCTCCAGCTCTACCGGGCCCGCTCCGACGGCCCGATGTGGGACCCGGAGGGCGACCTGGCCGACGCGGACGCCGGCGAGGTGCCGATGGTGGAGGCGGTCCGCGCGCCGGACCGTCCGGCGGGCTGGCCGACGGACGGGCGCGAGGGCGGGGTCCCCGACCCGCGCGCCGCCGGCCCGGCGCTGGTCCAGATCGGCAACGAGGGCGGCCTGCTCCCCGCGCCGGTGGTCGTGCCCAACCAGCCGGTCGGCTACCGGTACGACCGCCGGGACCCGACCGTGCTCAACGTCGACTCGCACGCGCTGCTGCTCGCCCCGGGCGAGGTGGCCGACGTGCTGGTCGACTTCTCGGCCGTGCCGCCGGGCGGCACGGTGATCCTCTACAACGACTGCCCCGCCCCGCTGCCCGGCTTCGACCCGCGCGCCGACCACCACACGGGTGCCCCGGACCGCACCGCCGAGGGCGGCCCGCCGCCGACCCGCCCCGGGTACGGCCCGAACACCCGCACGCTGCTCCAGTTCCGGGTCGCCGGCACCCCGGCGCCGCCGTACGACCTGGCCCGGCTGCGGGACCGCCTGCCCCGCGCGTACGCGGCCAGCCAGCGCCCGCCGATCGTGCCGCAGGCGGCGTACGACGCGGCGTTCGGCACCCGTACCGGCCGGGGAACGGTCGTCCCGGTGCACGCCACCACGGTCAGCTTCGTGCCGACCGGCGGCGCCGCCCCGGTGCTCCTCCCGTTGCAGGTGAAGGCGGTGCAGCAGGTCTTCGAACCGGAGCACGGCCGGCTGGTCGGCCGGCTGGGCGTCGGGCACCCGCACGCCGGGCCGCTCGCCCCCATCACCCTGCCGCTCGGCCCGACCGATCCGGCCACCGAGGTGCTGCACGTGAGCGATCCGGCGATCGGAGTGGGCGCGCCCGCCGACGGCACCCAGCTCTGGCGCATCCGCGGCAACAGCCGGCAGACCCAGCCGGTGCGGTTCGCCGGCTGCGACGTCCAACTGGTCAACCGGGTCGGCTGGGACGGCGCCACCCGCCTGCCGCACCCCGCCGAGCGGGGCTGGAAGCAGGTGGTCCGGGTCGACCCGCGGGAGGACGTGATCGTCGCCCTGCGGCCCGTCGCGCCGCCGCTGCCGTTCAAGATCGGCGACAGCGTACGGCTGCTCGACCCGGCCCGCCCGGCCGGCGCCCGGACCGGCTCGACCCCGGTCAGCCCGGTCGACGGCCGGCCGTCGCTGGTGGTGAACCAGCTCGTCAACCTGGGCTGGGAGTACCACTGGCACAGCCAGCTCGCCGGGCACCGCGACCAGGGCATGATCCGGCCCCTGGTGCTGCGGGTCTCGCCCAGGGCGCCGACCGGGCTGACCGCGACGCCGGCCCCGGGCTCGGCGACCGCGCTGCCGGCGATCGCGCTGGCCTGGACGGGCAACGGCAGCCGCCCGGCGGCCACCAGCCACCTGCTCCAGCGGGCCACCGACGCCACCTTCACGCAGGGGCTGACCGCGATCACCGTGGCGGCCACGGCGAACCGCTACACCGACGCCACCGTCACCCCCGGGGTGACCTACCACTACCGGATCCGGGCGGAGAACGCGGTGAGCTGCTCCACCTGGTCCAACAGCGTGCCGGCGTCGGTGCAGCTCGCCGCGCCGGCGGGGCTGACCGCGGCGATCCCGCCGGCCGCTCCACTGCGGATCGCGCTGCGCTGGACCAACCGTTCCTTCGCCACCGGCATCGACGTGCAGCGGGCCACCAACCCGACCTTCAGCAGCGGGCCGGGCACCACCGCGATCGGGGTCGGCGACAACCACCTCGACGCGGCGGTCGCCCCGGACACCACGTACTACTACCGGGTGCGGACCACCTATCTCGGGGCCGCGTCACCCTGGTCGACGGTGGCCCGGGCGACCACGCCGCCAGCCCCGGGCCTGCCCACGGGGGTGACCGCCACCGCCACGGCGCCCGGGCCCGACACGGCGACGGTGATCCTCGGCTGGTCGTCGAGCACCCCCGCCGGACCGGGGGCCGGGTTCATCGTGCAGCGGGCGCTGGACCCGGCGTTCAGCCGGGAGGTGTCGACCTTCACCGTCACCGGCCGCGGCTTCACCAACACCGGCCTGGCGCGGGGCGCCACCTACCACTACCGCATCCGGTCGTTCAACGTCGTCGGCAGCTCCCCGTTCACCGGCCCGGTGCCGGTCACGACGCCGCCCTGATCAGGGAGCGCGCAGCGGCGCGCCCACGCCGCGCAACTCGGCCAGCGCCGAGGCGACCCCGTGCAGCAGGTCGGTCGCCTCGGTCAGCCGGGAGGCGGCCGGGTGGTCGGCGTCGGGACGCGCGTCCTCGGCGACGTAGCCGGCGGCGGCCACGACCAGCCGCTCGTACGCCGCGACACCCTGCTCCAGTTGGCCGGCCAACGCCCGGTGCGCCTCGGCCAGCGGCGGCCGGGCGTCGGCGGGGGCGAGCCGCAGCGCGCGTTCGACACTGGCCACCCGGCCGGCGAGGTCCCGCAGCGAGCGGTCGGCGTCGGCCGCCTCCGACACGGCGGGCCCGGCCAGCCCGGTCAGCCGGCCGGCCATCCCGGCGAGGGTGAGGGCGGCCCGGTCCAGCCGGGCCCACGGCTCGGCGGCGCTGGTGCCGCGCAGCGCCACCCGGGAGCGCACCCGACGCACCTCGGCCAGCACGCCGGGGCCGGCGGGGAGCCGCTCCACGGCGGCGACGAAGCGGGCGCGTGACCGGGCGGCGGCCTCGGCCGGGTCGAGCGCGGGCGGCGCCGGCCGGGCGGCCAGCGCGCGCAGGTCGACCCAGCGCCAGGCGGCGAGCACCAGCGCCCCGCCCGCCCCGGCCGCCCAGGCCGCGTCGGGCAGCCCGAGCCCGGCGTACGGGGTCAGCACGGCGGCCGCGCCGCCGAGGCCCCCTGCCGTGACGCTCCACCGGCGGGCGGACCGCCGCAACCGACTCAGGCGCCGGAAGTACCGCGTGCGCTCGTCTGCCACCTCTGCTGCCTCCTCGACCTGACCGGCCTCAGCCGGCGGCGGTGGTGTCCCCGGTGCCGCGTTCCCGGCCCATGCTGGCCCGGATCTCGTCCAGCCGGGCGGCGGCGGCCGGGTCGGCTACCGGCGCGGCGGGCTCCGTACGCGCGACGGGCGGTCGTTCCTGCCTGCCGCCGAGCTGCTCACCGGCCATGCTCGACCGGATCTGCTCCAACCGGGCGGAGCCGGCCGAGTCGAGGGTCGCCTTCTGGATCTCCAGCATCCGGCCCTCGACGGAGTTGCCGGCCAGCTCGGCGCGGCCCATCGCGGTGGCGTACCGCTGCTCGATCCGGTCGCGCACCTCGTCGAGCGAGGGGGTGTTGGCGGGCGCGGTCAGCGCCGACATCGACTCCAGCGAGCGGGCCACGCTCTCCTGCATCTTGGCCTGCTCCAGCTGGCTGAGCAGCTTGGTGCGCTCGGCGAGCTTCTGCTGAAGGATCATCGAGTTGTTCTCGACCGCCCGGCGGGCCTGGGCGGCGGCGCCCAGCGCCTGGTCGTGCAGGGTCTTCAGGTCCTCGGTGGCCTGCTCGGCGGAGACCAGTTGGGTGGCCAGGGTCTGCGCGGAGTGCTCGTAGCGGTTGGCCTCGGCCTCGTCGCCCTTGGCGCGGGCCTGGTCGGCGAGGACGAGGGCCTGGCGCGCGTTGGCCTGGAGCCGCTCGACCTCCGACATCTGGCGGGACAGCTTCATCTCGAGCTGCCGCTGGTTGCCGATCACCGCGGCGGCCTGCTGGACGAGCGCCTGGTGCTGGCGCTGGGCCTCCTCGATGGCCTGCTGGATCTGCACCTTGGGATCGGCGTGCTCGTCGATCCTGGCGCCGAACAGCGCCATCAGGTACTTCCAACCCTTGACGAACGGGTTAGCCATCTCCGCGGTATCCCCTCAGTAGCGTCGCTCCGCCTCGACCGGGCGGGCCCGGCCGGCTGCGGCGCGGCAGTGGCTCCATCGTCCCAGCCGGACGCCACCGGGGCATCCGTACCGACCAGCGAAGCGAGCGCCGACGCCGTCCGCGATCAACCCTACGCGGCGGTCGCCACCGCGACCATGGGACGCGGACGGGGTGGGGTGGGTCAGGCGGCGCAGACCACGTCGCGGTCGCCCCCGCGGACGCGGGAGGTGCGCAGCGTGGCCTTCAGCGGCGAATCCTGGCGGACCTGGACGGCGACCTTGCCGTCGGAGCTGACCTGGTGCACGCCCCGGCCCGTGGCCTTGCGCACCGTGGTCACCCCGGTGGTGTCGACGGTCTCGTCCTGCACCGGCACGAGCACGCCCGGCATCTGCTCGGCGAGCGCGACCGTGTCGCTGACCTCGCGCAGCAGCTCGGACAGGCGCGCGCCCAGCGCGTCGCAGATCGCCGCCAGCAGCTCGCTGGACGGCTCCTTCTGGCCGCGCTCGATCTCGGAGAGGTAGCCCAGGCTGACGTTGGCGGCGGAGGAGACCTCGCGCAGGGTGCGATGCTGCCCCTGCCGGCGCGCCCGCAGTGCGTCACCGATAACCCGGCGTAGCAGGACCATTCGCACCTCCCCTGAGGGACACCACTGTTTCGTGCGGCCGTCCGGCACGTCGTGCCGGCTCCGACCGTCGGAGCCTTCCCGCAACCGTACCCGTTGCCGGCCCCGCCGACATCCCACCCCGCCTCTCGGATTGCGGAGTCTGCTCAGCCTGTGGGATCGGCTCGGCGTGGGACGTGGGCCCGCGTTGCGGGGGTCGGCTCGGCTTGCGCGGCCGGGCCAGGCCCGGCTCGGCCGCGCGAGACGGCCCGGCCGCGCGAGACGGCCCGGCCGCGCGAGACGGCCCGGCCGCGCGAGACGGCCCGGCCGCGCGAGACGGCCCGGCCGCGCGAGACGGCTCAGCGCCGCCCGGCGGCGGCGGTGTCGGTCCGCCCGGCTTCGGCCCCGCCCGCGTCGGCGTGGTGGATCCGCTCGGCGAGCAGCCGCAGCGCCTCGACGACCGCCGCGGAGCGGATGTGGTCGCGGCCACCGTCCAGGTCGAGCTGCCGGACGTCGACCCCGGCGGGCCCGGCCACCGCCACGTAGACCAGCCCGACCGGCTTGCCGTCCTGCGGCTCCGGGCCGGCCACCCCGGTCGTGGCCAGGCCCCAGTCGGCTCCGCAGCGCTGTCGCCCGCCCTCCGCGAGGGCCACCGCCACATCCGGGTCGACGGGCCCGCGGTCGGCCAGCAGATCCTCTGCCACGCCGGCGAGCTGCGACTTCAGCTCGGTGGCGTAGACCACCAGCCCGCCCCGGAAGATGCCGCTCACCCCGGCGATCTCCACGATCGAGGCGGCCAGCAGCCCCCCGGTCAGCGACTCCACCGTGGCCAGGGTCTCGTGGCGCTCCGCCAGCCGGTGCACCACGCCCGCCGCCGGGCTGCCCACCGGCCGCGCGCCGTCCGCGTCACTCTCCATGTCCCAGATCCTTCCCGCGCCCCGCCGGGCGTACTCATCCTCCCCGAGCCGACAGGATCACAGGGTGGGCGGCCTGGATCCCCGGCCCGCCGCCCGGCCGGGAGACCGGGTCAGGAGGCGGGCCGGCGCAGGCGCAGGGCCTGGGCGACGTAGTCGAAACCGGTGACCACCGTGACCCCGACCGCCGCGGCCATGATCCACGGACCGACGGCGGCGAGGGCGGCCGGCATCGGCCACAGGTACCAGGTGATCGCGAGGATCTGGAGCGCTGTCTTGATCTTGCCGCCCCGGCTGGCCGCGATCACCCCGTGCCGAATCACCCAGAAGCGCAGCCCGGTGATGCCCAGCTCGCGGACGAGGATCACCGTGGTCACCCACCAGGGCAGCCGGTCGTACCAGGAGAGCAGCAGCAACGCGGCGCCGGTGAGCGCCTTGTCGGCGATCGGGTCGGCGACCTTGCCGACCGAGGTGACCAGGGCGAAGCGGCGGGCGATCCAGCCGTCGACCAGGTCGGTCACCGAGGCGACGGCGAAGATCAGGCAGGCGGCCATCTGCCAGCCGGCGTGGGTCATCCCCGAGACGACCAGGGACGCGCCGAAGATCGGCACCAGGACCAGCCGCAGCGCGGTGAGCGCGTTCGCCGCGTTCAGCACGGGCACCCGGGCCACCACCGGCGCCGGCGTGGAATCCGTCGCCCCGGTCACCGCCGTCCCCCGCTCCGGCCGCCGTGGTGCATCTGGCACCCCACCACGTGGCTCCCCCGCTCTGTCCGGGCCCGCCGTCACCGTGCCGCGCCGGGCGCAGCCGAGATCATCTCATCCGGGACCGCGACGAGGTCCACCCCTTCGGTGCCCGTCACCGTCGCCCGCACCAGGTCGCCGGGGCGCAGCGCGGCGAGGTCCACCCCGCCGCCGGACGGCGCGACGAGGGTGGTCGAGCCGTCGACCTCGGGGGCCTGGTGGGCCGCCCGCCCCTCGACCACGCCGTCGGCGACCGAGTCGACCAGCACCTCGACGGTGGAGCCGAGCCGCTCCTCGGCCCGCTGCGAACAGAGCTCGTCGGCGAGCGCGCCGAGCCGGTCGTACCGGCGCTTGACGGTGGCGGCGGAGACCTTGCCGGGCAGCCCGGCGGCCTCGGTGCCGTCCTCGTCGCTGTAGTCGAACACGCCGATCGCGTCGAGCCGCGCCTCGGTCAGGAAGCGGACCAGCTCCTGGTAGTCGGCGCGGGTCTCGCCCGGGAAGCCGACGATGAAGTTGCTCCGCGCGCCCGCCTCCGGGGCCAGGGCGCGGGCGCTCGCCAGCAGCTCCAGGAACCGGTCGGTGGAGCCGAAGCGGCGCATCCGGCGCAGCACCGACTCGCTGGAGTGCTGGAACGACAGGTCGAAGTAGGGGGCCACGCCGGGCGTGGTGGCGATCGCCTCGACCAGGCCGGGCCGGGTCTCGGCCGGCTGGAGGTAGCTCGCCCGCACCCGGACGATGCCGTCGATCGCGGCGAGCTGCGGCAGCAGCTTCTCCAGCGCCCGGGGATCACCCAGGTCCTTGCCGTACGAGGTCGAGTTCTCGCTGACCAGCACCAGCTCGCGGACGCCGGTCTTGGCCAGCCACTCCGCCTCGGCGAGCAGCTCGTCCGGCGTACGCGAGACGAAGGCGCCGCGGAAGGCGGGGATGGCGCAGAACGCGCAGCGCCGGTCGCAGCCGCTGGCGAGCTTCAGCGAGGCGACCGGGCCGGTGTCGAGCCGGCGGCGCAGCACCTGGCGCAGGTGCGCCGGGGTGTGCTCGTCGGTCTCGGTGACGCCCCGGGCGGGGGTGCCGTGGCCGGGCAGCGACACCGCGCTGTCCCGGCGGGAGACCGGGGTCAGCGGGAGCAGCTCGCGGCGGTCGCGCGGGGTGTGCGCGTGGATCGCCTCGCCGGCGACCACGGCGTCCAGCCGGGCGGCGATGTCCGGGTAGTCGTCGAAGCTGAGCACGGCCTGCGCCTCGGGGAGGCTGTCGGCCAGCTCACGGCCGTACCGCTCGGCCATGCAGCCGGCCGCGACCACCTTCGCGCCGGTGTCGGCGGCGGCCAGCAGGGTCTGGATGGAGTCCTGCTTCGCCTTCTCCACGAAGCCGCAGGTGTTCACGACCACCACGTCGGCGCCCTCGCCGTCGGTGGTGACCTGCCAGCCGTCAGCGTGCAGCCGGGCGGCCAACTCCTCCGAGTCGACCTCGTTGCGGGCGCAGCCCAGCGTCAGCAGGGCGACCCGGCGGCCGTCGGAGTTGTCGGAAGAGGAGGTGGCAGACACCATCCGAGGGTACCGGGCCGCCCGCGACCCCCCACGCACGCCCGTCCTGCAAGGAAGGGCACCTTGTTAACGGATTCGGTAGAGGAAGGGGCCCTTCCTTCGTGGCTCGGCGCCGGGGTGACGGACGCCGCGCCGGTCAGACGGTCGCCGCGCCGACCCGGACCAGGCGGTCGAGCAGGAACACCTCGGTGCCGGCCAGGCCGGTCGAGCAGAAGACCGAGACCTGGTCCGCGCCGGTCCGGCCCGGCACCGCGCCGGCCAGCACCCCGCCCAGGTCGCGCAGCCGCCCGGCGTACGCCGGGAGCGCCGCGAGCATCGGCGGATCGTACGCGGCGGCCTGCGCCGGCGAGTCGGTGACCAGCAGGTCGGCGGCGTCCAGCAGGTCGGGGCCGAACTCGTGCCGGTCGGCCTGCTTGAAGCCGACCGTGTTGACGTGGGTGCCGGGAGCGAGGTCGGCGGCGTCGAGCACCGGGGTGACGCTGGTGGTGGCGAGCACCACGACGTCGCGGTCGGCCACGGCGGCCCGGGCCGACGCCACGGCGCGCGCCGGCACGCCCAGCTCGGCGCGCACCCGGGCGGCGAACGCCTCTCGCCGGACGGCGGAGCGGCTGTGCACCGTGACCTCGCGCAGCGGGCGGACCGCAGCCGCCGCCCAGACCTGCGTCCACGCCTGCCGGCCCGAACCGACCACGCCCAGGGTGGCGGCGTCCGGGCGGGCCAGGGCGTCCACGGCGGCCCCGCCGAGCCCGCCGGTGCGGCGGGAGCCCAGCTCCTCCCCGACCGCCACCGCCCGGACCGCCCCCGTACGCCCGTCGTGCAGCACCACCACCTGCTCGCTCTCCGGGTGCCCGAACGTGTCGTACGAGCGGAAGCCGTACCACTCGCCGGTGAGGTGCCCGGCGGTGAGCACCATCCGCCCCCCACCCAGCGGCGCGGCGGCCCGGGGCGGGGCCACCAGGCGGCCGGCGTACGCGGCGAGCAGGGCGTCCCGCATGGCCGCCACGGTGGTGGGGGCGTCCAGCGCGGCGGTGACCTCGGCGTCGGAGAAGAGCAGCGGCATGCGCCCATACTGCAAGTTGAAGTCAAGTTAAGGTCAACGAGGGGTGGCGGGGCTCACCACCCTCCTCCGGCACGTCCCGTTCGGTGCTAGCGTCGGCCCTGACGGCCACGGCCGTCCCGGACGAGTGGTGGGCGTACCCGGTCAGGCCAAGACGCCCGCGTGACGTGCAGACCCGACTCGTCCCGGCCCCGGAGGTCCGGGCGCAACCGCAGAGGTGATCTTCAATGGCCTGGATCGTGCTGGTGATCTCCGGACTCCTGGAGACGGCGTGGGCGATCGCCCTCGACCGCAGCGCCGGCTTCAGCCGTCCCGTCCCGTCGGCGGTCTTCGTGGTGACGCTGGTGCTCAGCATGGCCGGGCTGGGGTACGCGCTGCGCGAGATCCCGGTCGGCACCGGCTACGCCGTCTGGGTCGGCATCGGGACGGTCGGCACCGCCCTGGTCGGGATGCTCGCGCTGAACGAGCCGGCCAACCTGCCCCGGATCGCCTGCCTCCTGCTGGTGATCGCCGGCATCGTGGGCCTGAAGATCTTCCACTGAGGACACGGGCCCGAGGCGTGACGAACGGCCACAGTGGGTAGAGGTCGGCCTGGTAACGCAGGCTCTCACCCACCGGAGGCAGACATGGCCGACATGCCCACCACCGCCCGCCCGCGCAGTGGCGCCGCCCGCATCTGCACCATCCTGGGCTTCGTCTTCGCGGTCATCGCGATCCTGTTCCTGCCGCCGCTGTTCGGCCTCGCCGGCCTGATCCTCGGGATCGTCGGCGCCGTGCTCGGCGACAAGCCGCTCGGCTGGTACGCCGCCGTCGCCAGCGTGGCCGGCGCGATCATCGGCATGGTCATCGGCGCTGCCCTCTACAACTCCTGACCGCCGCTCCCCCACGGACGGGCCCGCCGGCTTCCGGCGGGCCCGTCCGTGTCCTACCCGGTCGACCAGGGCGGGCCGAAGGAGCCGGCAACGCGTCGGCGCCCGGTCGGCGTCACTCCTCGCCGCCGCGCAGGCCGACCAGGACCTCCTCCAGCTCGTCGGGCTTGACCAGCACGTCGCGGGCCTTGGAGCCCTCCGACGGGCCGACCACGCCCCGGGTCTCCATCAGGTCCATCAGCCGCCCCGCCTTGGCGAAGCCGACCCGCAGCTTGCGCTGCAACATGGAGGTCGAGCCGAACTGCGAGGTGACCACCAGCTCGACGGCCTGCACCAGCAGGTCGAGGTCGTCGCCGATGTCCTCGTCGATCTTCTTCTTGCCGCTGTCCGGCGCGGCGAGCACATCGGGGCGGAACTCCGGCTCGCGCTGGCTCTTGCAGAACTTCACCACGTCGGCGATCTCGCGCTCGGTCACCCAGGCGCCCTGGATCCGGATCGGCTTCGAGGCGCCCATCGGCAGGAAGAGACCGTCGCCGCGGCCGAGCAGCTTCTCCGCGCCCGGCTGGTCGAGGATGACCCGCGAGTCGGCCAGGGAGGAGGTGGCGAACGCCAGCCGGGACGGCACGTTCGCCTTGATCAGGCCGGTGACCACGTCGACCGACGGGCGCTGGGTGGCCAGCACCAGGTGGATGCCGGCCGCGCGGGCGAGCTGGGTGATCCGGACGACCGAGTCCTCCACGTCGCGCGGGGCGACCATCATCAGGTCGGCCAGCTCGTCCACGATCACCAGCAGGTACGGGTACGGGCGCATCTCCCGCTCGCTGCCCGGCGGGGCCTTGATCTCGCCGGTGCGCACCTTGCGGTTGAAGTCGTCGATGTGCCGGACCCCGTTGGCGGCGAGGTCGTCGTAGCGCATGTCCATCTCGCGGACGACCCACTCCAGCGAGTCGGCCGCCTTCTTGGCGTTGGTCACGATCGGCGTGACCAGGTGCGGGATGCCCTCGTAGCCGGTCATCTCGACGCGCTTCGGGTCGATCAGCAGCAGCCGCACCTCGTCCGGCGTGGCCCGGGTGAGAATGGACACCAGCAGCGAGTTCAGGCAGGACGACTTGCCCGCGCCGGTCGCGCCGGCGATCAGGATGTGCGGCATCTTGGCGAGGTTGGCCACGACGTAGCCGCCCTCGATGTCCTTGCCGAGCGCCACCACCATCGGGTGGTGGTCGCCGGTGGCGGCCCGCGAGCGCAGCACGTCGCCGAGCGCCACGTTCTCCGGGTCGGTGTTCGGGATCTCCACGCCGACCGCGCTCTTGCCCGGGATCGGGCTCAGGATCCGCACGTCCGGCGACTTCACCGCGTACGCGATGTTGCGGGAGAGCTGGGTGATCCGCTCGACCTTGACGCCCGGGCCCAGCTCCACCTCGTAGCGGGTGACGGTCGGCCCGCGGGTGAAGCCGGTGACGGCGGCGTCCACGTCGAACTGCTCGAAGACGCCGGTGAGCGCGGCGATCACCTCGTCGTTGGCCCGGCTCCGGCTCTTCGGGGCCGCGCCGCTGCTGAGCATGTTCGCCGGCGGCAGGGTGTAGTCGCCGGCCAGCCCGGTCAGCGCGAGCTGCTCGGCCCGGGTCGGTGCGGGCGAGTGCTCCGGCGGCTCGACCGGCTTGCGGCTGGCCGGGACCTTGCCGGGGCGCTTGCGGGGCAGCACGAGGGTTTCCTGGAGGTCCGCCCCGTCAAGTTCGTCGTCGAACTCCGCCGGGTCGACCGGCGGCGGCGCCGCCCGCTTCGTCGCGCGCTTGCGGGCGGGCTTCGCGGGCGCCTCGTCCGTCTCCTCCTCCGCCGGCGGGGCGACCAGGGTGCCGGCGAGCAGGCCGAGCCGCTCCGGGATCTTGTTGATCGGCGTCGCGGTGACCACCAGCAGGCCGAAGACCAGCAGCAGGATCAGCAGCGGCACGGCGACCCAGGCGGTGACGGCCCGCTCCAACAGGCTGCCCACGCCCGCGCCGACCAGGCCGCCGGCGAAGTCGCGCTGGACCGCGTCGACCGGGTTCTGCCCGATGTGCAGCATCGCGGCGGTGGCGACCAGCATCGAGCCCCAGCCGACCAGCCCCCGGCCGCGGTGCTCCGGGTCGCCGGGCTCGCGCATGAGACGCCAGGCCCCGATCATCAGCAGCACCGGCACCACGATGGCGATCGCGCCGAGGAAGAGCCGGACGGTGTCGGCCAGCTGCTCGCCGACCGGGCCGGCGCCGGAGAACCAGATGGCCACCGCGCTGAGCAGGGCGAGACCGAAGACCAACAGCCCCGCGCCGTCACGGCGGTGCTCCGGGTCGAGCCCGCGGGCCGAGGCGGCCTGCCGGCCGGCGGCGCGGAACGCCCAACCGACGCCGTGCGCCAGCCCCATCCACAGTGCGCCGACCGCGCGCCCGACGAGGAGCCCCGGGCCCGGCCGCGCCGCGGGCCGCCGCCGGGGGGCCGGCCGGGCGGTCTTCTTCGCCGGCTGGCGGGCACGGCTGTTCGTGGTGCCACGCGGCGACGCGCCGCGCCGCCGACTCGCCTGAGAGGTACGGCCCGCCATAGCATCAACTTAACGGCGTGACCCGGCAGATCGCCGCTTTTCCGGGTCGTGTCCGCGCGTCGCAGCGCGGACCGCGCCGCTTCACGTGATATCTGCCTCAGAAGGGATGCCCGATGGCGTCGCCGGGAATCGAGGACGGTCCGGACGGCCCCCTGGCCGGACACCCGGCGGCGCTGCGACCGCTGACCGGTGAGCTGATCGCCGCCGTCCTGCACAGCCGGGGGTACGTGGTCCAGGCCGACGCGGACGGCGACCTGGTCGGCCGCTGGGCCGACAGCCTGATCTGGTTCCTGCGGCCGGGCGCCGCCGGTGAGCTGCTCCAGGTCCGCACCCTGGCCGCGCCGACGTTCCCGATCGAGTACGTGCCGGCGCTGCACGCCTTCTGCAACGCGTGGAACCACGACCGGCTCTGGCCGAAGGCGTTCGTGCACGTCGAGGACGACGGGCGGGCCCGGGTCTGCGGCGAGGTCATCACCGACCTGGAGCGCGGGGTCACCCCGCACCAGCTCGACCAGCTGCTCGACTGCGGCATCGCCACCGGCTGCCAGCTCGCCACCGAGGTCGCCCGGCTGCCCGGCGGGGTCGTGGCGTGACGGGCCGGGGCGGGGAGCCGGCCCCTCGCGGGCTGGACCCCTTCGGGCCGACCGGCCGGTGGGGCGGGCGGCGGCACCGGGACCCGGCGCTGGCCGAGGCGCTCGCCGACGCCCGCGACGCGCCCGACGGCGAGGCCCGCAGCGCGGAGCTGGAACGGATCGCCGCGCACGCCGACGCCACCGGCGACGACCGGTCCGCGGTGGAGGCCCGGTTCGCGCTGATCGAGGGCTATCTGCTGCACGGGGAGCGGTGGCGGCTGGTCGAGCCGGTACGCCGCTGCCTCGCCACCGTCGACCGTCGCCCCGACCTGCTGCCCGGCCCGGACGCCGCACTGCTGCTGCGGTACCAGCGGTACGCCGTGGAGGCCCTGCTCGGCAGCCCCCGGGTCGGGCTGGACCAGGCCCTGGCCATGCTGGACGATCTCGCCGCCCGGGCCACCGCCCGCTCCCCCGTCCCGCCGGACGGCGGCGACGCAGCCGACCCGGCCTGCGGGACAGGCTCCGGCGGTGCCGCCCAGGCGGGCGTAACGGGCCACGGCGGCGCCACGGCGGGCGTAACGGGCCACGGCCGCGCCCCGGCGGGCGCGACGGGCCACGGCCGCGCCCCGGCGGGCGCTACGGGCCACGGCCGCGCCCCGGCGGGCGCTACGGGCCACGGCGGCGCCGGCGGGTCGGGCGGGGACGCGGCGGTGGTCGCCGAGCTGCGCTGCCGGATCGCCGACCACCTGGGCGACGAGCCGGCCGCCCGGCGGTGGTTCGACCGCTGGTCGGCGGCCGGGGCAACGCCGGCCGGCGGCTGCCCCGGCTGCGCGCCGGCCCGGCGGGCGGAACTGCTCGCCGGGTGGGGCGACCACCGGGCCGCGCTGGACGCGCTGGCGGAAACGGCGGCCGGCACGGGCGGCTGCACCGAGCAACCCGAGCGGGCGCTGGCCGCCGGGCTGCTGCCCTGGCTGCGCGCCGGGGAGCCGGCGCGGGCAGCCGAGGCGCACGTGCGGGCGTACCGGCGGCACCGGCGGGAGCAGGCCGCCTTCCCGTACCTCGCCGCGCACCTGCGGTGGTGCGCGCTGGGCGGGCACCCCGCCCGGGGGCTGGACGTCCTGGCCGAGCAGCTGCCCCGGCTGGACCGGCCGCACGACGACCTGTCCGCGATGGAGTTCGCCGCCGCCGGGGCGCTGGTCTGCGCGCTCGCCGTCGAGGCGGGGCTGGGGGGCCGGACGGTGCACCGACCCGGGTACGGCGACCGCCCGGCCGCCGACCTCGACGTGGCCACGCTCGGCGCCACCCTGCTCGGGTTGGCCACCGCGCTGGCCGGCAGCTTCGACGCCCGCAACGGCACCGGCCACCAGTCCGGCCGGATCGCGTCCTGGCTGGCCGAGCGGCCGCTCGCCGCACCGGTGCCGCTGCCGCCGGACGACGCGCCCGACGACGACCCGGGCGACCCGGCCGACGACGACCCGCCGGCCGACGGGGAGCCACGCCCGCTGAGCGTGGAGATGATCACGGCCGCCCTGGACCGGCGCGGGGACCACTACGCCGTGGACGCCGACGGCACCGTGGTCGGCCGGTGGGGCGAGGCGCTCATCCAGTTCCGCCGGGCCGGCGAGCGGGGCGAGATCCTCCGGGCGCGCGCGGTGGCGAGCCGCCGGCTGCCGGCCGACCGGCTCGCCGAGGCGTACGCGTTCTGCAACGCGTGGAACCACGACCGGCTGCTGCCGAAGGCGTACGTGCACGACCTCGGGGGCGAGCTGGTGCTGGCCGGCGACGTCAGCACCGACCTGGCGCACGGGGTGGCCCCGGCCCAGCTCACGGTCCTGCTCGACGCGGCCGTCGACACCGGCGTCGCGTACGCCGATGCCGTGGCCGCGCTGCCCTGACCGGCCGGGCGGGCACACGGGTGAGGTCCGAAACCCGCCGGACGGTCTCCTCCCGCCCTGGTGGACTCGTGCCTATGACGACGCACCGACAGCGCACCGCCCTGCTCCTGCACTCCCTGCACCGGCCCGGCTCCCCCCTCGTGCTGCCCAACGCCTGGGACGCCGCCAGCGCGCGGATCGTGGCCGACTGCGGCGCGACCGCCGTCGCCACCACCAGCGCCGGCGTCTCCTGGAGCCTGGGCGCGCCGGACGGCGACGAGCTGGACCGGGACGGCGCCCTGGCGGTGGTCGCCCGCGTCGCCGCCGCCGTCACCGTCCCGGTCACCGCCGACATCGAGAGCGGGTACGCCGCCGACCCGGCCGGGGTCGCCCGCACCGTGACCGCGGTGCTCGCCGCCGGCGCGGTCGGCGTCAACATCGAGGACGCCCCGCCGGCAGGGACGTCCCCGCTGCGCCCGGTCGACGGGCAGTGCGCCCGCATCCGGGCGGCCCGGGAGGCCGCCGACGAGGCAGGGGTACGGCTCTTCGTCAACGCCCGCACCGACGTGTTCCTGCGGGCCGTCGGCGACCCGGCGGACCGGCTGGCGGAGACGCTGCGCCGGGCGGCGGCGTACCGGGCGGCGGGCGCGGACGGCATCTTCGTGCCGGGCGTGGTCGACGCGGAGACCATCGGGGCGCTGGTCGCCGGGATCGACGGGCCGGTCAACGTGCTCGCCGGGCCGGGGTCGCTCCCCGTGGCCGCCCTGGCCGGGCTGGGGGTGGCCCGGGTCAGCCTCGGCTCGGCGCTCGCCGAGGCCGCGTACGGGCTGGTCCGCCGCGCCGCCACGGAGGCGCTGCGCTCCGGCTCGTACGACTCGCTGGCCGGCGCGATCAGCTACGGCGAGCTGAACGCGCTGCTGGCCTGAGCCGACGGCCCCGGACGCCGCGACGCCCGCCGGCACACGGGGTGCGGGCGGGCGTCGGTGAAGCGGGGGTCAGACCTCGACGACGGTGGGCACGATCATGGGCCGGCGCCGGTACGCGTCGTTCACCCACCGCCCCACAGTGCGCCGGACGATCTGCTGGAGCTGGTGCGGGTCGGTGATGCCGTCGGCCGCCGCCCGGTTCAGGGCCTCGGTGACCAGCGGGATCACCGGGTTGAACGCCTCCGGGTCCTCCGAGAAGCCCTTGGCGGAGAGGGTGGGACCGCCGACCACCTTGCCGGTCACGGAGTCGACGACCACGGTGGTGGCGATGAACCCGCCGTCGCCGAGGATCCGCCGCTCGGTGAGCAGCGACTCGCTGACGTCGCCGACGGCGAGGCCGTCGACGTAGACGTAGCGGCTCTTCACGTGCCCGACGAGGCTGGCCCGGCCCTCGACGAGGTCGACGACGTCGCCGTCCTCGCAGAGCACCACGCGGTCGGGGGCGACACCGGACTCGATGCCGAGCCGGGCGTGCGCGCGCAGGTGCCGCCACTCACCGTGCACCGGCATCAGGTTGCTGGGGCGCACCACGTTCAGCAGGTAGAGCAGCTCGCCGGCGGGGGCGTGGCCGGAGACGTGCACCTTGGCCACGTCCTTGTGCACCACCACCGCGCCGGCCCGGGCCAGCCGGTTGATGACCCGGTAGACGGACGTCTCGTTGCCGGGCACCAGCGACGAGGCGAGCACCACCGTGTCGCCGGGGGCGATGGTGATGTGCCGGTGGTCGCCGCTGGCCATCCGGCCCAGGGCGCTCATCGGCTCGCCCTGCGAGCCGGTGGACATCAGCACGATCTGCTCGGGCGGCATGGTGGTCGCCTCTTCCAGCCCGACGACCAGCCCGGCCGGGATGTTGAGCAGCCCGAGGTCGCGGGCGATGCCCATGTTGCGGACCATGGAGCGGCCGATCAGGGCGACCTTGCGGCCGTGCTCGGCGGCGGAGTCGAAGACCTGCTGCACCCGGTGCACGTGCGAGGCGAACGAGGCGACGATGATCCGGCCGCGCGCCTTCGCGAAGATCGAGTCGAGCACCGGCCCGATCTCGCGTTCGGGGGTGACGAAGCCGGGGATCTCCGCGTTGGTGGAGTCCGACAGCAGCAGGTCCACGCCCTCGGCGCCGAGCCGGGCGAACCCGGCCAGGTCGGTGATCCGGCCGTCCAGCGGGAGCTGGTCCATCTTGAAGTCGCCGGTGTGCAGCACCAGGCCGGCCGGGGTGCGGATGGCCACCGCGAGCGCGTCCGGGATCGAGTGGTTGACCGCGAAGAACTCGCACTCGAACGGGCCGAGCCGCTCCCGGCCGCCCTCCCGCACGGTCAGCGTGTAGGGCTGGATCCGCCGCTCGGCGAGCTTCGCCTCGACCAGGGCCAGCGTGAACTGCGAACCGACCAGCGGGATGTCGGGCTTGTGCGCGAGCAGGTAGGGAACCGCGCCGATGTGGTCCTCGTGGCCGTGGGTGAGCACGATCGCCTGGACGTCGTCGAGCCGGTCGAGGATCGGGCCGAAGTCCGGCAGGATCAGGTCGACGCCGGGCTGCTCCACGTCCGGGAAGAGCACCCCGCAGTCGACGACGAGCAGCTTGCCGTCGTACTCGAAGACGGTCATGTTGCGACCGATGGCGCCGAGCCCGCCGAGCGGGATGATCCGCAGCCCACCCTCCGGCAGCGGCGGGGGCAGTTCCGCCTCGATGTGCGCCTCGGTCACGCGTCCACCTCATTCTGCGGCGCCGTCACCCGGCGCCCGTCGTGTCGTTCGGTCATTCGGGCAGTTCCAGGCCCGCTGCCGCGCAGTCCGCGCGGAGCTGGGCGATCTCGTCGTCGGTCGCGTCGACCAGCGGCGGACGCACCGGGCCGGCGGGCATCCCGGCGGCGGCCAGGCCGGCCTTCACCAGGATCACGCCCTGGGTGCGGAAGATGCCGGTGTACAGCGGCAGCAGCCGCCGGTGCAGGTCCAGCGCGCCGGCGGTGTCCCCCGCGTCGTACGCCTCGATCATCCGCTTGGTGAGCGCGCCGGTGAAGTGGGTCGAGGTGCCGACCACGCCGACGGCGCCCACGGCCAGCGCGGGCAGGGTCAGCGAGTCCTCGCCGCTGTAGAAGGCGAGGTTGGTGCGGGCGGTGACCCAGCCGGTCGCGGTCAGGTCACCCTTGGCGTCCTTCACCGCGACGATCCGGCCGTGCTCGGCCAGCCGCACCATCGTCTCGGTGGCAATCGGCACGCCGGAGCGGTGCGGGATGTCGTAGAGCATCACCGGCAGCCCGGTGGCGTCCGCGACGGCGGTGAAGTGGCGCAGCAGGCCGGCCTGCGGCGGCTTGTTGTAGTACGGGGTGACCACGAGCAGGCCGTGCGCGCCGGCCTTCTCCGCGCCGGTGGCCAGCTCGATGGTGTGCCGGGTGTCGTTGGTGCCGACCCCCGCCACGACCTTGGCGCGGTCGCCGACGGCCTCCACCACCGCCCGGATCAGGTGTTCCTTCTCCGCGTCGGTGGTGGTCGGCGACTCGCCGGTGGTGCCGTTGACCACCAGCGCGTCGTTGCCCTGCTCGTCCACCAGGTAGCTGGCGAGGCGCGCCGCGCCGTCGAGGTCGAGCGAGCCGTCGGCGGTGAACGGGGTCACCATGGCCGTGAGCACTCGCCCGAAGGGGCGGGACACCGCCCGGGCGGGGGTGTCAGGGTGGTCGTGCGTCATGCCACCAACCTAGCGGACGACCACCGGCACCCCGCCGGGGAAGGGCTCAGGACAGCTCGGCGTGCGGGCTGGCGGCCACCTCGGTGCCGTCGGGCAGGGCCGAGACGACGAAGTCGGCGAAGACGTTCGGGGCGACCCGCTGGAGTTGCCGCAGGCACTCCACCGCCAGCTCGCGGATCTCGACGTCGGCGTGCTCGGTGGCGCGCATGGCGATGAAGTGCCGCCAGGCCCGGTAGTTGCCGGTGACCACGATCCGCGTCTCGGTGGCGTTGGGCAGGACGGCGCGGGCCGCCTGGCGGGCCTGCTTGCGCCGCAGCGTGGCGTTCTCCACGTCCGCGAAGCGCCGCTCCAGCCCCTCCAGCAGCTCGTTGTACGCGCGCACGCTCGCCTCGGCGGCCTCCACGAACTTCTTGTGCAGCTCCGGGTCCTCGGCGATCACCGAGGGCTCGACCATGGCGGCGTCCCGCTCCGGCACGTACCGCTGGGAGAGCTGGGAGTAGGAGAAGTGGCGGTGCCGGATCAGCTCGTGGGTGAACGAGCGGGACACGCCGCTGAAGTAGAAGCTGACCGAGCCGTGCTCCAGCACGCTCAGGTGCCCGACCTCGAGGATGTGCGCGAGGTAGCCGGCGTTGGTGGCCGTGGCCGGGTTGGGCTTCTTCCAGCTCTGGTAGCAGGCCCGGCCGGCGAACTCGGCGAGCGCCTGGCCGCCCTCGGCGTCGGTCGACCACGGCACGTCGTCCGGGGCCTCGAAGTGGGTCCACGCGATGAGCTTGACCTGTGGCTGCACCATGTCCGGCATTCCTGGCACTGTAGTGGCCCCACGGTCGTGGGGGAAAGTTGGGCTCACGAGCCGAACGGGTCGTTGAGCTGCGAAACGGTCGGACAGGTGCCGGTCCGCCTGACCGACACGTGGCCAAGATCTCGACGCGCTCGGGCTGCCGCTGGGTGGATGCGCGACGACGCTGGCGAGCTGCCCTCACAGACGGGGCAGCCACCCGAGCGGTCGGGCAGCCACCCGAGCGGTCGGGAGCCACCCGAGCGGTCGGGCAGCCACCCGAGCGGTCGGGAGCCACGCGAGCGGTCGGGAGGCCGGCAACCGCCACCGGTCGTCGGCGCGGACGACAGCGGCCACGACCGGGCCGGCGGCGCGGAAGCGCCACCACCGGGTCGGCGGCGCGGGCGGCGGCCGCGAGCCCGGCGCGCAAGGAGGGTGCGCGCCGCCCGCCGGTGGAACGCCATGGGTGTCACGAGCCCTGCGTGACACCCATGACGTTCCACTCTGCGAGGTCAATGCCCCGGCGGGCGGCCGGGCGAGGCGAGCAGACCCCCACCACCCGTGGTGGTCCTACAGACGGGGCAGCTCGACAGTGTCGCGGCAGGGCACCGTGGGCTGCCGGAAGTCGATGGTGCGACGGGCCGACGACCGCCGCGCCCGACCCACCCGACCCACCGCGCCCGAGCCGCGCCCGACCCACCCGACCCATTCGACCCTGCCGGGAAGTCTGGAGGCGTGGGCCGCCTCGGAAAGCGTGGGCCGCGCCGGAGGAGGGTCAGACGTAGAGCGAGGTGAACGGCGCCCAGGGGAGGTTGCGTACCACCGAGAAGGCCAGCCAGGCGGCGAGGAAGCCGCCGATCACCTTCGAGCTGAGTTGCAGCTCGGGCAGGCGCCAGCCGAACGCCTGCTTCCCCGCCCAGGCGACGAAGAGGTAGGCCAGGAAGGGCAGCGCGAAGACGAAGAGGAAGTGGTGCCGGGCGGCGGCCGGCAGATCGGCGTGCAGCACGTACCAGAGCGCGCGGGTGCCGCCGCAGCCCGGGCAGTCCAGCCCCGTGGTCAGCTTGAGCAGGCAGGTCGGCGCGGCGTCCGGCGCGGCGTGGGTCGGGTTGCTGAGCAGCGTGTAGCCGATGCCGGCGGCGACGCAGCCGAGCGCGGCCAGCGGCACGGCCCAGCGCGGCGAGCGGTCGTAGAGGCGGACGACGAAGCGGGTCAGCCGGTCCGGCTCCGGCACCGGGTAGGGCGGCACCTGGCCCGCGGGCCACGCACCCGGCTCACCGGCGGGCCAGGCACCCGGCTCGCCCGCCGGCCACGCACCCGGCTCGCCCGCCGGCCCCGTGTGGGGCTGCCCCGACTGAGACGCCTGGGGCGGGGCGTCGACCCCGCCGCTCTGCGGATGCGGCTGGGGGGCCGGCCCGTCAACGCTCGTCACGTGGCTCACCGTACACCGGCCACGCCCAGCAGCGCGGCGGCCAGCGGGGCGGCCAGGTCGCCGGCAGCGGGCGGCGCCACCGCGTCCAGGCCGAGCCAGCCGGCGAGGCGGTGCAGCTCGGCGGCGAGTGCCAACGCGGTCTCGCCCGGGTCGGCGCCCGGCTCGACCCAGGCGGCCGGCACCAGCAGCACCCCGGCCTTGCGATCGGCCTTCAGGTCGACCCGGGCGGTGAACCGCTCCCCCTGCAGGAAGGGCAGCACGTAGTAGCCGTGGACCCGCTGCGGCGCCGGGACGTAGATCTCGATCCGGTAGCTGAAGTCGAAGAGCCGCTCGGTGCGGGCCCGCTCCCAGACCAGCGGGTCGAACGGACTGACCAGGGTGTTGCCGCGCACCCAGCGGGGCAGCCGCGCCCCGGCGTGCAGCCAGGCGGGCTGCCGCCAGCCCTGCACGGCGACCGGCAGCAGCTCGCCCGCCTCGACCAGCTCCGCGATGGCCTGCCGGGCGCCGGCGAGGGGCAGCCGGAAGTAGTCGCGCAGCTCCGGCTCCGCGGCCACCCCGAGCGACCGCGCGGCGATGGCCACCAGCGTGCGGTACGCCTCGGCGTCGGTCGGCGTGGGCGCGTCCAGCACGGTGGCCGGCAGCACCCGCTCCGGCAGGTCGTAGCGGCGGGCGAACGAGGAGGTGCGGTCGGCGGCGGTCACCTCGCCGGCCCAGAAGAGGAACTCCAGCGCCCGCTTCACCGCCGACCAGTTCCACCCCCAGTTGCCGGTCTCCCGGGGCGCGTCGTGCTCGATCTCGGCGGCGGTGAGCGGCCCCCGGGCGGCCACCTCGTCGCGGACCCAGGCGACCAGCCCGGGCTGCTCCTCGGCGATCCGGCGCATCCCGCCCCACGCCTGCGAGTGGGCGCGGGCCATCCGCCAGCGCAACGCCGGGTGCGACCCGACGGGGACCAGCGACGCCTCGTGGCCCCAGTATTCGAACAGCTCCCGGGGACGTCGGTAGGCGGCGGTGTCGAGCAGCGACGTCGGGTAGGGCCCGAGCCGGCTGTAGAGCGGCAGGTAGTGCGCGCGTTGCAGGACGTTGACCGAATCCATCTGGATCAGCCCGACCCGGTCGAGCACCCGGCGCAGGTGTCGGCGGGTGGGCACGCCGGTGGGCGCGGGGTCGGCGAAGCCCTGGGCGGCGAGCGCCACCCGGCGCGCCTGGGCGAGCGAGAGTGATTCCGGTGCGGCCATCGTCGGGCACCCTAATCCACCCGTACGACACGGGAGCGGACGCTGGACCGATCGCCCGCCGGGGCATAGAACGGACGCATGCTCACGATCCGGCGCGAGGAGCCCGAGGACGCCGAGGCGGTCGCCCGGGTGCACATCCACGGGTGGCAGGCCGGCTACGCGGGGATCATGCCCGACGAGGTGCTGCGGCGGCTCAACGTCGCGGCGTGGGCGCAGCGCCGCCGGGACCTCGGCACCGCCGATCCGGAGCACCCGTTCACCACCCTGCTCGCCGAGGCCGACGGGACGCTGGCCGGGTTCACCACGTTCGGCCCGTACCGGATCAACCAGGACCGGGGCGACCTCGACCTCGCGCACGGGGAGGTGGTGGCGATGTACGTCGAGCCGGCGCACTGGGGCGACGGCACGGCGGGGGCGCTGCTGGCCTCGGCCCGCGCCGGCCTGGCCGGGCGGGGCTGGTCCGACTACCGGCTCTGGGTGCTGGCCGACAACCACCGGGCCCGCCGGTTCTACGAGCGGGCGGGGCTGTCACCGGACGGTGAGCGGTCGACCTACCCGGTGCCGTTGGCCGGCGGGCGACCGCCGGTCGGGCTCGTCGAGCTGCGGTACGCCGGACGCCTCGACGGCTGACCTGGCCGGCGTCGCCCGGCGGCGGCTGATCCAGCCCGCGTCGCCCAGGCGACGGACCGGCAGGAACGCCAGCAGCGCCAGGCTGATCCAGACGTAGGTGTTGCTGCCGAGGAAGCCGTCGAGCCCGGCGAAGTCCTTCTCCCAGGCCCAGACGATCCGGCTGATCAGGAAGCCGTACCCGACGATCGCGGCGCCCAGCAGGACGCGGCGTCGGCGGCTGCCGGCCGGTGCGGCCATGCCGTTGTCCACCAGCAGGATCAGCGCGGGCAGCAACCAGACCAGGTGGTGCACCCAGGTGACCGGGCTGACCAGGCACATCACCGCGCCGGTCAGCGCCAGGCCGGTCGCCTCGTCGCCGGCGGCCACGGCGGCCCGGGAGCGCCACGCCCACAGCGCCAGCGTGGCGAGCACCAGCGCCAGCCAGGCCAGGGTGCTCGGGTGTTCCGGATTCAGCCGGGCGACCACCCCGCGCAGCGACTGGTTGGAGACGAACGCCAGCTCGCCCACCCGGCCGGTGTTCCACAGCGCCTCGGTCCAGAACTCCCGCGACGCGTCGGGGAAGAGCGCGGCGGCGAACAGGGTCGCGCCGGCCGCGGCGGCCATCGAGGTGAGCGCGGCCCGCCAGCGCCGGGTGACCAGCAGGTAGACGATGAAGATGCCCGGGGTCAGCTTGATCGCCGTGGCCAGGCCGATGCCCACCCCGGCCCAGCGGTTGCCGGCCGGCAGCAGCCGGAGCAGGTCGACCGCGACCAGGAAGAGCAACAGCATGTTGACCTGGCCGAAGTTGACCGTCTCGCGCATCGGCTCGTACGCGGCGGCCAGGCAGAGCGCCACGGCGAGGGCGTACCAGCGGGTCCAGCCGGCCCGGCGGGAGATCGGGTCGACCAGCCACCAGAACAGCACGGCGGTGACCACCACGCTGGCGGCCACGCTCACCACGATCGCCGCCGACCACGGCAGGTACGCCATCGGCAGCATGACCAGGGCGGCGAAGGGCGGATAGGTGAAGCCGTACTGCGTGCCGGGCTTGAGGAAGTCGTAGATCTCCCCGCCGTCGTGCACCCACCAGGTCAGCGCGCCGTAGTAGACCTTCAGGTCGAAGAATCCGTGTCGGACGGCCGCCACGGACAGGAACGCGGCCACCGCGACGGCGAGCCCCACCACGCTCACGACCTGCCGGACCGTCCGTCGGGGACCCTGCGCCACCGTCGCCTCCCTCGCCCTGCGTAGGCTTCCGTCCCATGGCTCTCGGGTACGTCCGCCCGGCGCGTCCGGAAGACGCCGGCGAGATCGCACGCATCCAGCTCGCGACCTGGCGGGTCGCCTATCGCCGGATCCTGCCCCGGCACGTGCTCGACAACCTGGACGAGACGTGGCTCGCCCGGCGGTGGAGCGCGGCGGTGCAGGAGCCGCCCTCCGGCACGCATCGGGTGCTCGTCGCCGTCGAACAGGCCGAGCAATCGTATCTGGTGGGGTTCGCCGCCTCCGGTCCGGCCGATGCCGAGGCACTCGCTCCGGGCGAGCCGGCCGAGGCGCTCGGGCCGGGCGTGGCGGCGGTGACCGACCTGCTGGTGGAGCCGCGCTGGGGGCGGCGCGGGCACGGCAGCCGGCTGCTCGCCGCGACCGTCGACCTGTGGCGCGCCGACGGGTTCGCCCGGGCGGTGGCCTGGGCGTTCGACGACGACGAGGCGACCCGCAAGTTCCTCACCAGCACCGGCTGGGAGCCCGACGGCGCGGCGCGTGCCCTGGACGTGGACGACATGCTCGTCCCGCAACTACGCCTGCACGTGGCGGTGCCGACGGAGGCGGACCCCGCGGACGCGACGCCCACGGAGGCGACGCTGCCGGACGTCCCGCCGGCCGGGTCGGTGCCGTCGCCGGCGCCCCCCGTGGACTGACGACAGGCCTCCGCGCGGGCCCGGATCGGCGGACACTGTCGGGGGCGTCGCCTACGGTGACCCCATGACCGCAGCGACGGCGACCAGCGGAGCAGGCGTGGCCCACGGCGGCGCGACCGGTCGCGACCCCGACGGTGCCGCCGGGCCGGCGTCGGGCCCGGCCGACGCGACGTTCGAGGCGCACCGCGTCGGGCTGACCGGTTACTGCTACCGGATGCTCGGTTCGATCTTCGACGCCGAGGACGCGGTGCAGGAGACGCTGCTGCGCGCCTGGCGCGGGCGTGACGGATTCCAGGCCCGGTCCTCCACCCGGACGTGGCTCTACCGGATCGCCACCAACGTCTGCCTGGACCAGTTGCGGGGGCGGGCCCGGCGGGCCCTGCCGATGGAGTTCGGCGGGCCGGACGAGCCGGTCCTCGCCGCGCTGGGCGCGCCGGCGCCCGAGCGCTGGGTGGGCCCCGCGCCGGACGCGGCCGTGCTGCCGTCCGGTGATCCGGCGGCGGTGGCCGAGGCCCGCGAGTCGGTCCGGCTGGCGTTCGTCGCCGCTCTGCAGCACCTGCCGCCCCGGCAGCGGGCCGTGCTGATCCTGCGCGACGTGCTGCGCTGGCGGGCCGACGAGACCGCCGAGCTGGTCGGCGCCTCGGTCGCGGCGGTGAACAGCGCCCTCCAGCGGGCCCGCGCCACCCTGGCCGCCCGCGACGGGCTGCCGCGCGCCCCGCTCGACGGGCGGCAGCGCGACCTGCTCGACCGCTACGTCGCCAGCTTCGAGCGCTACGACATCGACTCGCTCGTCGCGCTGCTGCGGGAGGACGCGGTGCAGAGCATGCCGCCGTTCGCGCTGTGGCTGCGCGGCCCCGGGGACATCCGGCGGTGGATGCTCGGCCCGGGCGCCGAGTGCCGCGGCTCGCGGCTGGTGCCGGTGTCCGCCAACGGCGGCGCCGCCTTCGGTCACTACCGCCCCGACCCGGCGGGCGGGCACCGGCCGTTCAGCGTCCACGTGCTCGAGTTCTCGGCGGGGCGGATCAGCCGGCTCACCCACTTCCTCACGCCGGAGCTGTTCGCGCGGTTCGGGCTGCCGCACCGCCTCGACCCCTGAGCCGGGCCGCCGCGCCCGCCCCTACCCGCCGGGCGATGAGTTCCGAAGGCCCGGGCCGTCCACCCCTCGTACGCCACGACAAGGAGGAGCGACATGTTCACGGACACGAAGGCGATGAGCAGCTTCGCGGTGGACGACATCGACCGGGCCGTCGACGAGCTGACCGGGCGCGGCGTCCGGTTCGAGCGCTACCCCGGCATGCCGCAGGACGACAAGGGCGTCATGCGCGGCCAGGGGCCGTCGATCGCCTGGTTCACCGACCCGGCCGGCAACATCCTCTCCGTGCTCCAGGAGGGCTGACGCCCCGCCCGCGAACCGGCGGGCGGTCAGGCGGAGGCGGCGGGGCGCAACTCGGCGACCAGTTCGTCGTCCTCCATCGCGCCGGTGGGCGTGAAGCCCAGGCTCGTGTAGAGCCGGGCGGCCGAGGCGTTGTCGGGGTGGTAGGAGAGCCGGACGGGGTGCCCGCCGTCCTGCGCGGCGAGCCACGCGGCGAGGGTGCGCACGGCCGCCCGGCCGACGCCCCGGCCCTGCTCGGCCGCGTCGATGACCATCCCACCGATCCAGCGCGAGCCGTCGTCGTCCACGCCCCACATGACGTGCCCGGCCACCGTCTCGTCCGCGTACACGGCGAGCGAGTTCCAGACGTCGGAGCGCATGGTCAGCAGCAGGTAGCGGGCGGCCAGGGCCGGCACCCAGGCGCGCTGGTCGTCGCGGGGGGCGACGTCGGCCACCGCCCGCCAGTTGTCGTCGTCCACGGGGCGCAGGGTGACCCGGCGGCCCGCCCGGTCGAGGATGCCAGAATCGATCACCCGGGCAGCCTAGGAGCCGCCCGGCAGCCAGGCGACGGGATTCCCCCGGCGGTGAGCTGCATCTCGCCCATCAGGTGGCTGGAGACGAAGACGGTCCGACCCTCGGCGTCAGTCGAGCAGGGCGTCCAGGCCGACGGTCAGCCCCGGCCGGTTGCGGACGGCGCGGACGGCCAGCAGCACGCCCGGCATGAACGACGCCCGGTCGTACGAGTCGTGCCGGATGGTCAGCGTCTCGCCGGTGGTGCCGAAGAGCACCTCCTGGTGGGCGACGAGGCCGGTGGCGCGCACGGCGTGCACGCGTACTCCCTCGATGTCGGCGCCCCGGGCGCCCGCCACCTCGTCCTTTGTCGCGTCGGGCGCCGGACCCAGCCCGGCCTCGGCGCGGGCCGCGGCGATCAGCCGCGCGGTGTGCGTGGCGGTGCCGCTGGGCGCGTCCAGCTTGCGGGGGTGGTGCTGCTCGACGATCTCGACCGACTCGAAGTGCCGGGCCGCGCGGGCGGCGAACTGCATCATCAGCACCGCGCCGATGCCGAAGTTGGGGGCGATCACCACGCCCACGCCGGGCTTGCGGGCCAGCCAGCCGCGCACCCGATCCAGCCGCTGCTCGGTGAAGCCGGTGGTGCCGACGACCGCGTTGATGCCCTGGTCGATGCACCAGTGCAGGTTGTCCATGACGACGTCGGGCGTGGTGAAGTCGACGACCACCTCGGCCCCGGCGTCGGAGGCCGCGAACAGGCCGTCGCCCTGGTCGACCATGGCCACGAGTTCCATGTCGCCGGCGGCGTCCACGGCCTTGCACACCTCGACGCCCATCCGGCCCCGGGCGCCCAGCACGCCGACCCGGATCGGCTCGTCCGCGCTCTTCTCCTGCTCGTCAGTCACGGGGCACAACCTATCCCAATCGGGACGTCCGCATCCCGCCGGACCCGAGGCAGGGCCCGGCCACGGGCGCGGGCGGGTGGCGCGGCCGGTCAGCGGGCGGAGAAGTCGCCCTCGCCGAACGGGCCGACCACGGCCAGCGACATCGGCCGGCTCAGCAACTCGGCGGCGAGGGTGTTCACGTCGGCCACGGTGACCGCGTCGACCCGACGGAGCAGCTCGTCGACCGGCATCAGGTCGCCGTAGAGCAGCTCGCCCTTGGCCAGCCGGCTCATCCGCGAGCCCGTGTCCTCCAGGCCCAGCACGAACGAGCCCTTGCTCATCCCCTTGCCGCGGGCCACCTCGGCCTCGGTCAGGCCGTCGGCGGCCACCCGGGCGAGTTCGGCCCGGGTCAGCTCCAGCACCTCGTCCACCTTGCCGGGCGCGCAGCCGGCGTAGACGGCGAAGAGGCCGCTGTCGGCGTACTGGCTGGCGTAGGAGTAGACCGAGTAGGCCAGGCCACGCTGCTCGCGGATCTCCTGGAACAGCCGGCTCGACATGCCGCCGCCGAGGACGTTGTTGAGCACGCCGAGGGCGAAGCGGCGCTCGTCCAGCCGGTCGATGCCGGGGCAACCGAGGATGACGTGCGCCTGCTCGGTCTCCTTCGGCTCCACCAGGGTGGCGGCGGGCCTGGTGCGTACCGCCGGGGTGGCCGACCGGTGCGGCGCCGGCACCGCCGGGTCGGTGTCCAGCGGGGTGCCGCGCAGCGCCTGGCGGACGAGCTTCACCACCGCGGTGTGGTCCAGGTTGCCGGCGGCGGCGATGACGATCTGCGGGGCGGTGTAGCGGCGGCGGTAGAAGCCCTGGATCTGCCGCCGGGTCATCGGCGTGACCGTCTCCTCGGTGCCGGAGATCAGCCGGCCCAGCGGGTGGTCGCCGTAGACCGCCCGGGCGAAGAGGTCGTGCACCTCGTCGCCGGGCTCGTCGTCGTGCATGGCGATCTCTTCGAGGATCACGCCCCGCTCGGTCTCCACGTCGGCCGGCTTCAGCACCGAGTCGGCGACCAGGTCGCACATGACGTCGATGGCCAGCGGCAGGTCCTCGTCGAGCACCCGGGCGTAGTAGCAGGTGTATTCCTTCGTGGTGAAGGCGTTGGTCTCGCCGCCCACCGCCTCGATCTCGGAGGAGATGTCCAGGGCGCTGCGCTTGTTGGTGCCCTTGAACAGCAGGTGCTCCAGGAAGTGCGCTGCGCCGGCCTGCGGGCCGGTCTCGTCGCGGGAGCCGACCGCGACCCAGATGCCGAACGACACGCTGCGCATCGCCGGGATCGCCTCGGTGAGCACGCGCAGCCCGCTGGGCAGCACGGTACGGCGTACCGTGCCGCCCAGCGGGTCGTCACTGATCGTGCGGGTCACCGCCCGGGAGGCGCCGCCGGAGCGGGCCCCTCCGGTGCCGCGGAACGCGGCGTCCGAGGGGCCCGGGAACGACGCCACCCCCCGTCGATCCGGCGGAAACGGCGCACGAACGGCCCGACTCACGTGTTGTTGCTCCCAGATCGACGAGGGGTGGGTGGTGCGGTGCGCTGGTGCGTCAGCTGTGCCGGGTCCGGCGGCGCGGACGCTCGCCGCCCTCGCCACCCTCGCCGCCGCCCTGGCCGCGCTCGCCGCCGCCCGGGCCACGACCGCCCCGGTCGCCGCCGCGGTCGCGGTCGCCGCGGTCGCGCGGGCCCCGGTCACCCCGGTCCCGGCCGGCCGGCCGCTCGCCACCGGCGGCCTCGTCGGCGGCCGGCGCCTCGGCACCCTCCGGGCGGACCTTGTCCAGGTAGATCTTGCCGCGGGCGTCGATGTCGGCGATCTCGACCTCGACCCGGTCGCCGACGTTGAGGAAGTCCTCGACCTTCTCGACCCGCTTGCCGTCGCCCACCTTGGAGATGTGCAGCAGGCCGTCGCGGCCCGGCAGCAGCGAGACGAACGCGCCGAACGCGGCGGTCTTCACCACGGTGCCGAGGAACTTGTCGCCGACCTTCGGCAGCGTCGGGTTGGCGATCGCGTTGATCCGCTCGACCGCGGCCTGGGCCGACGGGCCGTTGGTCGCGCCGACGTAGATCGTGCCGTCGTCCTCGATGGAGATCTCGGCACCGGTCTCGTCCTGGATGGCGTTGATGGTCTGCCCCTTCGGGCCGATCACCATGCCGATCTTGTCCACCGGGATCTTGACGGTGGTGACCCGCGGCGCGTAGTCCGACATCTCGGCCGGGGCCTCGATGGCCCGCTGCATCACGTCGAGGATGGTCTGCCGGGCCTCGTGCGCCTGCTGGAGCGCGGCGGCCAGCACGTCCGACGGGATGCCGTCGAGCTTGGTGTCGAGCTGGAGCGCGGTGACGAAGTCCCGGGTGCCGGCGACCTTGAAGTCCATGTCGCCGAACGCGTCCTCGGCGCCGAGGATGTCGGTCAGCGTCACGTACTGGGTCTTGCCGTCGACCTCGTCGGAGATGAGGCCCATGGCGATGCCGGCGACCGGCGCCTTCAGCGGCACACCGGCGGACAGCAGGCCCAGCGTCGAGGCGCAGACCGAGCCCATCGAGGTGGAGCCGTTGGAGCCGAGCGCCTCGGAGACCTGCCGGATGGCGTACGGGAACTCCTCGCGCGACGGCAGCACCGGGATCAGTGCCCGCTCGGCGAGCGCGCCGTGGCCGATCTCGCGCCGCTTCGGCGAGCCGACCCGGCCGGTCTCACCGGTCGAGTACGGCGGGAAGTTGTAGTTGTGCATGTAGCGCTTGGACTTCTCCGGGGAGAGGGTGTCCAGCGACTGCTCCATGCGCAGCATGTTCAGCGTGGTGACGCCCAGGATCTGCGTCTCGCCGCGCTCGAACAGCGCCGAGCCGTGCACCCGCGGCAGCACGCCGACCTCGGCGGTCAGCGGGCGGATGTCGCGCGGGCCGCGGCCGTCGATGCGGACCTGCTCGCGCAGCACCCGGTTGCGGACCTCGGACTTGGTCAGCGACCGGAGGGCGGCGCTGAGCTCCTTCTCCCGGCCCTCGAAGCGCGGACCGAGCTCGGCCAGCACGCGGCCCTTGATCGCGTCCAGGGCCTCCTCACGGACCGCCTTGCCGGCGATCTGCAGGGCCTCGGCGACGTCGGCGCGGGCCAGGTCGGCCACCGCGTCGTACGCGTCGTCCTGGTAGTCCAGGAAGACAGGGAACTCGGCGACCGGCTTGGCGGCCACGTCGGCCAGCTCGCTCTGCGCCCGGCACAGCTCGCGGATGGCCGGCTTGGCGGCCTCCAGGCCGCTCGCCACGACCTCCTCGGTCGGGGCGGGGGCGCCGCCGGCGACCAGCGCCACGGTGTGCTCGGTGGCCTCGGCCTCGACCATCATGATCGCGACGTCGCCGTCGGCCAGGGCGCGGCCGGCCACCACCATGTCGAAGGTGGCCCGGGCCAGCTCCTCGTGGGTCGGGAAGGCGACCCACTGGCCGTCGACGTGCGCCATCCGGGTCGCCCCGATCGGGCCGGAGAACGGCAGGCCGGAGAGCTTGGTCGACATCGACGCGGCGTTGATCGCCACGACGTCGTAGGGGTGCTGCGGGTCGAGCGCGAGGACGGTCTCGACGACCTGGACCTCGTTGCGCAGGCCCTTGACGAACGACGGGCGCAGCGGCCGGTCGATCAGCCGGCAGGTGAGGATCGCGTCCTCGCTGGGGCGGCCCTCACGGCGGAAGAACGAGCCGGGGATGCGGCCCGCGGCGTACATCCGCTCCTCGACGTCGACGGTCAGCGGGAAGAAGTCGAACTGCTCCTTCGGCTGCTTGCCGGCGGTGGTGGCGGAGAGGACGACCGTCTCGCCGAGCTGGGCGATGACGGAGCCGGCGGCCTGGCGGGCCAGCCGGCCGGTGGAGAAGGTGATCTCACGGGTGCCGAAGGACCCGTTGTCGATCACGGCGGTGCGGGATTCGGTGCCGAGGTTGGTCTCGGTCATGGTGCTGTCGTGCTCCTTCGCATCGGGGGCCCACGACGCGGGAGATGCTCAGACGGCCGGTCTTCGATCGAAGCGCCCGGGTGGCCGGCGAGGTGCCGGGGTGCCCGGGGGCCACTACCGGAGACCGGTACGCTGACCTGCTCCCATTCTCGGGTGGTCGCGCGACCCTGGTTTTCGGGTGGTACCGGAGCGGGGGAGCGGCCCGAGTCAGGCCACTCCCCCGTCACGTCACCGGCGCAGACCGAGCCGCTCGATGAGCGACCGGTAGCGGTTGATGTCCTTCTTCTGGACGTAGTTGAGCAGCCGACGGCGACGGCCGACCAGCAGCAGCAGCCCGCGGCGGCTGTGGTGGTCGTGCTTGTGCACCTTCAGGTGCTCGGTGAGCTCGGCGATCCGCTTGGTGAGGACCGCGACCTGCACCTCCGGCGAACCGGTGTCGCCCTCGGCGGTCGCGTACTCCGCGCGGATCTTGGCCTTGGCTTCCTGGTCGAGCGCCATGTTCTCCCTGTTTCGTGGGTTGTTCGATGATGTCCGTCGGATCGGTCGGTGGACCGGAAACGGACCGGTACCTCGCACCCGCGGCGTCGTGCAGGCACGCGAGGCCCCACGTCGGTCAGCCGACGTCCCCGCCAGACTACCAGTACGGCCGGGCGCCGGCCGGTCAAGGGCCGCGAGGCGGTCAGCCGAGGGCCCGGCGGGTCCGCTCGACGTCCTGCCCCATCTGGGCGATCAACGGCTCGATCGCGTCGTATCGGATCTGCCCGCGCAGGTGCGCGACGAAGTCCAGTGCCAGCCGCTCGCCATAGAGGTCGCCGTCGAAGTCCAGCACGTACGCCTCCACCCGCCGCTCCCGCCCGGAGAAGGTCGGATTGGTGCCGACCGACACCGCCGCCCCCAGCGGTTCGGCGTGGCCCCGGCGCACCAGCCGGGCGGCGTAGACGCCGTCGGCGGGCACCGCCGCGTACCGGTGACAGAGCAGGTTGGCGGTGGGGAAGCCCAGCTCACGGCCGCGCTGGTCGCCGCGGACCACCACGCCCTCCAGCCGGTGCGGGCGGCCGAGCGCGGCGGCGGCGGCCACCACGTCCCCCGCGTCGACGCAGGAGCGGATGTACGTGGACGAGAAGACGGTGCCCGCCTCGGCGACCAGCGGGGCCCCCTCGACGCCGAAGCCGAAGGTGCGGCCGAGCCGCTCCAGCAGCGCCACGTCGCCGGCGGCGCGGTGCCCGAAGCGGAAGTTCTCCCCCACCACGACCAGGGCGGCGTGCAGGTGCTCGACCAGGACGTCGTGCACGAACGCCTCGGCGGGCAGCCGGGAGAACTCCGGGGTGAACGGCACCACGCACAGCACGTCCACGCCGAGCGCCTCGATCAGCTCGGCCTTCCGGGCGGGCTCGGTGAGCACCGCCGGGTGCGAGCCGGGGCGGACCACCTCGGCCGGGTGCGGGTCGAAGGTGACCACCACCGACTGCACGCCCAACTCGCGGGCCCGGGCCACGGCGTGCCCGATGGTCGCCTGGTGCCCCTTGTGCACGCCGTCGAAGACGCCGATGGTGACGACCGACCGCCCCCAGCCACCGGGCGCCGCGTCGTACCCCCGCCACCGCTGCATTGCGCTCCTCCCTGCCTCCGCCGGCCGGCGGTGTAAGGAAGGGCCCCTCATTAACGCCTGGTGTATAGGAAGGGCCCCTTGCTAACACTTTCCCGGCTGACCTGCGCCCCGCCGTCAGGCGGGGGCGAGCACGATCTCCGCGCGGGCCCGGCCGTCCCGCTCGCTGACGATAGCGATCAGCCCGCCGTCGGGGCCGAAGACCGCATAGGGGCCGGGAATGCCGGCCGGGTCGAGTGGCCCGCCGTGGGAGATCACCTTCGCCTCGTCGGCGCCGGCGTCGCGCCGCGGGAAGAACCGGTCGGCCGCCGCGGCCAGCGGCAGGTGGACCACCTCGGGCGCGCGCCGCTCCAGCTCGTCGAGGGTGGCGGCCTCCGCGAGGGTGAAGCCGCCGACGGCGGTACGCCGCAGCGCGGTCAGGTGCCCGCCCACCCCGAGCGCCAGGCCCGCGTCCCGGGCGATGGCCCGGATGTACGTCCCGGAGGAGCAGGTCACGTCGATGTCGACGTCCACCACGTCGGGGGTGTCCCGGCGCACGGCCAGCAGGTCCAGCCGGGAGACGGTGACCCGGCGGGCGGGCAGCTCGACGCTCTCCCCCTCGCGCACCCGCTTGTACGCCCGCTGCCCGTCGACCTTGATCGCACTGACCGCGCTCGGCACCTGGTCGATCTCGCCGGTCAGCGCGGCGAGGGCGGCGTGGATCGCCTCGTCGGTGACCCGGCCGGCCGGAGTGGTGGCGATCACGTCGCCCTCGGCGTCGTCGGTGACGGTGGCCTGGCCGAGCCGGACGGTGGCCGTGTAGCTCTTGTGCGCGCCGATCACATAGGTGAGCAGGCGGGTGGCCCGGCCGACCCCGATCACCAGCACGCCGGTGGCCATCGGGTCGAGGGTGCCGCCGTGCCCCACCCGGCGGGTCCGCGCCAACCGGCGGATCCGCGCCACCACGTCGTGCGACGTCATGCCGCCGGGCTTGTCGACCACGATCAGACCGTCTGCGCTCACGACACCCAAGCCTGCCAGACCGGCTCGGACGCCCCGTCGCCGCCGTACGCGGGTCGGGTGGACGGCCGGCGCGGCGTCCACCGGTCGGACAGCGCTGCCCGGCGGCGACCGAACGGGACCACGGCGGCGCGCGGCGGGTGCGAAGATCATGCGCCCCCTCCCCGCACTCCCACCTGGACAGCCGAATGAGCACCGACCAGCGGCCGAACGAGCCGACCGCGCCTTTCGACCCGTACGCCGACCAGCCCGCGGAGCCGGTCCGCGTCCCGACCTGGATGCGCGAGCCGGAGACGGAGCGCGCGCTGACCCGCCCGGAGCGGTTGCGGCTGGGCTGGGCGAGGCAGAGCGGGAAGCTGCTGGGCGGCGTCGCCGCCCTGGTGACGCTCTCGTTCCTCGCGGTGGTGGGCACCATCGGATTCGGCGTCTACGAACGGGTCCGCGACAACGAGCCCATCCTGCCCGACCGCCGGGCCGTGCCCGGCCAGGTCCGTCCCACTGACGCCGACGGCAACTCGGTGAGCCCGTGGGCGGCCACTCCGGCGGAGTCGTTCGCCGCCGGGAAGGACGCCATCGTCCTGCCGCCGGCGAAGACGGCCGCGCCGTTCACGGCGAAGCAGGTCGCCGAGGGTCTGGCAAAGGTCCGGCAGGCGCTCGTCGAGGGCCGCGTCGACAGGTCGATGCTGGTGGTCAACGACCCGGAGCCCTTCCTCGGGCTGATCGCGCCCGACAATCGGGACGACGTCCGGCGCGACCTGGCCGACGGCGCGGCGCTGAACTACGTGACCCGGGTGGACGACAAGGCCGACCCGCGGCTGGACAACGCCGACACCGTCCGCGCCCGGGGCACCGTCACCTACCGGGCGACCACCGATGCCGACGGCTTCCGGGTGTTGGAGATCACCACCAGCTTCATCTGGGTCTACCACTTCGACCTCTGGCGGGCGCAGGAGTACCCGCCGGGAGCCGAACTGGTCACGGTGCGCGACGAGGTGGTCTGGCACCTGCCGCACCCCGACGACGTGCGGCCCTCCTCACGGGGGCTGTGGGTGCACGAGGCGGCGAGCACCCTGTTCAACGCCGACTGCGCCGGAATCAAGCGGGGCTTCCTGGCCTTGGCCCCCGAGGAGCCGCTGCGCAGCCGGCCCTCGGCACGGCCGACCGGCAACGTCTACGACCCGGGTTGGCGGCCCGGCGACGGCGAAAGCTGCTGAGCCGCGACGACCCGAGCGCCCTTGCTGGCGCTCCCACCTCGCTGGCGGCGGTCAGCGCACCGCGCCGACCACGGCCCAGCCGCCCGAGCGCAGCCGCAGCAGCAGGGCGACCAGCCGGATCACCACGAACAGCGTGAGCCCGGCCCAGATGCCGCCGAGCCCGAGGTCGAGCCCGTACGCCAGCCAGATGGCGGGCAGGAAGCCGCCGAGGGCGGCCACGATGGTCAGGTTGCGCAGGTAGCGGACGTCCCCGGCGCCGATCAGCACGCCGTCGAGGGCGAACACGACGCCGGCCAGCGGCTGCATCGCCACGAACCACGGCCAGGCCAGCATCGCCTGGTCGCGTACCTGCGGATCGGAGCTGAACCAGCCGGGGACGACGCCGGCGCCGGCGGCGATGAGCACCGCGAACGCCACGCCGCAGGCACCGCCGAGCAGCCCGATCCGGCGGGCGAGGGCCCGGGCCCCGGCGTCGTCGCCGCCGCCGAGCGCGGCGCCGACCAGCGACTGGGCGGCGATGGCGAGCGCGTCGAGCACCAGCGCGGTGAAGAACCAGAGTTGCAGGGCGATCTGGTGGGCGCCCACGGCGGCGGCCCCGAAGCGGGCGGCGACGGCGGTGGCGGAGAGGAAGCTCGCCTGGAACGCGACGCCCCGGATCAGCAGGTCCCGGCTGAGCACCAGTTGCTGCCCGATCAGCCGGGGCCGGGGCCGCAGCGGGACCCGCTCGGCGACCAGCGCCCCGGCGAAGAGCGCCCCGCCGATGGTCTGGGCGACCACGTTGGCCACCGCGGAGCCGACCAGGCCGAGGCCGAGCGGGTAGACCAGCAGGGGGCAGAGCACGGCGGAGAGCAGGTTCGGCCCGAGCACGAACGCCAGCGGCCGGCGGGTGTCCTGCACGCCGCGCAGCCAGCCGTTGCCGGCGGCGGCGAGCAGCAGGCCCGGGGCACCGAGCGCCGCGACCCGCAGCCACTGCGCGGCGGCGTCGGCCACCTCGCCAGGGCCTCCGGCGAGCGTACGCGCCAACGCCCCGCCGCCGACCTGCATGCCGACCGCGACCAGCACGCCCACCCCGAGCGCCAGCCAGGAGGACTGCACGCCCTCGGCGACGGCGGCGGCCCGGTCGCCGGCCCCGAAGCGCCGGGCCGACCGCCCGGTGGTGCCGTACGCGACCACGGTGCCGAGCCACGCGATGAGGGTCAGCACCGTGCCGCCGACGGCGAGCGCGGCGAGCGGCACCCGGCCGAGGTGCCCCACCACCGCCGTGTCCACGAGCACGTAGAGCGGTTCGGCGGCCAGCACCACCAGCGCCGGCAGGGCGAGCGCGGCGATCCGGCGGGGTGACGCGGCGGGGGCGGCGGCGACGGCTGGCTGACTCATCGCCGCCGATCCTGGCACGGGCACGGTAAGGATCGCAAGCTATCAGATCACTTACCGGGTAACAGGTGGACGACGGTCACGGCACCGAGCAGGAGCACTCCCCCGACGGCCACCCCCACGGGCAGCGTCTCGCCGACGAGCCACCCGGCGAGCAGCACGGCGGTGAGCGGCTCCGCCAGGGTCGACAGCGCGGCGGCGCTGCCCGTGGTGGTGCGCAGCCCGGCGTAGAACAGGGCGTACGCCACGGCCGTGGTGACCACCCCGAGATGGACCAGCAGGCCGACGGGCGCGAGCCGGGCCGGAACGGCGATCCCCCCGGCCAGCGCGACCGGCGCCAGAGCCACCGCGCCCACCACGACGGAGACGGTGGTGAGCGTCATCGGCGCGACACGACGCGCGGCGTGCCGGCTCAGCACGATGCTGGCGGCATAGCCGACACCCGAGCCGAAGGCCGCGAGCAGGCCGAACAGCGGGCGCGGCGCGGCGGCGCCCGGCTGCCCGGCAGACACCGTGACGAGCACGAGGCCGGCGACGCCGGCCACCAGGGCGCCCAGCAGGGTCCGCCCGGGCAGCCGCCGCACGCGCAGGGTCTCCCACGCGAAGATGAGGACCGGGGCGAGCCCCAGGCTGACCAGCGTGGCCACCCCGACGCCGCCCGCCGCGACGGCGACGAAGTAGAGGGCCTGATAGGCCCCGAGACCAACCCCGATCAGGACGAGGACCACCGGTTCCGACCGCAGCGCCGCCAGCACCGGTCCCAGCCGGTGCGCCACGAGGGCGAGCAGCGCCACCGCGCCGATGGCGAGGCGGTAGAAACCGATGCCTGCCGGCGTCAGCGCGGTGGATTCGCGGACGAGTTGCACGGCGACACCGGTGGTGCCCCACAGCACGGCGGCGACGGTGACGTACAGCAGGCCGACGCGAAGGCCGGCAGGGGACGAACGGCGGGGTTCTGGGGTGGACGGAGATGCGGACGACCAGGAAAGGGACGATCGGGACACGGGTGCGCTCCACGGAAGAATCGAGCCGCTGACAGAGGTGACGTCTGTCGGAGCGCACACAGGACGGACGGGCCGCGGGCGGCGGTGGCTCGGCCGGGATCGGCGGGAGGCCCGTCGTCCGGGCAGGTCGCACCGCGAAGGCCGGTGGTCACCCGGGCTCGGGGGACCACCGGTGGCGTGACGCTCCGGTCAGGAGCGCGGTGGGGGCAGGACGCCGCGGAACGACCTCATGCGCGGACCCTATCGCAGCGCGTCCCCGCCGGCCCGGGTTTTCTGCTCACGCCGGAGGCAGCTCGGCGAGCCAGCGGCGCACCTCGGCGCGGCTGCGCAGCCGGACCACCGGCAGCGCCGGCGCGTGCGTGGCGACCGCGGCGAGCAGCCGGGGCCGGGACCGGCGCGGATAGCGCCACACGTACCGGAGGAACTCGGCGTCGATCTTCTCCGGACAGCCGGGCGGGAGGTCGGGGCGGCCGGTGGCGCGGTACACCCACCGGCGGCGCAGCACCCGGCCGAGGCAGAGCAGCCGACCCGGGTCGCAGAGGACCAGCAGGTCGGCGCGGGGCAGGCGGAGGTCGAGGGTGCCGCCGTAGTTGCCGTCCATCACCCAGGACGGCCGGGCGGCGAGTTCGGCGACCGCGGCACGCCAGCGGGCATCGTCGGGGGCCACCCAGCCGGGCTGCCAGAAGTGCCGGTCCAGGTGGATCAACGGAAGGTCGAGCCGCTGCGCGACCTCGCGGGAGAGCGTGCTCTTGCCGGCGCCCGAACTGCCGGCGACGAGGATCCGACGCATGCGGCGACGGTAGCGGCCCGCCGGGGGCGCCCGCGACCGACGACGGGTGCGGGGCGGACAGCGACGGGCGCCGGACGGACGGTGACGCCGTCGGCGAAGGCCGTCGGCGGCGTCACCGCCGGTCGGCCTGGGTCACTGACGGGTGTCCATCGAGGTCTGCAGCGCGCGGCGCATCTGCTCGCGGGCCTCGTCGGTGGTCTCGGGCTTGGGCTTGCTCGGCATGGTGGTGGTCCCCTTCCAGGGCGCGGGCAGCCGCCGACGCGACGGCGGCCCTCACGGGCGGCGTGCTGAACGCCCGGCAGCGGTCCGGGGTCACCGGAGCGGCTGGTGGGCAGCGGGTGAGCCCGGGTCGGTCCGACCCTGGAGGGAGGCGTTGCCGGGTGTGGCACCACCGCCCACGACCGGCGCCGCCACACGACGCCGGCCGATTCCCAAGTTATCGTTCAGGTCCACATGCTGCCCACGGTTCCCGCGATCTGGACTCACATTGGTCCGTCGGGTCGTCCCGGGTCGCGGACCGGCGGGGGGAGGCCGGCGGTCAGCGGGCCAGGAAGTGCCAGCCGAGCCACCACCAGAAGCCGAAGAGCCCGATCCGGCCGACCGGCACCGGCCCCACCTCGTAGCGCATCACGTACGCGCAGACCTCGCCGAGCGTCGGGATCCGGGAGCCCTCGCGCCGGGCCGCCCACTCGACGGCGGCGAAGAGCACCAGCGCGGCCAGGAAGCCGCCGATCGCCATCGCCCGCATCATCGCCGCACCAACCCCCAGAACGCGGACAGCCAGGCCAGCCAGGCGGCCGACCGGACCAGCCGGTCCTCCAGCATCGGATCCGCCAGCCGGGAGAAGGTGGGGAAGTCGTCCCCGACCGCCAGCACGAACGTGGCCCCCTCGAAGACCCCGAAGACCACCACCGGAAGGGCCCACCAGGCCGCCGGGGCGCCGAGCCGGCGCGGGGCCGGCCGCCGGGGCACCCGGTTGCTCAGGCCCAGCCAGATCAACACGCCGCCGGTGCCGAGGGTCCAGAGGTTGGCCTCCGTCGAGAACGACGGGAATCGGCCGCCGACCAGCGAGAGGCAGACGAGCACCGGCACGGTGACGGCGGGACGGTCCCAGGCGCGGGGCGCCTCGACGGTGAGGTCGTGGGGCTGCTCCATCCCGCGATTCTCCCCGGACTCGCCGAGCGCGGGAAGACGGACACTCCCCGGAGCTGACCCTGATCTTCCCGTGCGGGCCCGCCGGGTCAGCGCCGGTCGGGCCCGGTCAGCGCGCCGTCGAGCTCCGCGCGGATCCGGTCGACGACCTCGTCGACCGTCCCCCGCCCGGTGAATCCGGCGGCGAAACGGTGCCCGCCGCCGCCCAGCGCGACCGCCACCCGGCTGACGTCCACCGCGCCCTTGCTGCGCATCGACACGGCCCAGTCGCCGGTCGCGGTCTGCTTGACCACACAGCTCACGTCGGCCTCTGCGGTGCACCGGACCGAGTCGATCAGCGCCTCCAGCACGTACGCCGGCTGGTCGTGCCGGGCCAGGTCGTCCTGCGTGGCGTACGTCCAGACGAGGCCGTGCCCGACGGCCGCGGCCGGCTCCAGGCGCGCCCGGCCGAGCACCTCGCCGAAGAGGCGGACGGCGCCGAACGGCCGGGTGTCGAAGATCCGGCGGGAGATGTCACCGGGGCGGATGCCGGTGGCGATCAGGCGGGCCGCGAGCTGGTGCACCGCCGGCGTGGTCGCCTCGAACCGGAACGAGCCGGTGTCGGTGCTCAGGGCGACGTAGAGGCACTCCGCGATCTCCGCGTCCAGCGCGACGCCGAGCCGGGCGAGCAGCTCCTCGGCGACCACCGAGGTGGCCGCCGCGTGCGGGTCCACCAGGTTGACCCGGCCGAAGCGGGTGTTCGACGCGTGGTGGTCGAGCACCAGCGCGCCGCCGGCCGCGCCCAGCCGGTCGACCAGCTCGCCGAGCCGGGACTCACTGGCCGCGTCGAAGCAGACGACCAGATCCGGGTCCGGGTACGCCTCGGTCGCCGGCACGAGCAGGTCGAGCCCGGGCAGGCCGCGGAACGGCTCGGGCACCTCCGGCGGGCCGGGGAAGGTCGCCTGCATCCGCCGTACGCCCAGCCGACGCAGCCCGAGCCCGAAGCCGAGCATGCTGCCCAGCGCGTCGCCGTCCGGGTTGACGTGGCAGATCAGCAGCACCCGCCCGTCCGGCGGCAGCCCCCGCACCGCCGCGACGGCCGCCGCCCAGTCCGCCTCGGCGGGGCCGGAGTCGGCCGGTGGCGTCGCCTCGGCGAGGGTGCCACCGGCCGGACCGCCGGACGGTTCGGTCACCGCTGGTCCCCGCCCCGGGGCGGAGCCTCGTCCTCGTCCTCGTCGTGGGCCTCGTCGTCGGAGTCCAGCCGGTACGGCTGGGCCTCGCCCGCGTACGCGGCCCTGGCGGCGAGCCGCTGCACCTCGGCGTCGGCGGTGCGGGCCTGGGCGAGCAGGTCGTCGATGTGCTTGACCTGGTCCTGGACGTCGTCGAGGACGAAGGTCAGGGTCGGCGAGTGCCGCAGGCCGAGCGCCTTGCCGACGGTGCTGCGCAGCATGCCCTTGGCGCTCTCCAGCGCCGCGGCGGTGCCGGACTGGGCCGCCGCGTCGCCGAGCACCGTGTAGAAGACGGTCGCGTCGCGCAGGTCGGCGGTGATCCGGGCGTCGGTAATGGTGATCATGCCGAGCCGGGGGTCCTTGATCTGGCTGCGCACCACCGACGCGACCAGTTCACGCACCCGCTCCGCGTGCCGGCGTACCTTGGCCGGATCCGACATTTCGCCACCTCCACGGCGTCCCGTTCCCGGCCGTCACCGGCGACGCGGAGCGCCCCGGAGCCGACCGGCCAACATCTCGAACACTACCCGCGCGGCGACCGCCGCCGCGCGTCGCCGGCGGTGCGCCGGCCCGGCCCGACGCCCGGCACACCCGCACCACCGGGGTCGTCACCGCCCGCCGCGCGCACCCGCGCCGCCGGGCGTCGGCACCGCCCGCCGGACGCGGGCACCCGCGCCGGCGTCAGTCCTCCTCGCCGTAGAGCCGCCGGCGCACCGAGAGCAACTCGGCCTCCGGCCGGCCGGCCACCAGGCGCTCGCAGGAGTCCAGCACCTCGCGGACGTGCGACGCCTCGGCGGCCACCACGGCCACGGCTATCTCGGCCCGACCGTGCAGGTCGAGCGCCCCGACCTCGGCGGCCGAGACCTCGAAGCGGCGCAGGGCCGCCACGATCGGGCGTACGTATGATCTCTTGGCCTTGAGCGACCGGGAGTCGCCCGGCAGCAGCAGGTCGAAGACCGCGGTTCCGGTGAACATCGCCCCGGACGATACCCGGACGTACCCCCACATGATCAAGGGGTTTACGCCTTTCGGCGTAAACCCCTCGATCAGTGGTTCACCGGATCAGGCGCGAGCCTTCTCCCGCATCTCGAAGGTCTCGATGATGTCGCCGACCTGGACGTTGTTGTAACCACCCAGGGTCAGACCACACTCGAAGCCCTCGCGCACCTCCGTGGCGTCGTCCTTGAACCGCTTGAGCGAGCTGATGGTGAGGTTGTCCGCCACCACCGAGCCGTCGCGCAGCAGGCGCGCCTTGGCGTTGCGCCGGATGATGCCCGACCGGACGATGCAACCGGAGATGTTGCCGACCTTGGACGAGCGGAAGACGTCGCGGATCTCCGCGGTGCCCAGCTCGACCTCCTCGTACTCCGGCTTGAGCAGCCCCTTGAGGGCGGCGTCGATCTCCTCGATGGCCTGGTAGATGACGGTGTAGTACCGGATCTCCACGCCCTCGCGGTCGGCCATCTCGCGGACCTTGTTGGAGGCCCGCACGTTGAAGCCGATGATCGTGACCGCCTCGGACGAGGCGCTCGCGAGCATGACGTCGCTCTCGGTGATCGCACCCACGCCCCGGTGGATGATCCTGAGCTGGACCTCCTCCGGGATGTCGAGGTTGAACAGCGCGTCCTCGAGGGCCTCCACGGAACCGGAGACGTCGCCCTTGAGCACCAGGTTGAGCGAGGTCTTCTCGCCCTCCTTGAGCTGCTCCATGAGCGTCTCGAGGGTGGCCCGGCCACGGGAGTTGGCGAACGCCGCCGCCCGCCGCCGCGCCTGCCGCTGCTCGGCGATCTGGCGCACCGTGCGGTCGTCCTCGGCCGCCAGGAAGGTGTCACCCGCACCCGGCACCGCGGTCAGACCGAGCACCAGGACCGGACGGGCCGGACCCGCCTCGGCGACCTGGTTGCCGTTCTCGTCGAGCATCGCCCGGACCCGGCCGTGCGCCCCACCGGCGACGATCGAGTCGCCCGCCCGCAGGGTGCCCTTCTGCACCAGCACCGTCGCCACCGCGCCGCGGCCCTTGTCCAGGTGCGCCTCGATGGCCACACCCTGCGCCGGCCCGTCGATCGGAGCGGTCAGCTCCAGCGACGCGTCGGCGGTCAGCAGGACCGCCTCGAGCAGGTCGTCGATGCCGATGCCGGGCTTCGCCGCCACGTTGACGAACATCGTGTCGCCGCCGTACTCCTCGGCGACCAGCCCGTACTCGGTCAGCTGCTGGCGGACCTTGTCCGGGTTGGCCTCCGGCTTGTCGACCTTGTTGACCGCCACCACGATCGGCACGTCGGCCGCCTTGGCGTGGTTCAACGCCTCGATCGTCTGCGGCATCACGCCGTCGTCGGCCGCCACCACCAGCACCACGATGTCGGTCACCTGGGCACCACGGGCACGCATGGCGGTGAACGCCTCGTGACCCGGGGTGTCGATGAAGGTCACCGCCCGGTCCTCGCCCTCGTGCGGGACGTGGACCTGGTACGCGCCGATGTGCTGGGTGATGCCACCCGCCTCGCCGGCCACGACGTTCGCCTTGCGGATCGCGTCGAGCAGCTTGGTCTTACCGTGGTCGACGTGACCCATGACGGTCACGACCGGCGCACGGCTGACCAGGCGGTCCTCCGCGACCTCGGCGTCGAGGTCGATGTTGAACTGCGCGAGCAGCTCGCGGTCCTCGTCCTCCGGGCTGACGATCTGCACGTTGAAGCCGAGGTGCTCACCCAGCAGCTGCAGGGTGTCGTCGGAGCACGACTGGGTCGCGGTGACCATCTCGCCCAGGTTGAACATCTCCTGGACCAGCGAACCCGGGTTGGCGTTGATCTTGTCGGCGAAGTCCGACAGCGAGGCGCCACGGGAGAGCCTGATGACCTGACCCTGACCCCGGGGGGCACCCGAGCTCATGGTCGGGGCCGACAGGTTGTCGAACTCCTGTCTGCGCTGCTTCTTGGACTTGCGACCACGGGTCGGCCGGCCACCCGGACGCCCGAAGGCACCCGCGGCGCCACCGCCGCGGCCACGACCGCCGCCACCGGGACGACCACCGCCACCAGCCGGGGCACCCGGACGGAAACCGCCGCCGGGAGCACCGCCGCCGCCACCACCGGGGCCGCCACGGTAGCCACCGCCACCGCCGCCGCCACCACCGGGACCGCCGCGGAAGCCACCGCCACCGCCGCCGCCACCGGGACGGAAGCCACCGCCACCGGGACGACCCGCGCCGCCGCCGGGGCCGCCACGCCCGCCACCGGGACCGCCGGGGCGACCCGTGGTGGGCCGCTGGCTCGGCATGGAGGCCGGGCTGGGCCGCGGCGGCATGGAGGCCGGGCTCGGCCGCGGCGGCATGCCCGCCGGGCTGGGCCGGGGACCGCCGGCACCGGCGGCCGGCGGCCGCTGCTGCTGACCGCCCTGGATGCCGAACGGGTTGTTGCCGGCGCCGCGCGCCGGCGGGCGACCACCCGGCCGGGCACCCGGGCCCGGCTGCGGGGCGCCGGGACGACCCGCGGCCGGGGAACCCGGACGGGGCGGCACGGCGTTCGGGCCGGGACGCGGACCCGGACGGGGACCGCCCTCGGTCGGGGGCTCCCGTCGGACGTTCTCCCGCTGCTGCTGGCGGGCGGCCTGCGCGGCCTTGACCGCGGCCTCCTGCTCAGCCTTCAGCGCGGCGGCGCGCGCCTCGGCGGCCGCCACCTCGATGTCGTGCGCGCTCGCCGGCTTGGCGACCGGGGTCGCCGGCTGCGGCGGGCCGGGGACCGGGCCCTTGGGCTTCGGTCCAGGGGTCGGCGCGGCCGGCCGCCGCGGCGGCATCGGCTTGGCCGAGACCCGGGGGGCACCCGGGGTCGGGGACGGCGTCGGGGTCGGTGCCGGGCTCGGGGCTGCCGCCGGAGGGGCGGTCGGCGCCGAGGACCCACCGGCGGACGCGACGAATGCGCCACGCAGACGTCGGGCGACGGGCGCCTCGACGGTGCTGGACGCGGACTTCACGAACTCGCCCATCTCCTTGAGCTTGGCGAGAACGGTCTTGCTTTCGACCCCGAGCTCTTTCGCAAGCTCGTGTACGCGGGCCTTACCTGCCACTGCACTCCTCACTCCGAGGTCGTGCGGGCAGCACCCGCAGCGACCTCACTCGTGCACTTGAAGCCTGGTCATTTCAGGGACTTCATCGTGTGCTCATGTCGGTCGTCCTACCTTGCTAGCGACCCTCGCCCGGTCGGGCTGACCGGACGTAGTGGTTGGCGCATCGACGTGCTCCGCGAGCTCACCGTGGTCGAGGACCCCGGTGACGCGCAGCGCCCGCCCGAAGGCGCGCCGCCGCACCGCTTGCGCGAAGCAGGCCGGATCCGGGTGCATGTTCGCTCCCCGACCCGGCAGCCTGCGGGCCGGATCGGGCCGGAGGCTGTGACCAGCCTCGTCGCCGACCGCGACGATCCGCAGCAATTCGCTGGCCGGCGCACGTCGCCGGCAACCCACACAGGTGCGCTCCGGCAGCGCGCGTCGTACCACTGGAGAAAGTCTACCCCTAGGCGCCCGAGATCGCGCTGCCCGGCTCCGGGACGTGATCAGCCCCGCTCCGGCCGCTCGCCCCGGCCTGCTCCGCGTCGGACCGGATGTCGATCCGCCAACCGGTCAGCCGGGCAGCAAGCCGGGCATTCTGCCCCTCCCTGCCGATGGCGAGGGAGAGCTGGAAGTCCGGCACCGTCACCCGGGCCGTCCGGGTGGCCAGGTCGACCACCTCGACCCGCAGCGCCTTGGCCGGCGACAACGCGTTGCCGACGAAGGTCGCCGGGTCGTCCGACCAGTCGATGATGTCGATCTTCTCGCCGTGCAGCTCGCTCATCACCGCGCGGACCCGCTGGCCCATCGGGCCGATGCAGGCCCCCTTGGCGTTCACGCCCTGGGCGGTGGAGCGGACCGCGATCTTCGTACGGTGACCCGCCTCACGTGCGATCGCGCCGATCTCGACCGTGCCGTCGGCGATCTCCGGCACCTCGAGCGCGAAGAGCTTCTTGACCAGCGCCGGGTGCGAACGGGACAGGGTGATCTGCGGGCCGCGCATCCCCTTGGCCACGTGCACCACCACGCAGCGGATCCGCTCGCCGTGGACGTACCGCTCGCCGGGCACCTGCTCCGACTGCGGCAGGACGCCCTCCAGCTTGCCCAGGTCGACGGTGACGATGCCCTTCTCCGCCCGCGCCTCGTGCGCCTGCACCACGCCGGTGACCAGGTCGCCGTCGCGGCCGACGTACTCGCCGAAGTGCACCTCGTCGGTGGCCTCCCGCAGCCGCTGGAGGATCACCTGCTTCGCGGTCATGGCGGCGATCCGGCCGAAGTCGTGCGGGGTGTCGTCCCACTCCCGCACCACCGTGCCGTCGTCGTCCAGCTCCTGCGCGTAGACCAGGGCCGCGCCGGACTTGCGGTCGATCTCCACCCGGGCGTGCGGTTCCGCCCCCTCGGTGTGCCGGTAGGCCGTCAGCAGCGCGGTCTCGATCGCCGCGAGGATCGTGTCGAACGGGATCTCCCGCTCGCGCTCGAGTGCGCGCAGCGCCGCGAGGTCGATGTTCACCTCTCCTCGTCCTCCACATCATCTTCGTCGTCGAAGTCGTCGGTGTCGTCCATGTCGTCGGGTTCGTCCGTCTCCTCGATCTCGTCGAGGCGGTGGAACTCGACCTGCACCCGGCCGGGGCCGAGCTCGGCGTAGGTCCACGTGGTGCGGCCGGTGTCGGTCTCCAGCACCACGCGTTCGTCGTCGGCCTCGACCACCCGGCCGGTGACCTGCCGGTCGCCGGCGGGCTGCCCGGCGCGCTGCCCGGGCGGAGCGCCCGCGCCGCGGGCGGTCACCTTGACCAGCCGCCCGACGTTGCGCCGCCAGTGCCGGGGCAGGGTCAGCGGCCGGTCCACGCCCGGGGAGCTGACCTCCAGCTGGTATTCCCCGGCGACGATGTCACCCCCGGACTCCTCGGCCGCGTCGAGGGCCGCGGAGACGGCCCGGGAGACCTCGGCGACGGCGTCCAGGTTGATCCCGCCGTCGGCGTCCACGATCACCCGCACCACGTGCCGGCGGCCCGCCCGGGAGACGGTGAGCTCCTCCAGGTCGTAGCCGGCGCCGGCGACCACCGGCTCGATGACCTCACGCAGCCGGGCCCGCCGGGCGGCGAGGTCGCCGCGCGGGCCGCCGGCGCGTTCCCCGCCCCGGGGGGCGTCGGCGCGCCGGGGTCTGCCCGCCGGACCCGTCGACCTCGTGGCACGGCCACGCTGCGTCATCTCCGCACCCTTCTCGTGATCGACGGCGCCCCGATCGGTCGCCATGCCGGTATGCCACCGGAGCTGACGCGCCGGTGGCTGCGCAGAGCGTAACGCGCCTGCCGGGCACCGGACCGGGCGGCGCACCGACGCCGGTGGCCCACGTACGGCCGGTGATGGTGTTGACTTGTCCGGTGGCGACGGGCAGAACGACACAACGCGGCGGAGCAACCGGGCATTCCCGGCGAACGGTGCTGCGCGCCGGGGCGCTCCTGGCACTCGGCGGCGCGACGGCGCCACTGACCGGCTGTGATCTTCTCGACCGCGACGACGATCCCAGTCCCGGGCCCGACCCGCTCACGCCGCTGCTCGACGAGGCGCTCCGGCTCGCCGCCGGGCACCGCGACGCCGCCGCGGCGCACCCCGCGCTGGCCGGCCTGCTCACCCCGATCGCCGAGGCGCACGGCGCGCACGCGGCCGAGCTGGCCCGGGTGATCGGCGTGCCGCTGCCCTCGGCGCCCGCCGCGGCCACCCCCGCCCCGGCGGCCGACCCGGCCGCCGCCCGGGCCGCGCTGCGGGAGCGCGAGCGCACCGGCCGGGAGACGGCGACCAGTGCCTGCGCGGCGGCGCCGGCGGAGCGGGCCGCCCTGCTCGCCTCGATCGCCGCCGCCCGGGCCACGCATGTGGAGGCGCTGAAGTGACCGCACCGACACCGTCACCGACCGGGCCGGCCGGAGCCCTGGGCGCGGCGCTCACCGCCGAGTACGCGGCGATCTGGGCCTACGGCCCCATCGGGGTACGCCTCACCGGCGCGGCCCGGACCGCCGCCCGCGAGGCGGAGGCCGCGCACCGGCGCCGCCGCGACGACCTGGTGATGCAGCTGAGCGCGGGCGGCGGCAGCGTCCCGCCCGACCGGGCGGGCTACGCCCTGCCGTTCCCGGTGACCGACCGGGCGAGCGCGCTGCGGCTCGCCGTCGAGGTGGAGGAGCGCACCGCGGCGTTCTGGCGGGCGGCGGTGCCCGCCACCACCGGCGCCGACCGCGACCGGGCGCTGGCCGCCCTGGTCGAGTACGCCCTGCGGGCAACCCGCTGGCGCCGGACGGCCGGAATCACCCCGCTGACCGTGCCGTTCCCCGGCCGGCCCGCCTGACCGCCGCTGCCGGCGGTGACGCTCCGGTTGCGGGTCGCATACCAGGTATGCATACTCCGGAGCCATGTCCATCCGTCACGGGCTGCTCGCCCTGCTCGAACGCGGCCAGATGTACGGCTACCAGCTCCGCGCCGCGTTCGAGGAGTCGACCGGCTCGACCTGGCCGCTGAACATCGGGCAGGTCTACACCACCCTGTCCCGCCTGGAGCGGGACGGGCTGGTCCGCTCGCTCCCCGAGAGCGAGGCCGGGCAGCGCCCGTACGAGATCACCGACGCCGGGCGGACGGACCTGGCGCTGTGGTTCGCCACCCCGATCAGCCGCACCGACCGGCCCCGCGACGAGTTGGCGATCAAGCTGGCCCTCGCGCTGACCACGCCCGGCGTCGACGTGCGCTCGGTGGTGCAGACCCAGCGCAGCGCGACCATGCGGACGCTGCAGGAGTTGACCCGGTTGAAGTACGCCAGCGACCGCCCGGAGGACCTGCCGTGGCGGCTGGTGCTGGACGCCATGGTCTTCCAGGCCGAGGCCGAGGTGCGCTGGCTGGACCACTGCGAGACGAGCCTGGTGCGCTACCGTCCGACGGGGCCCGGCCGCGCGCCGACGACGCCCGCCGAGGCGGTGGACCGGGCGGACGAGGAGGCGCGACGGTGAGCGTGGGCAGCGGGCCGGCGGGCGACAGCCCGGCCCCGGCCGTGCTCGATGTGCGCGACGTGCACCGCACCCACGGCACCGGGCCGGCGGCGGTGCACGCGCTGCGCGGCGTGAGCCTCGCCGTCCACCCGGGCGAGCTCGTCGCGGTGATGGGGCCCTCCGGCTCCGGGAAGTCCACCCTGTTGGCCCTCGCCGGTGGGCTGGACGGCCCGACCGCCGGCGAGGTGCTCGTCGAGGGCGAGCACCTCGGCGCCCTGGACCGGCGCCGCCTCGCCCAGGTGCGTCGCCGCCGGATCGGCTACATCTTCCAGGACCTGAACCTGCTCGGCAGCCTCACCGCCGTGGAGAACGTCGCGCTCCCCCTGGAACTCGACGGGACCGGCGTCCGGCGGGCGCGCCGGCTGGCGCTGGACGCGCTGGCCGAGGTGGGCCTGCCGGAACTCGGCGACCGGTTCCCCGACCAGCTCTCCGGCGGCCAGCAGCAGCGGGTGGCGATCGCCCGCGCGCTGGTCGGCGAGCGCCGGCTGGTGCTCGCCGACGAGCCCACCGGGGCGCTGGACTCGCAGACCGGCGAGGCGGTGCTGCACCTGCTGCGCCGGCGGGTCGACGCCGGGGCCGCCGCAGTCCTGGTCACCCACGAGGCGCGGCACGCCGCCTGGGCCGACCGGGTGGTCTTCCTCCGCGACGGGGTGCTGGTCGACTCGACGGCCCCGCTCGGCAGCGTGGAGCAGCTGTTGACCGGCAGCGGTCGGTGACGGCGGGCCGGGGCGGCCGGCTCGCGGGCGCCGTCGGCTCCTGGTGGGTGGCGCTGCGGATCGCCCGCCGGGAGGCCCGACGGGCGCGGGGGCGTACGGCGCTGGTGCTCGCGATGATCACGCTGCCGGTGCTGGTGCTGACCTTCACCGCAGTGAGCTGGGACATGTCCGAGCTGACCCGGGCCGAGCGGACCGAGCGACAGCTCGGTGTCGCCGACGCGGAACTGCTCTGGGTGGCGCGCGGGCCGGTCACCCAGGACTCCTGGGGCGATGGCTGGGTGTCCGACCACGACGCGACCCCGCCGGCCGAACGGGTCACCGCCGAACAGGTCACCGCCCTGCTGCCGGCCGGGAGCCGGGTCGTCCCGCTGCGCCGCTGGGTGAACTTCGACGCCCGGGTCGGCGACCGGGTCGACCGGGACGTCACCGGCCGCGCCGTGGACCTCGCGGACCCGCTCGGCCGGGGGCTGGCCCGGTTCCGTTCCGGCCGGGCGCCGGCCGGGCCGGACGAGATCGCGCTGAGCCCCGCCGCGCTGCGCCGACTCGACGTCCGTCCCGGTGGCACCGTCACGTCCGGGGACGGCTCCCGCTCGTGGCGGGTGGTCGGGGTGGTCGAGTACCCGGACGACCTGGGACCGATCGTCACGCTGCACCCGGCGACCGCCGGTCCGACGGACGCCGAGCCGGACATGACCTGGCTGGTGGACCTGCCCGGGACGGCGGACGAGACACTGTTCCGCCGGCTCAACGACCACGGCGTCGTGGTCCACGCCCGCACCCCCGCCCCGCCCTCGGGGGTGGACTTCGTCGGGCCCGAACCGTTCTCCTCGGTCGACGTCGAGGGGATGAGCGTCTCGGTACTCGTCGGCGGGCTGGGGCTGCTGGAGGTGGTGCTGCTCGTCGGCCCGGCCTTCGCGGTCGGCGTACGGCGGCGGCGCCGGGACCTCGCGTTGGTCGCGGTGGCGGGCGGCGACGACGCCCACCTGCGCCGGATCGTGCTGGCCGACGGCGTGGTGCTGGGCGCCCTCGGGGCGGCAATCGGGCTCACGCTCGGCGTCGCCGCCGCGTTCGCCGCCCGGCCGCTGGTCGAGCAGCACCTCTACGGCGCGCGCTTCGGCGGGTACCGCTGCTGGCCGGAGGCCCTGATGGCGGTCGCGGCCGTCGCGGTGCTGTCCGGCGTGCTGGCCGCGCTGGCCCCGGCCTGGGCGGCGGCCCGGCAGGACGTGGTGGCCGGGCTGGCCGGCCGCCGCACCCCGCCCGCGCACCGGCGGCGCTGGCTCACGGCCGGCGTGTGCATGGCGGCCGGCGGGGCGGCGCTGGCCGCGTTCGGGGCCGCCCGGACGTCGCCGCCGGTGATCCTCGCCGGTCTGGTCCTCGGCGAGCTGGGGCTGGTCTTCGCCACCCCGACGCTGGTCGGCCTGCTCGCCCGGCTCGGGCGGTCGCTCCCGCTGGCGCCCCGGATCGCGCTGCGCGACGCCAGCCGCAACCGTTCCTCGGCCGCCCCGGCGATCTCGGCGGTGATGGCGGCGGTCGCCGGCAGCGTCGCGGTCGGGGTATACCTGGCCAGCGACCACGCGCGGAGTGCCGCGACGTACGAGCCGAGTATGCCCGCCGGCACGGTGCTGGTGCACCGGCCGGACCTGGACACCGCACCCGCCCTGGCCCGGGTCACCGAGGCGGCCCGCGACCAGCTCGGCGCCGCCACGGTGGCGCCGCTGGCCGGGGTGCGGTGCACGACGGAGGCCGAGCCCTGCTCGGTCGCTCCGGTGCTGCCGCCGCACCGGGCGTGTCCCTGGCCGGCCGGCGACGGCCTGAGCGAGGCCGAGCGGCGGCAGGCCCGGGCGGACGCCCGCTGCCGGGGCGACAACCTCCACGGCGCGTACTTCCAGGTGCTGGTGGACGATGGGAACGCCCTGCCGCTGCTGACCGGTGCCGACCCCGCCGACGTCGCCGCCGCGGCCGCCGTGCTGCGCGCCGGCGGCGCGGTGGTGACCGATCCGCGCTACGTGGTGGACGGGCGGATCGAGGTGGCGGTGAACGGGTCGGGACCGGCCGGGCCGGTGACCTCGGCGCCCACCGCCGTCGCCGCGTACGCGCTGCGCACCGGGGTGCCGACGGAGCGGCTGCTGCTCTCGCGGCGGGCGGCCGACCGGCTCGGGCTGGCCACCCGTGCGCTCGGCTGGGCCGTCGCGGCCGACGGGGCACCCGACCAGGGCCGGCAGGACCGGTTCGCCACCGCGCTGCGCCCGCTCGGCGCCCACGTGGAGATCGAGCAGGGCGACCGGTCGGACGACGGGCGGCCGGTGCTGCTCCTGCTGGCCGCCGCGGCCGGGGTGATCACCGTGGGCGCCGCCGGCATCGCCACCGGGCTGGCGGCGGCCGAGGGGCGCGCCGACCTGTCCACGCTGGCCGCGGTGGGCGCCGGCCCCGGCCTGCGCCGGCTCCTGTCGCTGTGCCAGTCGGGGGTGATCGCCGTGCTGGGCTCGGTGCTCGGCATCGTCGCCGGCCTCGGCTCGGCGGTGATCATCCTGACCGCCCTGAACCGCCGGTACGCCGGCTCGTGGCCGGTTCAGGACCCGTACCCGGTGGTGGTCCCGTGGGCGACCCTCGGCGTCCTGGTGGTGGTGCCGCTGGTCGCGATGCTCGGCGCGGGACTGTTCACCCGGTCCCGGCTGCCGGTCGAGCGACGCCTCGACTGACCGGCCGGCGCCGCGCACACTGGTGCCCGGGCCCGTCCTGCAAGCCCTCACCCGCCGCGTCGAGAGTCCCCACCGGGCGCGGCGGGCCGGGCGGATCGGGCGGGCGCGACTAGGCTGGTGCGGTGACCTGCGCCGCCGCGACACCGCGGGCCGGCTCGTGCCGGGCGGCCCGGTCGGCGAGGGCGTGAGGTGGTCGGCGTGGACGTGGACGGCGTGGCCTCCGGCGGCGACCCGCACCCGGGCGATCCACGCTGGGCGGTGGCCGAGCGGGTCGCCGACGCCGCCCGCCGGCGCTTCCCGGCCGACGTGCTCGCCGTCGCCGTGCACGGCCCGCTCGCGCACGGCGACGACGACGGCGGCGGGGACGGCGAGGTCGGGCTGCTGGTGGTGACCTACCGGCCCGGCGGCGGCCCGCCCCCGGCGACCCGGCGGGTCGACGGCGTGCTGGTCGACCTGACCGTGGCCGGCGCGGACGACTACCTCCACCAGGCCCGGCTGATCTCCCCGCTCTGGCCGCTGACCGCCGACCGGTACGTCAGCACCCGGGCGCTGCACGACCCGACCGGCTGGCTGCGCACGCTCCGTGACGAGCACCTGGGCCGGCTGGCCCGTGCCCGGCCGGCCGAGTTCAGCACGGCGGCCCGGCAGGCGTGGTACAGGGGCAGCGCGGCGCACGCCCGGGCGGCCCGGCTGGCCGGGTGGTACGAGACCGACCAGGCCCTGCTGATGCTCGGCGAGGCGCGGCTGGCGGCGGCCACCGTGAACGGGCTGCTCAGCCGCACCTACTTCCGCGACCCCGGGGACGCGGTGCGGCGCACCGGCCTGGCCGGCGCGGACATGACCGAGGTGGGTGCCGTGCTGGCCCGCCAGGCGGCGGAGCTGACGGCCCGGGGCCGCCCCGTCGACGGGACGGTCGACGACCTCCTCGACGGCTGACCCGCCGCGCGGCGGCGGGACGCCCTGGCCGACGAACCGGAGCGCCTACGACCGGCTCCGCCGGCCCGAGGGCGCGGCGGCGTCAGCCGAGGGCGCCCTGGACGCCGATGAGGGCGCCGACGAGGTAGGTGGCGCCGGCCGCCGCGGCACCCAGCAGGAGCTGGCGCAGGCCGCCGGACCACCAGGGCCGGGCGGTGAACCGGGCGACCACCGCCCCGGCCGCGAAGAGCCCGAGCCCACCGACGGCCAGCGCCAGCCAGAGGCTGGTCGAGCCGAACAGGTAGGTCAGCAGCGGCACCAGGGCCCCGACCGAGAAGAACAGGAACGACGAGATCGCGGCCGCCCACGGGCTGGGCTGGTCGTCGGGGTCGACGCCCAGCTCCTCCCGGACGTGCACCCGCAGCGCCTCCTCCGGGTTGCGCCGCACGGCCTCGGCGACCTGCATGGCGAGGTCGTGCGGCAGGCCCCGGGCGACCCACGCCTCGGCCAGCTCGCGCGCCTCCGCCTCGGGGTGCCGCTCCAGCTCGCGGCGTTCCTTGGCCACCTCGGCCGCGACCTGCTCGTTGGCCGAGCGGACGCTCGTGTACTCCCCCAGCCCCATCGAGATGGCGCCGGCCACCAGGCCGGCGGTGCCGGTGAGCACGATGCTGCGGGGCGACACCCCGCCGCCGCCGACGCCCGCGATCAGGGCGATGTTGGTGACGAGGCCGTCCATCGCGCCGAAGACGGCGGGCCGCAGCCAGCCGCCGGACACGTCCGCGTGGTGCGCCTCGCGCAGCGCCGCAGGGGTGTCGGTCACGGCAGTGTGAGGATCTCGTGGCCGTCCTCGGTCACCACGATGGTGTGCTCGAACTGCGCGGTCCACCTGCGGTCCTTGGTGACCACCGTCCAGCCGTCGTCCCACATGTCGTACTGGTGGGTGCCGAGGGTGATCATCGGCTCGATCGTGAACGTCATCCCCGGCTCCATCACGTCGGTCGGGCGGGGGCTGTCGTAGTGCGGCACGTAGAGCCCGCTGTGGAAGGACTCGCCGATGCCGTGGCCGGTGAAGTCGCGGACCACGCCGTAGCCGAAGCGCTTCGCGTACGACTCGATGACCCGGCCGACCACGTTGATCTGGCGGCCCGGGGCGACCGCGCGGATGCCGCGCATCATCGCCTCGTGGGTCCGCTCGACCAGCAGCCGGGCCTCCTCGCTGACCTCGCCGACGCAGAAGGTAGCGTCGGTGTCGCCGTGCACCCCGTTGATGTACGCCGTGACGTCGACGTTGATGATGTCGCCGTCGGCGAGCACGGTGGAGTCGGGGATGCCGTGGCAGATCACCTCGTTGAGGCTGGTGCAGCAGGACTTGGGGAAGCCCTTGTAGCCCAACGTCGACGGGTAGGCGCCGTGGTCGCAGAGGAACTCGTGCACGACCCGGTCGATCTCGTCGGTGGTCACGCCGGGCTTGCAGTGCTCACCCGCGAGCTGGGTGGCCTGGGCGGCGAGCCGACCCGCGATCCGCATCTTCTCGACGGTCTCCGGGGTCTGCACGTGCGAGCCGCGCCACTCCTGGGGACGCTTCTTGCCCACGTACTCCGGGCGGACGATGTGGGCGGGCACGGGCCGCAACGGAGAGAGCGTGCCTGGGGTCAGCGGCGCACGGACGGTCATGGGCCCAAGCCTATCGCCGCAGGGCCGGGCGGCCCCCGCCCCCGCCCGCCCGGCCCGGTTGTTGCCGCGCCCGAGAGGCTGTGCCATTGTGGCTGCGTGGATCAAGGGGACGGCGCGCCTCCCGTATTCTCCGCCAGCGCGGAGGCCGACGGTGGTCACGTCCGCGTCGTGGTGACCGGCGAGGTCGACATGGCCACCGCCGACACGATGGTCCAGACCGTGCTGCGGGAGCCGGCCGAGCGGGTGACGCTCGACCTGCGGGCGGTCACCTTCTTCGACTCGGCGGCGATCCACGCCGTGGTCCGGCTCGCCCAGCAGTTCCCCGACGCCCTCGCCGTCCTGCCGTCCCGGCAGGTCCGCCGCGTGCTGGACATCGCCGGTCTGGGCGAGCAGACCTGGCTCCGCCCGGCCTGATCCCGCGCCGCTCCGGCCGCCGCCGGGCGGGTGCTCAGTCCGCCAGCCGCCGGCGCAGCGTCACTTCCGTCCCCTCGGGGGTACGCGTGACCGACATCTCCCCCAGCGCCTTGATGAGGGACAACCCCCGCCCGCGGAAGCCCGACCCGGTCGACTCCCGCCACCGCCCGCTGTCGCGCACGGTGGCCACCACGGTGCGATCCTCGATGACCACCTCGACGGCGATCGCCGGCTCCGCGGGGTCGACGGGGTGCTCGATGGCGTTGGCGGCCGCCTCGGAGACGGCGACGGTCAGGTCGAACAGGTCCGTCTCGTTGACGGAGTGCGCGACGAGGAAGTCCTCCAGCCGCTTGCGCAGCACGCTGAGCCGGGTGGGGTCGGTCGGCAGCCGCAGCGCGAACCGGTTGAGTTCCGCCGCCTCCAGGGCCAGCACCGCGACGTCGTCGCGCAGGGGCCGCCCGGCGATCCGCCGGACCACGGCGTCGATCACATCGGTCACGTGCTCGCCGGGCGTCGCCGCGTCCTGCCTGAGCCGGGCCAGCGCGTCGTCGATGTCTAGCTGCCGGTCCTCGATCAGCCCGTCGGTGTAGAGCAGCAGCCGGCTGCCCGGGGTCAGTTCCCCCTCGACCGTCCGGTAGGACGTGTCGGGGATCGCCCCGACGGGCGGGCCGAGCGCCCGGTCGTGCAGGAACGCCACGTCGTCCCCCCGGATCAGCAGCGGCGAGGGGTGGCCGGCGCTGGCGTACCGCAGCCGGCCGGTGCGCGGGCTGAACCAGAGGCAGACCACGGTGGCGAAGGAGCGGCCCTCCGTCGTCCCGACCAGCCGGTTGAGCCGGGTCAGCGACTCGCCCGGGTCGAACCCCTCCAGCACGTACGCCCGCAGCGCGTTGCGGAGCTGGCCCATCGCCGCCGCCGCGCGGACGCCCTTGCCCACCACGTCGCCGATGACCAGCACCAGCTCGTCGTCGCACAGGGCGACGACGTCGTACCAGTCTCCGCCGACCTCCACGTCGGCGCTGCCCGGCAGGTAGCGGCTGGCGACGACGGCGCCCGGCAGCTGCGGCAGCGACCGGGGCAGCAGGCTGTGCTGGAGCGTGGTGGCGATGCGGTGCTCGGCCTCGTAGAGCTGGGCGTTCTCCAGCCGCACGCCGACCAGCCGGGCGAGCTGGGTGAGCGCGGCCTCGTCGGTGCGGGCGCCGTCGCCGTCCGGCCGCCAGACCCGCAGCTCGCCGAGCTGCTCGCCGACGGTGCCGGTCAGCGGCAGCACGAAGGACGGCTCGACGGGGGCCGACCCGCCGCCGTCGGCCTCGAAGCGCATCCCGGTCGCCGAGACCACCACCCGGGCGGCCTCGGCGAGGCTGAGCGCGTGCCGCGCGGCGACCTGGAGCACGTCGGCCGTGGATCGGGCGGTGTTGACCGCCACCGCGGCGTCGGCCAGCGCCCGTAGCCCGCGGATGATCTGGCCGCGGAGCTGGCCCAGCTCGACGTTGGCCCGGACCCGGGCGATCAACTCCTGGCCGGAGAAGGGCTTGGTGAGGTAGTCGTCGGCGCCGGCCGAGAGCCCGGCGACCGCCTCGGCGGAGCCGGCGCGGGCCGACAGCAGCACGATCGGCACGTGCCGGGTACGCGCGTCCGCACGCAGCGCGGCGACCAGCCCGAAGCCGTCCAGCCGAGGCATCATCACGTCGGTCAGCACCAGGTCGAAGGCGCCGTCGACGGCCAGCCGCAGCGCCTCCAGGCCGTCGGTCACCGCGACCACCTCCCATGACGGGGCGAGCAGCCGGGTGACGTGTTCGCGCAGGTCGGCGTTGTCGTCGGCGACCAGGATCCGCCCGGCGGCGCCCGACCCGGCCACCCGGGTCGCCCCGGCTCCCGCGGCGTCGGCCCAGCGGGCGGTCTCCGCCACGTACAGGTCGGCCCGCACCAGCTCGACCGGCGCCGGGGGGCCGGCGTCGGCGACCCGTTCGGGCGGCAGGTGCCCGGTGCCGAAGGGGACGGTCACGGTGAACGTGCTGCCCTCGTCCACGCGGCTGCTGGCGGCCACCTCGCCGCCGTGCATCTCGACCAGCTCGCGGACCAGCGCCAGACCGATCCCGGTGCCCTCGTGGGTGCGCGAGCGCGCCCCCGGCGCCCGGTGGAAGCGGTCGAAGACCTGCGGCAGCTCCTCGGGGACGATGCCGACGCCCGTGTCGGCGACCTCCAGCCGGGCGGTGCCGTCGACGGCGCGGACCCGCACCCGGATCTCCCCGTCGAAGGTGAACTTCACCGCGTTCGACACCAGGTTGAGGACGATCTTCTCCCACATGTCCCGGTCCACGAAGACCGGTGCCGGCAGCGGCGGGCAGTCGACCACCAGGCGCAGCCCGGCCCGATCGGCCGCCGAGCGGAACGTGCTGGCCAGCCGGGAGGTGTAGTCCGCCAGGTCGGTCGGCTGGTAGTGGGCGGCCAGCCGACCGGACTCCAGCCGGGAGAAGTCGAGCACCGTGTTGACGAGCTTGAGCAGCCGCAGCGCGTTGCGGTGCATGGTGGTGAGCCGGTCCGTGTACGCCGCGGGCAGCGCCGGGTCGGCGAGCAGGTCCTCCAGCGGGCCGAGCACCAGGGTCAGCGGGGTGCGGAACTCGTGGCTGATGTTGGCGAAGAAGTTGGTCTTGGCCCGGTCGAGGGCAGCCAGCTCGGCGGCCCGGGCGCGCTGGTGCTCGTACGCCTGCTGCTTGCCGACCGCCCGGGAGACCTGCGCGGCGACCAGGTCGAAGAAGTCGCGGTACTCGGCGGTCAGCGGCAGCCGGCGGGCGAGGCCGACGACTAGCGTCCCGACGGTCTCGTTCGCCGCGGTGACCGGCAGCACCAGCGCCCGCTCGGCCGCGCCGGCCGGGACCCGGGCGAGCAGGTCCGTCACGGCGACGGTGGTGGCGGCGCCGCCGGCGGCGACCTCGGCGAGCGACGCCGGGGACGGCGTGGTGACCGCCGCGGCGTCGACGCCGCTGCGCCCCGCCAGCGCGAGGCGGCCGGTGTCGTCGGGCAGGTGCACCAGGGCGAACGGCACGTCCGGCCGGTGCCGGTCGAACACCGCGGCGGCGGCCCGGCCCAGCTCCGCCGTGCTGCCCACCTCGGCCAACTCGCTGCCCAGCTCCGCCAGCAGCCGCAGCCGGCGCTCGCCGAGCACCCGGCCGGTGGTCTCGTTGACGATGCAGAAGATGCCGTCGACGGTGCCGTCGACGCCCAGGATCGGGTCGTACGAGACGTCGAAGTACGTCTCCTCGAGGAAGCCGTGCCGGTCGAGCGGGAAGGGATGATCCTCGGCCCGGTACGACCGGCAGCCGCGCCGGACGCCCTCCAGCAGCGGCCCGAGCACGTCCCAGGTCTCCGCCCAGTGCTCGCGGGCCGGCCGGCCCAGCGCGTCCGGGTGCTTGCCGCCGATCGTCGGCCGGTAGGCGTCGTTGTAGAAGGCGAGCTGCTCCTCGCCCCAGAACATGACGATCTGGGCGCTGGAGGCGAGCATCATGCCGACCGCCGCACAGAGCGCAGCCGGCCAGCGGTCCGGGGTGCCCAGCGGGGTGGTGGACCAGTCGAACGCGCGCATCCGCTCGCCCATCTCGCCGCCGGCCGCGAACGCCGCGGCGAGCAGCGGGGGAAACTCCACTTCCCGGACGCGGTCGGGCGGGTGCCCCTCGTCCACGCCCCCCTGGGCCGAGCTCATGCAGCCTCCCGCTCCGGCCTTCCCCGCCTCGGCCCGATGATCCATCCGGCCGTGCCCCGCTCAGTACCCTGACGGGCCGGCAACGTAACGCATGCCACGCCCTGGTCGCTGATTACGTCCGCTCGGCCGGCCGTCGGCTGCTCGACGGCACCTCCCCCGCCATCCGGAGGGCGCGGGCTCACAGCGGGGTGACGTACGCGCTGGTGATGCCGCCGTCGACCACGAACTGCGCGGCGGTCATGAAGGAGGCGTCGTCGCTGGCGAGGAAGGCCACCGCGGCGGCGATCTCCTCCGGCCTGCCGAACCGCCCCATCGGCACGTGCACCAGCCGGCGGGCCGCGCGCTCCGGGTCGGCGGCGAAGAGCTCCAGCAGCAGCGGGGTGGCGACCGGGCCGGGGCAGAGCGCGTTGACCCGGATGCCCTCCCGGGCGAACTGCACGCCCAGTTCCCGGGTCATCGCCAGCACCCCGCCCTTGCTCGCCGTGTACGCGATCTGCGAGGTGGCCGCGCCCATCAGCGCCACGAACGAGGCGGTGTTGACGATCGAGCCCTTGCCCTGCCGGCGCATGTGCGGGATGACGTGCTTGCAGCAGAGGTAGACGCTCGTGGTGTTGACCCGCAGCACCCGCTCCCAGGCGTCCAGCCCGGTCTCCAGGATGGAGTCGTCCTCCGGCGGGGAGATGCCGGCGTTGTTGAACGCGATGTCGACCCGCCCGTGCCGCTCGGCCACCCCGTCGAAGAGGTCCCGTACGGCCGCCTCGTCGGCGACGTCCGCCGCGACGAACTCGCCGCCCACGGAGTCGGCGGCCCGCTTGCCGGCCTCCGGGTCGATGTCCACGCAGACCACCCGCGCCCCCTCGGCGGCGAACCGCCGCACGGTGGCCAGCCCGATCCCGCTGCCCGCACCGGTGACCACGGCCACCCGGTCCTGAAGACGACCCTGCACGCGCCTCACTCCTCCGTTGCGATGAACACGTTCTTGACGTCGGTGAAGGCGTGCAGCGCCTCCGGGCCCAGCTCGCGGCCCAGCCCGGAGCGCTTCATCCCGCCGAAGGGGGTCCAGTACCGCACCGAGGAGTGCGAGTTGACGCTGAGGTTGCCCGCCTCGACCGCCCGCGCCACCCGGACGGCGCGGCCCACGTCCCGGGTCCAGACCGAGCCGGACAGGCCGTACTCGGTGTCGTTGGCGAGTCGCACCGCGTCGGCCTCGTCGTCGAACGGGAGCACCGAGACGACCGGGCCGAAGATCTCCTCCCGCCAGTGCCGGTCCGCCGTGGAGTCGGCGAGCAGCACCGTCGGGGCGTACCAGAAGCCGGGGCCGTCGGGGCGGGAGCCGGTGAAGGCGACGGTCGCCCCGTCGACGTACCCCGCGACCCGGTCCCGCTGGCCGGCGGAGATGAGCGGGCCCATCTCGGCGGTCTCCCGGGCCGGGTCCTCCACTCGCAACGCCCGCACCGCCGGCTCGAGCAGCTCCAGGAAGCGGTCGTACGCCGGCCGCTGGACCAGGATCCGGGACCGGGCGCAGCAGTCCTGGCCGGCGTTGTCGAAGACGGCGTACGGGGCGGTGGCCGCCGCCTTCTCCAGGTCGGCGTCGGCGAAGACCAGGTTGGCGCTCTTGCCGCCCAGCTCCAGCGTCACCCGCTTCACCTGGGCGGCACAGCCGGCCATGATCCGGGTGCCGACCTCGGTGGAGCCGGTGAAGCAGACCTTGCGGACGGCGGGGTGGGTGACGAAGCGCTCCCCCACCACGGACCCGGCTCCCGGCAGCACCGTGAACACGTCCTCGGGCAGCCCCGCCTCGCGGGCCAGCTCGGCCAGGCGCAGCGCGGTCAGCGGGGTCAACTCGGCGGGTTTGAGCACCACCGTGTTGCCGGCGGCGAGGGCCGGCGCGAAGCCCCAGGCGGCGATCGGCATCGGGAAGTTCCACGGCACGATCACCCCGACCACGCCGAGCGGTTCGTGGAATGTCACGTCCAGCCCGCCCGGCACGGGGATCTGCCGCCCGGTCAGCCGCTCCGGCGCGCCCGCGTAGTAGTCGAGCACGTCCCGGACGTTGCCCGCCTCCCACCGCGCGTTGCCGACGGTGTGCCCCGAGTTGCGCACCTCCAGCCGCGCCAGCTCCTCCAGGTGCGCGTCCACCAGCGCGGCGAACCGGCGCAGCAGCCGCGCCCGGTCCCCCGGCGCCAGTGCCCGCCACCGCGGGTACGCCGCGTCCGCCCGCCCGATCGCCGCGTCGACCTCGTCGGCCGAGGCCGACGGCACGACCGCCACCACCTCGCCCGTCGTCGGGTTCACCACCTCGGTCACGGGCCCCATCCCTTCCCGTCGATCACGCGGTCGAGGTCAGAGGCGTTCGAAGCCACGGAAGAGCTCCCAGTCGGTCACGGCGGCGTCGAAGGCGGCCAGCTCGACCCGCGCCTGGTTGGCGTAGTGCGCCACCACCTCGTCACCGAATGCCTCCCCCGCCACCGTCGAGGACTCCCACCGGACGAGGGCGTCACGCAGCGTGCCGGGGACCCGCTCGGCGGCCGGGTCGTCGTACGCGTTGCCGGTGCACTCCTCGCCCAGCTCCAGTCCGCGCTCGATGCCGTGCACGGCGCCGGCGACCAGCGCGGCGATGGCCAGGTACGGGTTCACGTCCGCCCCCGGGACCCGGTTCTCCACCCGCATGCCCTGCCCGTGCCCGACCAGCCGCAGGGCGCAGGTGCGGTTGTCCGTGCCCCACCGCAGCGCGGTCGGGGCGAACGACCCGGGCTGGTAGCGCTTGTAGGAGTTGACGTTCGGGGCGAACAGGAGGCTGAACTCCTGCATGGTGGCGAGCAGCCCGGCCAGCACCCGCCGCCCGGTCGCCGACAGGTGCGCCGGCCCGTCGCCGAGCAGCGCCGACCGGCCGTCCGCGTCACGCAGGGAGAAGTGGATGTGGCAGGAGTTGCCCTCCCGCTCGTTCGGCTTGGCCATGAAGGTGATCGACATGCCCTCCTGGGCGGCGATCTCCTTCGCCCCGTTCTTGTAGATGACGTGGTGGTCGGCGCAGGCCACCGCCTCGTCGTAGCGGAAGGCGATCTCGTGCTGGCCCAGGTTGCACTCCCCCTTCGCGCTCTCGGGGGTCAGCCCCGCCCCCGCCATCTCCCGGCGGATGCGGCGCAGCAGCGGCTCCACGCGGGCGGTGCCGAGCAGGGAGTAGTCCACGTTGTACTGGTTGGCGGGGGTCAGCTCCCGGTAGCCGCGCCGCCAGGCGTCCTCGTAGGAGTCGCGGAACAACACGAACTCCAGCTCCGTGCCGGCGTACGCGGTCAGCCCGTGCCCCGCCATCCGGTCCAGCTGACGGCGCAGGATCTGCCGGGGCGAGGCGGCCACCGGCCCTGACCCGTCCAGCCAGGCCAGGTCCGCCAGGAGCAGCGCGCTGCCCGGCTGCCAGGGCACCCGGCGCAGCGTGTCGAAGTCCGGCACCATGGCGAAGTCGCCGTAGCCGCGTTCCCAGCTCGACATCGCGTACCCGTCGACGGTGTTCATGTCGACGTCCACGGCGAGCAGGTAGTTGCAGCCCTCGCTGCCGTGCGCGACGACGTGGTCGAGGAAGTGGGGGGCGTGGAACCGCTTGCCCTGCAACCGGCCCTGCATGTCCACCAGGGCCAGCACCACGGTGTCGATCTCGCCCTCGGCGATGGCGACCCGCAGTTGTTCCAACGTGAGCGGAGCTTTCCTCATCGGCGGGCCTCCATCACCAAGGTCTACTGGCTAACCTGACCACCGTCAATGCCCAGCCCCGGATCCCGGCAACCGCCCGGGGTGGGTGCGCCGGGCTCGCTCCCGCCGACCGGCCCGGCGAGCGGGCAAATTGCGTTGCCGTCCGGGCGCGTGCGCCGCATGCTTGAGCCCGTGACCAGGCCCGATCGCGACGGGCCACCGCCGGGCGCTCGGACCGCCCCGGCACCGCGGCGGCGCGGGGCACGTCACCTCTCTCTCACCCGTGCGGCGCTGCGCCGTACCCGACGCCCGCCCCGCGCCGCCGCCCCACCACCACGCCGTCAGGTCAGCAGCAGACCGACGACCCAGAGCGCCGCCACGAGCAGGCCGGCGAGGAACTCGACCAGCATGGACAGGCCGGCCGCCGCCACGGCCTGCTTCGTCGCCGGCCAGGCCAGCCGGGAGTCGCCCAGCCGCAGCCGCTCCGCCGCCCACACCCCGCCGACGAAGCCGAGCACCAGCCCGACCACCGGTACGACGAAGAAGCCGACCAGTCCCAGCACGCCGCCGGCGAGCAGCGACGAGGTGGGCACCCCGGTGCGTTTCAGGTTCCGCCCCGGCCAGGCGTACTTCACGACGGTGCCGCCGGCGACGACCACCGTGGCGGCCGCGAGCACCGCCCAGCGCCCCGGCCCGGCGCCGCCGAAGAGCGCCCAGACCAGCACCCCGCCCCAGCACAGCGGCAGCGCCGGCAGGCCGGGCACCACCACGCCGGCCAGCCCGGCGAGGATGGCCAGCGCGGCGAGGACGGCGACGGCCGCCTCGGTGTCGGCGAGGCTCATGCCGCGGCTCCGTGCCCGCCGCCGCGCAGCCGGGCCGTGATCTCCGCCGCCGGCGCCGGCGGGCCGAAGTACCGCCCCTGCCCGGTGTCGCAGCGCAGCGCCCGCAGCCGCTCGGCCTGCACCCCGGTCTCGACCGCCTCCGCGGTGACCCACAGCTCCAACGCGTGCGCCAGCCGCACCAGCGCGTCCACGATCCGCTCGTCCCGGTGGTCGGTGGCCGCCTCCGGGCCGTCGCCCCGGATCCCCTCGACGAACGGGCCGGCCAACTTGAGGCAGTGGATCGGCAGCCGCCGCAGGTACGCCAGGTTCGAGTAGCCGGTGCCGAAGTCGTCGATCGCCAGCCGTACGCCCAGCGCGGCCAGCCGGTGCAGCGACCGCAGCGGCTCCCCCGCGGTGCCCATCACGGCGCTCTCGGTCAACTCCAGTTGCAGCAGCCCGGCCGGGAGCCCGGTGGAGGCCAGCGCGTCGGCGACGGTCTCCACGATCCGCGGGTCGTCGGCCTGCCGGGCGGCCAGGTTGACGCTGACCACCAGCCGGGCCGCGGGGAACTCGCGCCGCCACTCCTCCGCGTCCCGGCAGGCCTGCCGCAGCACCCACTCGCCGAGGCGGACGATCAGGCCGGTCTCCTCCGCCAGCCCGATGAACCGGTCCGGCCCGATGAGCCCCAGCTCCGGGTGCTGCCAGCGGACCAGCGCCTCCACGGCCAGCATCGAGCCCTCCAGCAGGGACACGATCGGCTGGTAGTGGAGCACGAACTCGTCCCGGTCCAGCGCCGCCGGCAGCCCGGCGGCCAGCGCGGAGCGGGCGATGTCCCGGGCGCCGCGCTCCGGGTCGTAGACCGCCCACCGGCCGCGGCCCTCCGCCTTCGCCCAGTAGAGCGTGGTGTCGGCGGCCTTCATTAGCTCCGAGGCGCTCGTCCCGCCGACGGGACACTCGACGATGCCGACGCTCGCCGAGACGGCGAGCTGGTGCTCGCCGATCCGGACCGGGGCGGAGACGGCGGCCAGAGCCGCCTCGGCGACGGCCACCGCGTCGTCGATGCCGGTGCCGTCGTCGACCAGGATGACGAACTCGTCCCCGCCCATCCGGGCGACCAGGTGGCCGCGCCCGGCGACGCACTCGGCGAGCCGCCGGGCGATCACCACCAGCAGCCGGTCACCGAGGTCGTGGCCGAGGCTGTCGTTGACCGCCTTGAAGCCGTCCAGGTCGAGAAAGCAGACCCCGACGCGGTGGTCCGCGTCGGCCATCTCGAAGACCTGGCCCAGCGTCTCGAAGAACAGGGTCCGGTTGGGCAGGCCGGTGAGCGGGTCGTGCAGCGCCTGGAAGCGCAGCCGCTGCTGGAGCTCGTACCGCTCGGTGATGTCCTCGATCATCGCGACGGTGAACCGGGGCCGGCCGTCGTCGTGCCGGATCAGCGAGACGGACAGGTCGGTCCAGACCACGCTGCCGTCCTTGCGGTGGTAGCGCTTCTCCACCCGGGCGCTGTCGTGCTTGCCCTCGACCAGCTCCTGGTAGAGCTCCCACATCCCGGCCGCGTCGTCGACGTGGAACAGCGACGCCACGTTGATCTGCCGCAGCTCCTCGACGGAGTAGCCGAGCATGTCCGCGAACGCCTGGTTGACGTCGATGATCCGACCGTCGATGCCGGCGATGCCGATGCCCGTGGGCGCCCCGACGAAGACCGCCCGGAACCGGGCCTCGCTGTCACGCAGGGCCTGCTCCACCTCGTCCCGCGCCTGCCACGCCGAGCGGGCGATCCGCTCCTGCTGGGCGAAGGTGCGGTCGCGCAGGGCGCGGGCGAACCCGGCGGCCAGCCCGCCCTGCAGGGCCGCGACCCGCTCCACCGTCTCGTCGTGGTGCGCCCGGGCGGGCAGCACCTCGGGAAGGAAGCGCTCGCCGAGGGCCCGCACCGACCAGTCGAGCACCCGCGGCTCCGTCAGGTGCTCCTCGACCAGTGCGCGCCCGACCTCCTCGGCCGGCAGGGCCGAGAAGGGTTCGGCGAGCACGGCCAGCGCCAGCCGGACGGTGTGCAGGTGCAGCAGCCGCTCGGTCTCGGCCGCGCTGAGCGGCACGAAACCGAGCCGGCGCACCGCCCGGGACCACTCGGTCGCGTACCGCAGGGCGCCCGACCGGCTGAGGTCGTCGCCGCCGGGCTCCGGTACGGCGCCCATGGGCTCAGGCGGTGGGCTGGTCGTACCGGGCGACGCCGCCGAAGGCACCGAACCGCTCCGGCTGGTCGTCCACGTCGGACGGCGAGTCCGGACGCCAGAGCGGCATGTGCACCACGCCCGGCTCCAGGATCGTCCAGTCGCCGAAGAAGCTGGTGACCTCGGCCCGCGAGCGCAGCGTGATCTCGGTGTCGGTACGCGCCGAGAGGCGCTGCGCGTCGAGCATCTCCTGCGGCTGGTCCTCGAAGGTGGAGTGCGAGATGACCAGGAAGCTGCCCGGGGCGGCGGCGGCCCGCAGGGTGGCCAGGACGTCGCCGGGTCGGTCGGCGTCCGGGATGAAGTGCACCACCCCGGCGAGCAGGATGCCCAGCGGCCGGCTGAAGTCGAGCAGCGCCAGCTCACGGGCCTCGGTCAGGATCCGCTCCGGCTCGCGCAGGTCGGCGTGGATCACCCCGGTCAGCTCGTTGCCGGCGAGCAGCTCCCGGCTGTGCGCCACCGCGACCGGGTCGATGTCGACGTAGACCACCCGGGCCTTGGGGTTGGCCGTCTGGGCGACCTCGTGCACGTTGCCGACGGTCGGGATGCCGGAGCCGATGTCGAGGAACTGGTCGACCCCGGCGTCCAGCAGCGTACGCACGGCCCGGCGCAGGAAGTCGCGGCCGGCGCGCATGGTGGCCGCCAGGTTGGGGGTCATGCCGGCGATCTGCTCGGCGAGCTGCCGGTCGATCTCGAAGTTGTGCGCCCCGCCGAGGAAGTAGTCGTAGACCCGGGCCGCGCTCGGCCGGGAGAGGTCGATCTCGGCGGGAAGTCCGTCCGGCATCTGCACTGCTGCACCCCATGTCGTCGCCGCGGTGCGGGAGGGAACCGGCGTCGGGGCGCGTGGGGGGCACGCGGAGCCACACCGGCCGACCCGCGGATCGAGTGGTGCTCACCACTCTAGGCCGCCCACTCCCGGCACGGCGAGGTCCCATGACCCACTTCGTCGGCCCGTCCGGTGTCCGTCACCGACCGGACACCCGGGCGCCGACCGGCCCGCCCCGCGCCCCTCCGGCCGGCGGGGGCGGCGGGCCCAGGACGGGCCGGCCGTTCTCCGACCGGCGACGGGTCAGCCGGCGGACTCCAGCAGCAGCGAGATGCCCTGCCCCACGCCGACGCACATGGTGGCGAGCGCCCGTCGCCCGCCCCGGCGCCGCAGCTCCAGCGCCGCGGTCAGGGCCAGCCGGGCGCCGCTCGCGCCGAGCGGGTGCCCGAGCGCGATCGCCCCGCCGTTCGGGTTGACGTGCTCGGCGTCGGTGGGCAGGCCCAGCTCGCGCAGCACCGCGACGGACTGCGCGGCGAACGCCTCGTTCAGCTCGATCACGTCGACCGCGTCGAGGCCGACGCCGAGCCGGTCGAGCAGCTTCCGGGTGGCCGGCACCGGCCCGACGCCCATGGTCCGGGGCGGTACGCCGGCCGCGGCGGCCCCGGCGAACCGGGCCAGCGGGGTCAGGTTGTACCGGGTCACGGCCGCCTCGGAGGCGACCAGCAGCGCCACCGCGCCGTCGTTGACGCCGGAGGAGTTGCCGGCGGTCACCGTGCCGCCCTCGCGGAACGGGGTGGGCAGCGCGGCCAGCTTCTCCAGCGAGGTCTCCCGGGGGTGCTCGTCGACCTCGACGAGCTTCGTCTCGCGCCGCCCCGCCGGTACGCTCACCGGCACGATCTCCTCGGCGAACCGGCCGTCGGCCTGCGCCTTCGCGGCCCGCTGCTGCGACCGGTACGCGAACTCGTCCTGCTCGGCCCGGCCGACGCCGTACTCGGCGGCGACGTTCTCCGCGGTCTCCGGCATGGAGTCGATGCCCCAGTGCTTCTTCATCAGTGGGTTGACCAGCCGCCAGCCGATGGTGGTGTCGTACACCTCCGCGTTGCGGGAGTACGGGGTCGTCGCCTTCGGCATCACGAACGGGGCGCGGCTCATGCTCTCCACCCCGCCGGCCACGACGAGGTCGGCCTCGCCGGCCACGATCGACCGGGCGGCGGTGGCCAGGGCGTCGAGGCCCGAACCGCAGAGCCGGTTGACCGTGCTGCCGGGCACCTCCTCGGGCAGCCCGCCGAGCAGCGCCGCCATCCGGGCCACGTTGCGGTTGTCCTCCCCGGCCTGGTTGGCGCAGCCCAGGATCACGTCGTCCACCCGCGCCCAGTCCACGGACGGGTGCCGGGCGACCAGCTCGCGGATCACGTGCGCGGCCAGGTCGTCGGGGCGGACGCCGGCGAGGGCGCCGCCGTACCGGCCGATCGGGGTGCGGACACCGGCCACCAGGTATGCCACGGTCATCAGCGCGATCCTTCGGGGGGTGGGAAGGGGCGGGGGCAGGCGCTTTCCGGGTCACGGGGTCGCCCGGCCGCCAGGATATCCGCGCGCCCAGCGGATAGGTTGACGGCATGGCCCGGGCCCAGTTCAGCGCAGAGACCAGCGGCGGTGGCGCGTTCGTCCGCCAGCCCAACCGGTTCACCGGTCGGGTCACCCCCCACTCGACCTCTCCCGCAGGGGGCGGCCCGGACGACCAGGACCGCTGGCCGCTGGAGCCGGGCCGCTACCGACTGATCTGGTGCCGGGCCTGCCCCTGGGCGCACCGGGCCCGGATCGTCCGTAACCTGCTCGGCCTCCAGGACGCGATCTCACTCGGCACGGTCGACCCGATCCGCGACGAGCGCGGCTGGCGGTTCAGCCTCGACCCGGACGGGTTCGACCCGGTGCTCGGCATCGGCTTCCTCTCCGAGGCGTACCTGGCCACGGACCCCGACTACACCGGGCGGGTCACCGTGCCGGCCCTGGTCGACACGCACACCGGGCGGGTGGTCACCAACGACTATCCGCAGCTCACCCTCGACTTCTCCACCGAGTGGCGCAGCCTGCACAAGCCGGGCACGCCGGACCTCTACCCGGTGGAGCTCCGCCCGGAGATGGACGCGCTGATGGCGGAGATCCACCGGGACGTCAACAACGGCGTCTACCGCTGCGGCTTCGCCACCTCGCAGGCCGCGTACGAGGAGGCGTTCACGGCGCTGTTCGCCCGGCTCGACGCGCTGTCGGAGCGGCTGGCGGGCCGGCGTTACCTGATGGGCGACGCGATCACCGAGGCCGACGTGCGGCTGTTCACCACCCTGGTCCGCTTCGACGTGGCGTACCACGGGCACTTCAAGTGCAACCGGCAGAAGCTCACCGAGATGCCGGTGCTCTGGGCGTACGCGCGGGACCTGTTCCAGACGCCGGGCTTCGGCGAGACGGTCGACTTCGACCACATCAAGCGGCACTACTACGGCACCCACGCGGCGATCAACCCGACGGGCATCGTCCCGCTCGGCCCCGACACCTCCGGCTGGACGACGCCGCACGGGCGTGGCTGAGCCGCGCCGGGCGGACCCGACCGCCGCCCCGGGCGTGGCCGAGCCGCGCCGGGCGGGCCCGTCCGTCTCCCCGTCCCGGGCCGCCGCCGCGTCGGCCGCGACCGGCTGCATCGTCGCGGGCGCGACCGCCGTGACCGTCGCCGTGGTCGCCGGTCCCGGCCCGGGCCTGACCGGGTACGTCAGCGAGGCGGGCGTCACCGACAGCGCGTACGCCCCGGCGTACCGGATCGGGGTCTTCGCCCTCGCCGCGGCGCTGCTGCTGCTCGCGGCGGCGCTGCCGGCGGGGCTGCGGTTCGCGGCCGCACTGCTCGCCGCCGGGAGCGTCTGCACCCTGGTCTCGGGCGCGGTGACGTGCAGCGCGGGCTGCCCGCTGCCGCCGTTCGAGCGGGCCACGGCGGCCGACCTGGTGCACGGCGGGGCGAGCATCGTCGCGACCGCGGCGGTGGTCTTCGCGATGCTGGCGATCGCCTTCCCGCCCGGGGCCGACCGGTCGCTGCGCCGGCTGGCCGCCGGGGCGGCGGCGGCGGCGCTGCCGCTGGCCGGGGTGGTGGGCCTGGCGATGCTCGCGGTGGGCCGGGGCACCCTGGTCGGGGTGCTGGAGCGACTGCTGCTCCTGGTGGCGCTCCTCTGGGCCACCGCCACCGCCACCACCATCGCCCTCCGCCGGTAAGGAAGGGCACCTTGTTAACGCCTCCGGTAGAGGAAGGGCCCCTTCCAAGCATTCGCTGTAAGGAGCGTCACCGGAGTCGATCCTTCCGGTCAGTCGGCCGGGGGGATAACCTCGGCGGGCGATGACCAACGTCTGGCACCTCACCGTGCGCCTGTATGTCGACCTCCGACTGCAGGCCAGCGGCATCTGTCCGGCGCAGCCGCTCTCCTGACGCTGCCCCGTTCGACCCTCCAGACCCTGGGACACATCCTCATGGCTTCCGCCCTGCGCAAGATCCCCTTCTCCGTGCAGATCCTGCTCGGCCTCGTCCTCGGCGTGGCGCTCGGCTTCCTCGCCCGCGCCAACGACCTGAGCTGGCTCACCAGCACCCTCGACACCGTCGGCGGCCTCTTCGTCCAGCTCCTCAAGCTGGCCGTGCCGCCGCTGGTCTTCACCGCCATCGTGGTCAGCGTCGTCAGTCTGCGGGGGGTGGCCAACGCCGCCCGGCTCGCGCTGAAGACCCTGCTCTGGTTCGGCGCCACCGCGTTGGTCGCCGTGGCCGTCGGCATCGGGCTCGGCCTACTCACCAACCCCGGCCGTGGCGTCACCCTGGACACCGCCGGCGCCGCCGCCCCGAAGAGGACCGGCTCCTGGACCGACTTCCTCACCGGCATCGTGCCGACCAACCCGGTCGGCGCGTTCGTCGAGGGCAACGTGCTCCAGATCGTCTTCCTGGCCCTCGTCATCGGCGCCGCGGCGCTGCTGGTCGGCGAGAAGGCCGAGCCGTTCGTGGCGCTCAACCGGGCGCTGCTGGAGATCGTCCAGAAGGCGCTCTGGTGGGTCATCCGGCTCGCCCCGATCGGCACGCTCGGCCTGATCGGCAACGCCGTCGCCTCGTACGGCTGGAACCTGGTGGCCCCGCTCGCGAAGTTCACCACCGCCGTCTACGTCGGCTGCGCGATCGTGCTGTTCGTGGTCTACCCGCTGGTGCTGCTGGCCGCCGGCCGGCTCAACCCGCTGCGCTTCTTCGCCGGCGCCTGGCCCGCGATCGAGCTGGCCTTCGTCTCCCGTTCCTCGGTGGGCACGATGCCCGTGACCCAGCGCTCGGTCGAGCGGCTCGGCGTCCCCCGCGAGTACGCCTCGTTCGCGGTGCCGTTCGGCGCGACCACGAAGATGGACGGCTGCGCGGCGATCTACCCGGCCCTCGCGGCGATCTTCGTCGCCCAGGTCTTCGGGGTGGACCTCGGCGTCACCGACTACCTGCTGATCGCCTTCGTGTCGGTGGTCGGCTCGGCTGCCACCGCCGGCCTGACCGGCGCGATCGTGATGCTCACGCTGACCCTGAGCACGCTCGGCCTGCCGCTGGCCGGCGCCGGCCTGCTGCTGGCGATCGACCCGATCCTCGACATGATCCGCACCGCCACCAACGTGGCCGGTCAGGCGCTGGTGCCGACCATCGTCGCGGCCCGCGAGGGCACGCTGGACCGGACCGCGTACGACTCGGCCGGCCGGCGCTCGCCGCTCGACCCGGCGGACGCCGAGGCCGACGCCCGGTCCCGCCGGCCGGAGGACCTCAGCCCCGTCCCGGCCTGAGGACTCCTCCCGCCCGCCGCTGCGGGACGCCGCTGCGGCACCTCCCCGGCGGACCACGCCCGCCACGACCCCGGCGGGCCAGCCCCGCCACGACCCCGGCGGGACGTCCGGGCGACGCCCACCACCGACGGGCGCGTCGACGCCGAGGAGGACCTCCGTGGGGAGGTCCTCCTCGGCCGGTAGAGAGGATGACGACATGAGTGTCCTGTTCACGCCGCTGGCCCTGCGCGCGGTGACCCTGCCCAACCGGATCGCCCTGGCGCCGATGTGCCAGTACACCGCCGGCCCGGACGGCCTGCCCACCGACTGGCACCTGGTGCACCTCGGCGGCCGGGCGGTCGGCGGCGTCGGCCTGGTGCTGACCGAGGCCACCGCGGTGGTGCCGGAGGGTCGGATCAGCCCCCAGGACACCGGGCTCTGGTCCGGGGCGCACGTCGACGCCTGGCGGCCGGTGACCGCGTTCGTCGCGGCGCACGGCGCCGTGCCGGCGGTGCAGCTCGCGCACGCCGGGTTCAAGGCGTCGACGTACCGGCCGTGGGCGCCGCGCCGGGGCGGGGTGCCCGACGCGGAGGGCGGGTGGACGCCGGTCGGCCCCGGGTCGACGCCGTTCGTGCCCGACTACCGGGTCCCGACCGCCCTGGACGAGGCCGGGATCGCCGGCGTGGTCGAGGCGTTCGCGGCGGCGGCCGGGCGGGCCGTCGACGCCGGGTTCGCCGCCGTGGAGATCCACGCCGCGCACGGCTACCTGCTGCACGAGTTCCTCTCGCCCCTGACCAACCACCGGCAGGACGGCTGGGGCGGGGACCGGGCCGGCCGGATGCGGCTGACCCTGGAGGTGGCCCGGGCGGTCCGCGCGGCGGTCGGCGAGGACGTGCCCGTGCTGACCCGGATCTCCGCCACGGACTGGGAGCCCGATGGCTGGACGGTCGAGGACAGCGTGGTGCTCGCCGGCGAGCTGGCCGGTGCCGGGGTCGACCTCGTCGACTGCTCCTCGGGCGGCGCGTCCAGCACCGCCACGATCCCCGTCGGCCCGGGCTACCAGGTGCCGCTGTCCGCCCGGGTACGCCGCGAGGCGGGCGTGGCCACCGGCGCGGTCGGCCTGATCGTCGAGCCGGAGCAGGCCGAGGAGATCGTCGCCGCCGGCGACGCCGACCTGGTCCTGCTCGGGCGGGAACTCCTGCGCGACCCGTACTGGCCGCACCGCGCCGCCGCCAAGCTCGGCGCCACCCCCACCTGGCCCGCCCAGTACACCCGCGCCCGCTGACCCCACCCCCTCCCCGGCCCCCTCGCGGTGGGGCCGGGGAGAGCGGGTCAGCCGGCCAGGTGGGACCAGTGCGGTTCCAGGTCGCGCCAGGGGCCCTGGGCGGCGACCGAGCCGGACAGCAGGACCACGACGTGGTCGGCCCGCACCAGGGCGGCCCGCTTCGAGGTCGAGCCCACCACGGTCACCCCGTGCTCGCGCAGGGCCTGCCAGAGCGCCAGCTCCGTGGTGACGTCCAGCGCCGAGGACACGTCGTCGGCGACCAGCAGCTCGGTACGCGGCGCGAGCGCCCGGGCCAGCGCGAGGCGCTGCAGCTGCCCGCCGGAGAGCCGGGTGCCCTTGTGCCCGATCAGCAGCCCGAGCCCGCCCCCGGCCGCCGCCAGGTCGTGGTCGAGCTGGGCGGTCGACACCGCCGCGGCGGCGTCCACCTGGTGGCCGAGCGTGATGTTGTCGGCCACCGTGCCGGAGAGCACCCGGGGCAGCTGGCCGACGTAGCCCACCTGGTTGGGGCGCAGGAACAGCTCCGGCTCGGTGACCGGCTCGCCGTTCCAGGTCAGCAGGCCGGTGTGCGGCGCGATGCCGGCGAGCGCCCGCAGCAGCGACGACTTGCCCGCGCCGACCGGCCCGACGACCAGCACCAACTGGCCGCGTTCCACCGTCAGGTCGACGTCGCGGACGGCCACCGTCCCGTCGGTGTGCCGGACCCCGAAGCCCGTCAGCTCCAGCCGGCGCAGCGGGCGCCGGGGCGGCACGTCCGGCGCCGGGGCGGTGCCCGCGCCGAGGTCCACGTCCGGCACCGCCGCCGAGTACGCCGCCACCCCGGTCATCGCCACCGTCCGCCGCGTCCACACCCGTGCGGAGGGGATCTGCGAGATCAGCGACGCCGTCGTCCAGGCGAACCAGCGGGCCGCCGCCAGGGTGGCGACCGCGACCAGGGTGGCGCCGGCCGACAGCTCGCCGGCCAGGAACAGCGCCCACGCGCCGATCGGCAGCAGGCCGCTGACCAGCGACGGGGTCGACCGCGACCACACCTGCACCGCGATCTCGCGGCGTTGCCGGTCGCTACGGACCACGTCGAGGTCGGCCAGGTGGGCCAGCACCGGCCGGGTGGCCCCGGCGAGTTTCACCGTACGGGCGGCCGACAGCGAGGAGACCAGGGCGGTGGCGAACGCGGCCCGCGCGGCGACGGTGGCCCGGGCGGAGCGCTCCAGCCGCGGCCCGAACAGCGTCGCGGCCAGCCCGGAGACCACCATCGTCCCGGCGAAGAACAGCCCCGGCACGACGCTGCCGGTCACGGCCGTCATCGCCGCCAGCAGCACGAGCGAGATCCCCTGGTCGCTCACGTTGTCGGCGAGCTGCACCACCCGCTCGGTGTCGCCGCCCTGGGCCACCACCTCCGCCGGGGTGTGCCCGCTGACCCGGCGCGGCCCGGTCTGCCCGTGCACCAGCCGCAGGCTGATCCGCAGCATCTGCCGGACCCACCACTGCGGGAACCGGTAGCCGGTGAACCAGTGCACCGGCAGGGTGACCAGCAGGGCGGCGACGATCCCCACCGCCGGCAGCCAGGGGTCCCCGACGCCGTCGACCAGGTCGGCCCAGAGCCAGGGCAGCACCGGCCCGTCCATCCCGAGGACCACCAGCAGCACGAACATCGCGAGCGAGGCCAACCCGTACCGGGCGTCGTTGACGCACAGCCGCAGGACCTCCCGCAGCCCGCGCAGGCCACGCAGCCCCCGGGGCGACGCCGGGGCCGTCGCCTCGGGCTCCGCCGCCGGCGTCGGGTCGCCGTCGGGCGCGGCCGGCCGCCCGGCCTCCGGCTCCACCGGGTCGGGGCCGGTGGGCGGCCACGGGTCCGGCGGGGCGGTCAGCAGGTCCACCCCGCCGGACCGGGCCCCCGACCCCGCGTGCGCGTACGCGGTGGCGTGGCTGCTGGCGAGCAGGTCGGCGAAGCGGGCCGACTCCCGCAGCGGGCCCGCCTCGACCACCGCCCCGTCGGCCATCACCACCACCTCGTCGCAGCGGCGTACGGACGAGAGGCGGTGCGCGATGACGATGCCGATCCGGTCGCGCAGCAGCCGCTCGGTGGCCTGCTGCACCCGCGCCTCGGTGACCGGGTCGAGACGGGCGGTGGCCTCGTCGAGGATCACCACGTGCGGGTCGCGCACCAGGATCCGGGCGAAGGCGACCAGTTGCTCCTGCCCGGCCGAGAGCACGTGCCCACCCTCGCCGAGCCGGGTCTCCAGGCCGTCGGGCAGCTCGGCGATCCAGCCCGCCAGGCCCAACTCGTGCAGCGCCCGGGCGGCGGCGTCGCGCAGTTCCGGCTCGAACAGCGCGACGTTCTCGGCAAGGGTGCCGGCGAGGATCTCCGTGCGCTGGGGCACCACGGCGATCCACCGACGCAGTTGCTCGACGTCGAGGTCGCGCACGTCGCGGCCGGCCAGGAAGACCGTCCCCGGTGGCACGTCGACGGCCCGGGTGAGCACCTTCGCCAGGGTGGACTTGCCGGAGCCGGTCCGGCCGACCAGGGCGTACGAGCGGCCACGGGCGAAGGTGAGGTGGACGTCGCGCAGCGCGGGGCCGCGCCCGCCGTCCGGCTCGGCACTCGGGTAGCGGAAGGTGAGGCCGCGGACCAGCAGGTCGCCCTCGGTCGGGGCGGCCCCGCCCACGGGCTCCTGCGGGGAGTTCGACAGCAGTTGCACCCGGCCCCACGCGCCGAGGGCGTACTGGAGCTCGGGGACCATCCGGCTGACGTGCTCGACGGTCATGCCGAACCCGATCGCGAGCAGCCAGACGGCGGTGAGCCGGGCGCCGTCGACCCGGCCGGTGGCCAGCGCCCACGCACCGCCGAGCACCACGGCGGCGATCCCGGCCAGGGTGGCGCCGGCGGCCACCGTGGTGACCCGGGCCGACATCCGCCACACGCGGACGCCCCGGTCGAGCACCTCGGCCGCCCGCCGGGCGTAGAGGCGCAGCACGTACGGCCGGGCCAGGCTGGTCCGCACGTCGTCCTGGCCGTGGACGGCCTCCTCCATCACGGCGGCGAGGTCGGACCACGCCTCCTCCTCGGCCATCCGGGCCGGGGCGATCCGCGCGGTGGGCCGGCGCAAACCGACCGCGAGCAGCACCGTGAGCAGCAGCATCCCGACGCCGGCCGGCCACCAGACCGCCAGGGCGACGACCGTCGAGAGCAGGCCCGTCGTCAGCGCCTGCGCGATCCGTACGCCCTGGTTGCGCACCGCGGCGGCGACCTGGTAGACGTCGCCGTCGATGCGGTCGAGCAGCTCGCCGACCGGAGTGGTCTCCAGGGTCGGCAGGTCCTGCCCGAACGCCACCCGGCACAGCCGGCGGCGCACGTCGGCGGACCAGTCGGCGGTCAGCCCGGCCATCAGCAGGCTGACCACGAGGTCGGTGAGCACAGCGGCGACCAGCGCCACCGCCAGCAGCGCGAAGAACCCGGCGGCGCGGTGCACCAGGACGGGACCGGCCAGCGCGGCGGCGGCGGCCTGACCGCCGGCGCCGAACACGATCAGGCAGGTCACGACCGCCATGCGGCGGGGCGAGGTGACCCACAGGTCCCGGAGCAGACGCATCGGAGTCCCTTCGGGAAGGCGGTGGGGAGACGTCCAGCCTGCTCGGTGGGGGTGTCCGGTTCAACGCATTTACGGCCCGTGGCGGGGCGGCCGGGTCAGGTCCGGGCGACCCGGCGGACGATGCCGAGCAGCGCCTCCTCGACGTCCTCGATCGGCCGGTCCGGCTGGAACACCAGCCAGTCCACCGCCACCACCAGCCCGACGCCGAACAGCGCGGACGAGGCGGTCCGCACGTCCAGGTCCGCGGGCAGGTCGCCGGCGGCCACCCCGGCCCGGACCGTCTCGGCGATCACCTCGATCGCCTCGCCGCGCAGCAGCCGCAGCGTCTGCTGCCACTCCCGGTTCGTCCGCCACATCTCGGAGAGCAGGAGCTGCGCGAAGGCCCGGTACCGCCGGATGTACTCCAGCTCGGCGCGCACCAGCGCCGCCAGCGCCTCGCGCGGCGGCAGCCCGGCCACGGCGGCCCGGAACTCGGCGGTGAGCAGGCCGATCCCGTGCCGGAGCAGCTCCTCGAAGAGCACCGTCTTGGACTCGAAGTTGTAGTAGACGGTGCCCTTGGCCACCCCGGCGCGGGCCGCGATGTCGTCCACGGTGGTCGCCGAGAAGCCCTGTTCGGCGATGAGCTCCACGGCCGCCTCGAAGAGGCGCTGGCGGGTGTCCTCCCGCCGCCGCGACCGTCCGTCCGTCACTGGCCCTCCCCGTCCGCACCTCCGGCCCGTCAGCATCCTCACATGGACAGCTCGGGGTGCAGGGTGGCCGGGGTCAGGCGGCGCGCCCGGCGGGCGGTGACCACGGTGAGCGCGAGCGCCGCCGCGCCGAAGCCGGCCAGCACCAGCGCCCCCGTGCCGACGGGCCCGGCCGACCCGCCGTTGACGGTGTGCCGCAGGGCCGTGACCACGTAGGTCATCGGCAGCCAGGGGTGGATCGCCTGGAAGAAGCCCGGTGAGGTCTGCACCGGATAGGTGCCGCCGGACGAGGTGAGCTGGAGCATCAGCAGGGCCAGCGCGGCGAGCCGGCCGGCGGGCCCGAGCAGCGCGCCGAGCCACTGCACGATCGCGGTGAAGGCGAGCGCGGCCAGCGCGAGCAGGCCGAGGGTGGCCGCCGGGCGCGCCGGGTCGAGGTCGAGCGCGAGGGTCACCACCGCGAAGAGCACCCCGGCCTGGGCCAGCCCGATCGCCGCGGCGGGCAGCCAGCCCGCCAGCGCCACCCGCCAGGCGGGCGCGCCGGACATCACGTGCCGCCGGTTGACCGGCCGCAGCAGCATGTACGTGATCATCGCGCCGACCCAGAGGGCCAGCCCGAGGAAGTACGGGGCGAAGCCCACGCCGTACGCGCCGGCGGCGTTGCGGGCGGTGCGGTCCAGCGAGACCGGGTCGCCGAGGACGGCGGCGCGGGCCTCCGCGTCGGCGTACCCGGGGATCTTCTCCTCCCCCTCGGCGAGGCCGTCGGCCAGGTCGCCGGCGCCGCCGCCCAGCCGGGTCAGGCCGGCCGCGAGGTCGCCCGCGCCGCTCTCCAGCCGGGTGAGGCCGTCGGCGAGCCGCTCGCCGCCGGTGCTGAGCCGGTGCAGGCCGCCGTCGAGTTCCCGGGCGCCGGTGGCCAGCCGGAACAGCCCGCCGCGCAGCTCGCCGGCGCCGGTGGCCGCCGTGCCGAGGCCGTCGCGCAGCTTGGCGCTGCCCTCGGCGAGGGTGCCCAGCCCGGCGGCCAGCTCGTTGACCTTGGCCTGGGCGGCGACGACGTCGTCGGCCAGGTGGGGCGCCCCGGCGGCGATCTCCCGGGCGGTGGCGGCGACCCTGGTCATCCGGTTCTCCAGGGTGGTCAGGTCGGCGTCGTCCAGCGTGCCGGCCACGGTGCGGGCCGCCTCGACGGTGGCCTTCGCGGCCGTACGGGCGGCCACCACGCTGGGATCGTCGGTGAGTTCGGGGTGCGCGGCGACCAGCGCGTCGAGCCGGTCGCGGACCTGCTCGGCCTGGCTGACCGCCTCCTGTGCCCGCCGGGGCAGGGCGTCCAGCCCGTCGGCGAGCGCCTGCGCCCCCTCGGCGATCGCCGTGGCCGACTCCTCGATCCGCTTCGCGTTGTCCCTCAGCACCGGCTCGATCCGGCCGGCCGCGCCGTTGACCCTGTCCGCCACCGCGCGGGTCTGCGTCGCGGCGCGGGCGGTGCCGTCGGCGAGCTGCACCGCCCCGGTACGCAGTTCGCCGAGCCCGGTGGCGAGTTCGTCGGCGCCCTTCGCGGTCTTGTCGAGCCCCGCCGAGAGGCTGCCCGCCCCGGTCGCGGACGCGTCCAGCCCGTCCGCGAGCTGGCCCGCGCCGTCCTGCGACGTGCCCAGCCCGTCGGCTACCCTGCCCGCGCCGGTGGTGGAGGAGTCGAGCCCGTCGGCGAGCTTCGCGGCTCCGTCGGCCGCCCGGCTGGTCTCGGCCTTGGCGTCGGTGAAGCCCACGAGCATCTTCTCGAAGTAGTTCCCGGCGGCGCTCTGCGCGGCGGCGGCCCGGATCTCGCTGAACGCCGTGCGGGCCAGCAGCCCGGAGAGGTAGTTGGTGGCGTCGTCGTTGACCACCCGCAGCTCGCCCCGCCGGGCGGGCCGGTCGGGCTCCGGGCTGTCCGCCAGGCTGGCGGAGAAGTCCTCCGGGATCGCGAAGACCAGGTGGTAGCGGCCGCTGCGCAGGCCGGCGGCGGCGTCCCCGGCGTCGGTGACGTGCCAGCCGAAGACCCGCCGGTCGAGCAGCTCGTCGGCGAGGTCCTGCCCCGCGTGCACGACCGTGCCGTCACTCGCGGTGGCGGGGCGGTCGGCGTTGACCAGCGCCACCGGGATGCGGTCCAGCTTGGCGTACGGGTCCCAGAAGGCGTAGAGGTAGAGCGCCCCGTAGAGCAGCGGGACGACGGTGAGCACGGCGAGCGCGGCGCGGGGCAGCCGGCCCCGGGTCAGCCGGCGCAGCTCGAACCGGGCGAGTCGGAAGACGCTCATCGGGCCACCTCGACGGTCTCGGTCGGATCGGTCTCGTCGCCCGGACCAGCGGCGGCGGGCGGCCGGGCCGCCGCCTCGGACGATCCGGCCGCCGCCTCGGTCAGCCGGGCGCTGGCCTCGGGCGGTCCGGCCGCCGCCTCGGTCAGCCGGGCGCTGGCCTCGGGCGGTCCGGCCGCCGCCTCGTCGGGGGGTGACGGCGCGGCCGGGGGGTCACCGAGGCGGTGCACGATCGCGGGGCTGTCCGCCTCGACCGCGCGGGCGCTGGCGACCACCGCGTAGCCCTGGTCGGCCAGGCGGGTGAGCGTCGCCCAGAGCCGGGCGCGTTCCGGGGCGTCGCAACCGGCGTCCACGTCGTCGGCGACGATCAGCCGGGGCGCGCCCAGGGTGGCCAGGACCAGGCCGAGCACCTGCCGTTGCAGCGGGGTGAGGTCGCGCCCCCGGGTGTCCGGGTCGAAGGGCGCCTCCCCGGTGAGCCCGGCCCCGGCGATCACGGCGGCGAAGGCGTCCCGCCGGTACGCCCGGCGGGCCCGCAGCGCGGCGACCGGCACCAACTGCCGCCGGCGGCGGGGCACCGGCCCGAGCAGCAGCAGCCGCTCCCGGACATGCTCGGCGACGGTCAGCGCGGGGTCGGGCTCGTGCACGCCGGCGACCTGCCCCAGCGCGGCGGGGCCGTGCCGGGTCAGCCGTCCCTCGCTGGTCGGGAAGCGGCCCGCCAGGGCGAGCAGCAGCGAGGTGCGTCCGCTGCCGGGCGGGCCGGTCACCGCGTGCAGTTCACCCGCGGCGGCGGTCAGGTCGACGTCCCGGAACACCCACCCCCGCCGGGTACGCAATCCCAGCCCGCGCGCTTCGACGACCACCATCCGACCCGGCCCACCTTCTTGAACTGACTGGTCAGTGCAAAAACATGCCCAGCCTAGCCCCGGTCGTCCGGTTCGGCACTCCCGCCGGGGGTGATCCGGGCCATGCCCGGGAAGGTTCAGAAGAGCACGGTGGCGAGCGTGCCGACCGGGCGGAAGCCGCAGCGCTCGTAGACCCGGCGGGCCGGCAGGTTGAAGTCGTTGACGTAGAGGCTCACGGTCGGGGCGACCCGCAGCAGCGCGTCGCGCACCACGGCCGCCATCGCCGCCGTCGCGATGCCCCTCCCCCGCCACTCGGGGGCCACCCAGACCCCCTGCACCTGGGCGGTCCGGCGGGTCACCACCGCCAGCTCGGCCTTGAACACCACCTGACCGTCGACGAACCGCGCGTACGCCCGCCCGGCCCGGACCAGTTCGGTGACCCGCCGCCGGTAGCCGCGCCCGCCGTCGTCGGCGAGCGGCGAGACGCCCACCTCCTCGGTGTACATGGCCACCGCCGCCGGGAAGAGCCGGTCGATCTCCCCGCCGCGCACCAGCCGCACCTCCGGGTCCGCCCGCAGCGCCGGCAGCGCGTCGGTGGCCAGCAGCGGCTGGTTGGGGCGTACGTCCCGGGCCGGCCCCCAGACGTCGGCGAGCCGGTCCCAGAGGCCGAGCACGGCGTCGGCCCGGCCCACGATCGACGAGCAGAGCCGCTCCTCGCCGGCGAGGAGGTCGGCGTAGGCGGCGACGGCCGGCTCGGTGGCGAGGACGGGGGTGAGGTTGCCGCCCAGCCAGCAGACGGACTCCAGGTGGCGGCGGGTGCCGTAGCCCAGCACCCGACCCTCGGCGCGCCACCAGGCCAGGCCGCGCGCGGCGACCCGCTCCGCGACCTGCGCGCCCGCGAACGGGTCGAGGTCGAGCAGCCGCTCGACAGCGCGGCGCTCCGACTCCCCGAGTTGCCGTACCGGCACCGTCAGCACGGATACCAGCCTGCCAGATCCGCCCCCCGCCGCGCCGGTCGAGTGGCGAGAGGACTACGGCACCGGGACCGGTCGCGGCGCGGGCGCTGCGCCCCGGTTGCGGGCGGCCCAGCCGACCACTCCGGGCACCAGGGCACCGAGCAGCAGGAACAGCCCACCGAGCAACAACCAGCCGGGCACGCCCCACCCGACGGCCAACGTGGTCACCACCACCGGCGCGATCATCCGGCCCAGCTCGAAACCCATGCTGTACGCCCCCTGGTACTGCCCGTGGGCGTGCTCGGGCGCAAGCCCGAAGGAGATCCCCCAGCCGGCGGCGGAGTGCCACAGCTCCCCGACGACGTGCGCGAGCGCGCCGGCGACCAGCAGCGCGACGGCGGCGACCGTCGGCAGCCCGCCGCTGGCGGCGAAGAGGACGCAGGCGGCGGCGATGGCGAGCCCGGCGCGCCGCGACGCCCGGGCCGCCCCGGCGAGGCTCTCGGTGCCCCGCGCGGCGCGGACCTGGAAGAGCACCACCACCAGGGTGTTGACCAGCATCAGCCCGGAGATCACCCAGGCCGGCGCCCGGGTGTGCCCGACGATCCACAGCGGCAGGGCGATGTTGAGCAGCCCGAAGTGCATCGACATCAGGCCGTCGAGCACGGTGAACGCCAGGAAGGGGCGGTCCCGCAGCGCGACCAGCCGGGGGCCCTGCGTGGGGGCGGGCGCGGGAGCGATGGCCGGCAGCCGGGTGAAGACGGCGGCGGCGAGCAGGTACGTCGTCGCGGCGGTGACGATCAGCGCCACGTACGCCGACCGGGTGTCGGCGGCGAGCGCGAAGCCGGCGAGCACGGCGCCCACCGAGATCCCGACGTTGGTGGTGGCGCGCAGGTAGGCGCGGGTGCGGACCCGCTGGTCGGCGGGGACGGAACCGGCGATGAGCGCGCCCCGGGCGCCCCGGTCGGCGGCGTCGGCCAGGGCGGTGGCCGCACCGACGGCCAGGAACGCGGCGAACGACTGGACGGTCACCAGGGCGGCGGTCAGCGCGCCCCCGGCGACCAGCGCGGCGACCTGGGTGCCCCGGGGCCCGAGCCGGTCGGCCAGGTAGCCGGTCGGCGCGCTGGCCAGCAGGCCGACCAGGGCCGAGACGGTCAGCCCCACGCCCACCTCGGTGGCGGTGAGGCCGACCGAGCGGGTGAGGAAGAGCGCGCTGGCCACCAGCCACAGGCCGCGTCCGACGGTCCGCACGAGGGTGCCGAGGGTGAGGGTCCGGGCCGGGCCCGGTTCAGGAAGCAGCCGCACGCCCACACCCTAGCAAGACGTACGTACGGTTTGATAACCGGATGCCGGCGTACGCCGTGAAAAGCGCACCGGCCCCGACCGCCGGGTGGCGGTGGGGCCGGTGCGCGACGGCGCGGTGGGTCAGTGCACGGAGACGGTGGCGCCCGGCAGCAGGCCGCGCAGCTCCTCCGGCAGCTCGGCACCCATCTCGTCGGCGATGCGCAGCGCCTCCTCGATCAGCGTCTCCACGATCTGCGCCTCGGGCACGGTCTTGACGACCTTGCCCTTGACGAAGATCTGGCCCTTGCCGTTGCCGGAGGCCACGCCCAGGTCGGCCTCGCGGGCCTCGCCCGGGCCGTTCACGACGCAACCCATCACGGCGACCCGCAGCGGCACCGGCAGCCCCTCCAGGCCGGCGGTGACCTCCTCCGCGAGCTTGTAGACGTCGACCTGGGCCCGGCCGCAGGACGGGCAGGAGACGATCTCCAGGCCGCGCTCGCGCAGCCCGAGCGACTCCAGGATCGCGGCGCCGACCTTGATCTCCTCCACCGGCGGGGCCGACAGCGAGACCCGGATCGTGTCGCCGATCCCCTCGGCCAGCAGCGCGCCGAACGCCACCGCCGACTTGATCGTGCCCTGGAACGCCGGGCCGGCCTCGGTGACGCCCAGGTGCAGCGGGTAGTCGCACTTCTCGGCGAGCTGGCGGTAGGCCCGGATCATCACCACCGGGTCGTTGTGCTTCACCGAGATCTTGATGTCGCGGAAGCCGTGCTCCTCGAACAGCGAGCACTCCCACAGCGCCGACTCGACCAGCGCCTCGGCGGTGGCCTTGCCGTACTTGGCCAGCAGCCGCTTGTCCAGCGAGCCGGCGTTCACGCCGATCCGGATCGGCACGCCCGCGTCACCGGCCGCCTTGGCGATCTCCTTGACCTTGTCGTCGAACTGCCGGATGTTGCCCGGGTTCACCCGGACCGCCGCGCAGCCCGCGTCGATCGCGGCGAAGACGTACTTCGACTGGAAGTGGATGTCGGCGATGACCGGGATCTGCGACTTCTTCGCGATCGCCGGCAGCGCCTCCACGTCGTCCTGGCTGGGCACCGCGACCCGGACGATCTGGCAGCCGGACGCGGTCAGCTCGGCGATCTGCTGGAGGGTGGCGTTGACGTCGGACGTGAGGGTGGTGGTCATCGACTGCACGGAGACCGGCGCGCCCCCACCGACCGGCACGGAGCCGACCATGATCTGGCGGCTGGCCCGGCGCGGGGCGAGCGGCGGAGGCGGTACGGCCGGGATGCCGAGACTGACAGCGGTCACTTCAGGCACTCACCTTGAGAAGAGCGTGATCGGGTTGACGACGTCCGCGGTGATGGTCAGCAGCGTGAACGCGCCACCGATCAGGATCATCGCGTACGTGAGGGGCATGAGCTTGAGGTAGTCGACGCGGCCGGGGTCGGGGCGGCCGAACCGCGCGTAGACCCAGGAACGGGCCCGCTCGAACCAGGCGATGGCGATGTGCCCGCCGTCCAGCGGCAGCAGGGGCAGCAGGTTGAACACGCCGATGAAGAAGTTCAGCGAGACGAACAGCATGAAGAACAGCAGCCAGGCGTTGTTCTCCACCGCCTCGCCGCCGAGCCGGCTCGCGCCGACCACGCTGATCGGGGTGTCCATGTCCCGCTCGCCGCCGGTGATCGCCGTCCACAGGGCCGGGACCTTCTGCGGGATGCGCTTCATCGCCTCGAAGGTGTTGACCGCCATGTCGCCGGTGAAGTCGGCGGTCGCGCCGAACGCGCCGACCGGCCCGTACGTCACCCGGGTCGGGGTGCTGGGGACGAGGCCGACGCCGAGCGCGGCGACCGCGGCGACCTGACCCTTCGGGTCGTCCAGCGGCGGGCGCTGCGTCTGCGCGAGCACCGCGCTGGCCGTGCCCGGCTGGCCGTCCCGGACGTACGCGATCTGCGCCGTGTCGCCCGGCTTGAGGGCCCGCAGGGTGGTCAGCAGTTGGCCGTAGTCGTTGATCGGCGCGCCGTTGATCGCGGTGATCCGGTCGCCGTCGCGCAGCTGCGCCTGGGCGGCGGGGCTGGCGGGGTCGGCGGTCGTGCACGCCCGCAGGGTGTTCTCCGGCACCACGCAGTCCGACAGCTGGATGACCGCCGGCTCCTTGCGGATCTCGGCCTCGGTGCTCGGGAAGTCCGGGTTGGGCAGGCCGGCGGTGACCGCGATCACCCAGAGGGTGACCAGGGCGAGGGCGAAGTGGGTGATGGAGCCCGCGGACATGACGATCGTCCGCTTCCAGACCGGATAGCGCCACATCGCGCGCGGCTCGTCCGCCGGGTCGACGTCGTCGTCCTGCGGGGTCATGCCGACGATCTTGCAGAAGCCGCCGAGCGGGATGCCCTTGATGCCGTACTCCGTCTCGCCCCGCTTGAACGACCAGAGCGTGGGGCCGAAGCCGACGAAGTAGCGGGTGACCTTCATGCCGAAGGCCTTGGCGGTGAGCATGTGCCCCGCCTCGTGCAGGCTCACCGAGATGAGGATCGCGAGGGCGAAGAGCACCACCCCGAGCAGGTACGCCATCAAGCTCCTTCCACCGAACCCGCGATGATGATCTCCTGCGCGTGCGCGCGGGCCCACGACTCCGCCGCGAGCACGTCCTCGACGGTACCTGGTTCGTCGAAGTCGGGAGCGTCCTCCAACACCCGCTCAAGGGTGTCGACGATGCCGAGGAAGGGCAGCCGGCCGGCCACGAAGGCGGCCACGCACTCCTCGTTGGCCGCGTTGTAGATCGCCGGCCGGCAGCGCCCGGCCTCGCCGGCGGCCTTGGCCAGCGCGACCGCCGGGAACGCCTCGTCGTCCAGCGGCGCGAACTCCCAGGTGTGCGCCGTCGTCCAGTCGACCGCGGCGGCGGCGTCGGCCACCCGGTCCGGCCAGCCGATGCCGAGCGCGATCGGCAGCCGCATGTCTGGCGGGCTGGCCTGGGCGAGGGTGGACCCGTCCACGAACTCGACCATCGAGTGGATCACCGACTGCGGGTGCACCATCACGGTGATGTCGGCGTACGGCACGTCGAACAGCTCGTGCGCCTCGATCACCTCCAGCGCCTTGTTGACCATCGTGGCGGAGTTGATCGTGACGACCGGCCCCATGTTCCACGTCGGGTGCGCCAGCGCCTGCTCGGGCGTGACCGCGGTCAGCTCGTCACGCCGCCGGCCCCGGAACGGGCCGCCGCTGGCGGTGACGACCAGCCGGCGCACCTCGCCCCGGGCGCCGCCGCGCAGGCACTGGGCGAGGGCCGAGTGCTCCGAGTCGACGGGGACGATCTGCTCCGGCCGGGTCACCGCGGCCTTGACGAGGGAACCGCCGGCGACGAGGGACTCCTTGTTGGCCAGCGCGAGCGTACGCCCGGCGCGCAGCGCGGCCAGGGTCGGCGCGAGCCCGAGCGAGCCGACGACGCCGTTGAGCACGACGTCGCAGGGCCACTGCGCCAGCTCGGTCATCGCGTCCGGGCCGGCCACGATCTTGGGCAGCCTGAAGTCGCCGGTGGCCCAGCCGCGCCGGCTCGCCTCGGCGTAGAAGGCGAGCTGGAGGTCCTGCGCGGCGGACGCCTTCGCCACACCCACCGCCTCGACGCCGAGTTCGAGGGCCTGGGCGGCGAGCAGCTCGACGTTGCCGCCGCCGGCGCCGAGCGCGACCACCCGGAACCGGTCCGGGTTGCGCCGCACGATTTCGACGGCCTGTGTGCCGATCGAGCCGGTGGAGCCGAGCAGAACAAGATCGCGTGGGGAGGTCACCGGGCCATTCTTCCCCACCATCCCTGTGCCTCCGCTGGGAGCCTCAGCCCTCCGCGTCGGCCTGCTCCTCCGGCGGCGTTTCGCCTTCCTCGGGTGCCTCCTCGTCGAGGAGATCGGCCGGATCGACGGCGAACACGAAGGGCTCGGTCATGGTGAAGGTGCTGCCGGCCGCCGCCGCGCTCACCGGCTGGTACTCCCCCTCGACCAACTCGAACAGGGCGATGGTCGGCACCCGGTTGCGCAGGTCGACCCGGAGGAAGAAGGGAACACCGACGGCGGCGTACTCGCGCGGCCGGTCGATTACGTCCTTGCGCCGGTTGCCAGGTGACACGATCTCGCCAAGCAGGACGGCCTGACCGATGTCGACGGCCGGCCGGCCGCCGCCAGAGGACCGGAGTACGGCGATGTCGGGGATGAAGAGGTCCTCGCCCGAGACCACGTTGATCTCGGGATAGACCCACAGGCCCGCCCTGCGGGCGGCACGGTGCAGACGGTAGGGCAGCTCACGTTCGACCGACTGGTGGTCGATTCCGGCGTGCGGGGTCACGATCACGCTTCCGCTCAGGACCTCAACCTTGGGGCCGTTGGTCTCCGGCAACAGGTCGAGGGCGAGCTGGGCGGTCCACGGCTCGTCACGCCACCGCAACACGTCGAACGACGGCTCGGTGGACTGCGGCGCCGGCTCGGGCGCGAAGGCTGCCTGGGCCATCCGGGCTCACCCCCTCAGCGGGACATTCTGCTCAGACCACCCTAGCCGCCGCAGCCCCCGCCGCACGCCATCGCACACCCGGTCCGACGCCGGGCGGGAAGAGGCGACATGACAGTTCCGGGGCTGGGGCACGCGGCCGTTCGTTCCCAGCCCGCCGCATCTCGCCGGTCGCCTCGCTCACCTCTGACCGACGGGCCCGGTCAGCGCCGCCGGGTTGCCGGTGAGCAGCCCTCGCCCGCGCAGGAAGGCGAGCAGCCGCTCCCGGTCCGCCGCGGCCAGCCCGTCGACCGGCACCGGGAACACCTGGCTCCGGCCGATCCAGAACAGCAACTGACCGGGGATGGCCTCGACCCGCTCGATCGCCGCCCAACTCAGCGTGCCGTCGCTGACGGCGTTGACGCTGCGGGCGCCCTCGTCGGTGAAGGTCCAGGTGATCGGGATGCCGTACATCTTCCAGTTGGCGCGGACCAGGGACCGCAGCGTCAGCGGTCCGGCGAGCGCCAGCACGGCCGCGACCAGCGCCCAGCCGCCCGCCATGAGCAGGTCCCCGAAGACCAGCCCCGCCAGCGCCGGCAGCAGGGTCACGAACGGGCAGACCCGGAACAGCAGCAGCGTCCGGCGGTAGGCCCGGCGCAGGCCGGCGACGAGACGGCGGCGGTCCGGCTGCGTCTCGAAAGTGATCATCACGCCGAGAGAGGATACGGCGGGCCGTCAGGCGTCGTCGGCGCGGCGCACGAAGGTCTCCACCTCCTCGCCGCCGTACCAGTCGGTGCGGCGGCCGACGTGGGTCATGCCGAGCCGGCGGGCCACCGCCATCGACGCCTCGTTGCCGGGCGCCACGACCGCGTAGACCTCCCGGGTGCCGGCGGCGAGTTCCCGGTCAGCGGCAGGCCGGGGGCGTTCAGCCAGCGGGTCACCTCCGCCCGGGAGTAGAGGTCGAAGATCCGGGCCAGGTCGGCCGGGTCGGTGGTCCACTCCCGCACGAACAGGCGCTCGGTGGTGAGCACGGTCATGGCGGGTAATCCTATTGAGTGGCGCGGGGCGCGGCGGGGAACGAGAGCGCGATGGGTGGGGGCTGGCAGCGGGCGAGGCGGATCACCCGTGCCGCGTTCCGCCCGCTGCGCGGCCGGGACCTGTCGCTGCACGCCGCTGCCATCACCTTCTACGGGGCGATCGCCGTGGTGCCGGTGGCGCTGCTGGCGATCTGGCTGACCTCGCTGGTGGCGGGGGCCGACCGGGTCCGCCGGCTCACGTCGCACGCCGTGGCGACGCTGCCGGACGCGATCGGCGCGCCCCACGCGGTGGCCGCGCTGGTCGAGGCCGGGGTGGGGTTGACCACGCTGCCGGCGTTGGCGTCGCTGCTGCCGGCGTCCCTGTACGGCGAGGGGCTGCGCCGGGCCTTCGTCTCGGTGGCCGGCGGGCGCGGCGACGAGTCCCTGGTGGGCTGGCGCGGGCGGCTGCTGCTGCTTCCCCTGCTCGCCCCGGCCCCGGCCCTGCTGCTGTCGATCCTGGTCGCGCTGCCGACGACGACCCGGCTGGTCCGCCAGGGCGGGTTGGCCGGCGCGCTGGGCGTGGTGCTGTCGTTCCTGGCGGTCTGGCTGGTGCTCACCCCGGTGCTGCTCTGGGTGTTCCGGGTGGTCGGCCCGGCGTCGCCGGACTGGCTCTCCGCGCTGGGCGTCGGCTCGTTCACCGCGGCGAACCTGTCCGGGTTCCTGCACGGCTTCGTGCTCTTCGCCTCGCTCCCGATCGACCTGGGCGTGCCGTTCGGGGGCTTCGACGAGATCGGGGCGGGGGTGGCCGTCCTGCTCTGGCTCTATGTCTTCCACGTGATCGTGCTCGCGGGCTACTCCGCCACGCTCGCCCTCTCCCGCTGGCGGGCGGCCCGCGCCCGACCCGCCGGATGAGCGACCGGGAGGTTTGACCCAACCGCCGAATGAGCGATCAGGAGCTGTTCGCCCGACCGCCGGATGAGCGACCAGGGGGTCCGCGTCCGACGCGGACCCCCTGGTGGATGCCGGCGACGGCCGGTCAGCGGGTGAGGGCGGGCTCCCGGGGCGCCGGCTCCGGGTCTGCCGCCTCGCGGATGCCGTAGCGGCGGTAGACCCGGCCGAGCGGGCCGGGGGCCCACCAGTTCCAGCGGCCCAGCAGCCGCATGGTGGCCGGCACCAGCAGGGCCCGGACCAGCGTCGCGTCCACCACGATCGCCACGATCATGCCGATCCCGATGAGCTTGATGTACGCCATCGCGCCGCTGGCGAAGCCGGCCACCACGATGATCAGCAGCAGCGCGGCGGCGGTGATGATCCGGCCGGTGTGCTGGAGCCCGGCGGCCACCGAGGCGGCGTTGTCCCCGCTGCGGTCCCACTCCTCGCGCACCCGGGAGAGCAGGAACACCTCGTAGTCGGTCGCCAGCCCGAAGAGCACGGCGAGCATGAGGATCGGGTTGCTGGGCTCGATGAACCCGGTCGGGGTGAAGCCGAGCAGGTCGGCGAAGTGCCCGTCCTGGAAGATCCAGACCACCACGCCGAACGAGGCGCCGATCGACACCAGGTTCATCAGAACCGCCTTCACCGGCAGCACCACCGAGCCGAAGGCGAGGAAGAGCAGGACCAGGGTCGCGGCGGCCATCAGCAGGGCCATCCAGGGCAGCCGGTCGCCGAGGCTGTCCAGCAGGTCCCGGTCGGCGCCGGGCCGGCCGCCGACGAGCACCTCCGCGCCGGCCGGGGCGGGCAGGTCGCGCAGCGCCCGGACCACGTCCTGGGCGACGTCGCCGGTCGGCTCGCCGGGGTAGGTCACCGTCAGCAGCGTCGACGTGCCCCGGCTGGCCGCCACCTGCACCCCGGTCACGCCCGGCACGGCGGCCACCCGGTCGGCGAAGGGCCGCGCCTGCGCCGGGGACGCCCCGGACACCAGCACGTCGATCGGCGCGACCGTGCCGCCGGGGAACTCCGCGGCGATCCGCTCGGAGACGACCCGGGGCGTGGCGTCCGCCGGCAGCACCCGCTCGTCGAAGCCGCCGAAGGTGATCCGCAGGAACGGCGCGGCGAGCAGCAGGAGCAGCAGGATCACGCCGACCAGGTAGCGCACCGGGCGGCGCATCACGCTGCGCGCGATCCGGGCCCAGGCGCCGCCCGTCTCCCCCGCCGCCGGCCGCCCGACCCGCGCCCGGCGCCGCCACGGCAGCGGTACGCGCAGCGCGTTGATCCGGTGGCCGAGCACCGCGATCAGGGCCGGCAGCACGGTCAGCGCCGCCAGCATGGCGACCAGCACGGCGGCCATCCCGCCGAGCCCCATCGAGCGCAGGAACGCCTGCGGGAAGATCAGCAGGCTGGCCATGGCGAGCGCGACGGTGAGGCCGGAGACCAGCACCGTACGACCGGCGGTGGTCATGGTGCGGCGGATCGCGGCGGGCGTGTCGTGGCCGGCGGCCAACTCCTCGCGGAACCGGCTGACCACGAAGAGGGCGTAGTCGACCGCCATGCCCAGGCCGATCAGGGTGATGACGTTGATGGCGAAGATCGACACGTCGGTGACCAGGTTGACCAGCCGGACGGCGACGAACGCGCCGAGGATGGCCAGCCCGCCGATCAGCAGCGGGGTGGACGCGGCCACCAGCCCGCCGAAGATCAGCACGAGCAGCACCAGCAGCACCGGCATGGAGAGGATCTCCGCCCGGGTGATGTCCTCAGTGGTCTGACGGTTCGACTCGTGCAGGAACGCCACCGTGCCGCCGACCTCGGTCCGTACGCCGGGCGTCGCCAGGGCTGGCCGCAGGTCCTCGTACGCGGCGGTCTTGGCGTCCTCGTCGGCGGCCCGGAGCTGGACCAGCGCGTAGGTGGCGCGCCGGTCGGTCGACAGCAGCGCGGGGGCCTGGGTGTCGTACCAGGTGACGACACTGGTGACCTCGGGGCGCTGCCGCAGGCCGGTGACGGTGGCCGTGACCGGGTCACGGAAAGCCGGCTGGTCGACGGTCGCCCCGTCGCTGGTCCAGAGCACGACCAGGTCCGCGCCCTGCGGCCCCAGCTCGGCGGTGATCCGCTCGGCGGCGCGGCTGGACTCGCTCGCCGGGTCGTCGTATCCACCCCCGGTCAACTGCCCGAAGACCCCGGCCCCCCAGGTCGAGCCCAGCACGACCACCACCAGGGCGGCGGCCAGCACCGCCCAACGCAGCCGCACCACCGCTCTTCCCCACCAGGCGAACATTCGCCTCCCCCTCCGTCGACGGCTAAGCTGTAACCATCGCTCATTCGAGTGAACGCCGTTAACTATGGCAACGGGGTTCGCTTTGGTCAAGGGGGTTAGCTGTATGCCCGCACCGTCCCGACGCGAACGCCTGCGCACCGCGACCGTCGCCGAGATCAAGGACGGGGCACGGCGCCTGTTGGTGACCGGCGGGGTGGAGGCGGTCTCGTTGCGGGCCATCGCCCGGGACATGGGCATGACGGCGCCGGCCATCTACCGCTACTTCCCCAGCCTGGAGGCGCTGGTCGCGGCGCTCGCCGGCGACCTCTACGACGAGCTGCGGCTGCGGCTGGAGGCGGCCCGGGACGACGCCGGGGCCGAGCCGGTCGACCAGTTGCTGGCCATGGGCCGCGCGTTCCGCTCCTGGTCGGTGGCCCACCCCACCGAGTTCGGGCTGATGTTCGGCGCTCGGGCCCCCGGGCTGGACGTCTTCGTCGACGACTGCGCCGACCCAGACCACCCGGGCGCCCGCTTCGGCGCGGTCTTCGTGCAGCCGATCTTCGAGCTCTGGCACCGCGCACCCTTCCCCACCCCGCCCGCCGAGCTGCTCCAGGAGCGCCTGGGCGGGCGGCTGGAGCCGCTACGGCTCAGCCACGGCGAGGTGCCGATCGAGGTCGCGTACGCCCTGCTCTCCGGCTGGACCCGGCTCTACGGGCTGGTCGCCATGGAGGTCTTCGGCCAGCTCGCCTGGGCGGTCACCGAGGCCGAGGCACTGTTCGAGCTGGAGCTGGCCGCGTTCACCGCCCAACTGCGCGCCGATCCGCCGGCGGCTGACTGACACCGGCGACCGGCGGCGAAGGGCTGACCGGCGGGGCCGGCGGGCACTAGGCTCCCCCGGCATGAGCGACGAGCTGCCGACCCGGGCCGACGTGGTGATCGTCGGGTCCGGGCACAACGGTCTGGTGTCCGCGATCCTGCTCGCCCGCGCCGGGCTCGACGTGCTGGTGCTGGAGGCCGCCGACGTGATCGGCGGGGCCACCCGGACGGAGACCCCGTTCCCGAAGGTGCCCGGGCTGCGCCACTCCACCGGCTCCTACCTGCTCGGGTTGATGCCGCCGGAGCTGCTCGCCACGCTGGACGTGCGCATCCCGGTGCTGCGCCGCGACCCGCACTACTTCCTGCCCACCCCGGGCCCGAAGGGATCCCCGTACCTGCTGTTCGGCAGCGACACCGCGGCCACCCGGGCGCAGCTCGCGGAGTTCTTCTCCCCCGCCGACATGGCCGCCGACGACGCCCTCCAGGCCGAGCTGGCCGCGCTGCGCGCCGACCTCGCGCCGGTCTGGCTGGCCGACCCGCTGCCGGTCGAGGAGACCGCCGAGCGGTACGTCCGCCCGGCGCTGCGGCAGGTCTTCGTCGACCTGGTCCGCGGCTCGGTCGCCGACCACCTCGCCCGCTTCGACTTCCGCTCCGAGCTGCTGCTCAGCATGTACGCGGTGACCGACGGCCTGTCCGGGCTGAACGCCGGCCCCGACGACCCCGGCACCGGCCACAACTTCCTCGTGCACAACATGTGCCGCCTGCCCGGCTCCGACGGCACGTGGATGATCGCCGAGGGCGGCATGGGCACGGTCTCCCGCACCTTCGCCGACGCCGCCCGGGCCGCCGGCGCGACGATCCTGACCGGCACGCCGGTCAGCGCGATCACCCTGGCCGGCGGCGCGGCCAGCGGCGTGGCCCTGGCCGACGGGCGGGAGGTGGGCGCCCGGGTGGTGCTCGGGGCGTGTGACCCGTACCGGCTGATGGACCTGCTGCCCGACGGCGCGCTCCCGGCGCCGCTGGCCGACCGGATGGCGGCGGTCCGCCGCCCCGGCACCACCCTCAAGCTCAACCTGGCGCTGACCGGCCTGCCCCGCTTCTCCTGCCTGCCGGCGGACGCGCCGAGCCCGTTCGGGTCGACCATCCACCTGCTGCCCGGCTCGACGTCGCTGATCGGCGGCGGCGGCGAGTCGCCGATGGCGGCGCTGCGCGCGATGTGGGCGGACGTCCAGGCGGGCCGGCTGCCCGAGGAGCCGACGATCGAGTGGTACCTGCACACCACCGTCGACCCGTCGCTGTCGGACGGGCGGGGGCACCACTCCTCGGCGCTCTTCGTCCAGTCGGTGCCCTACGAGCTGGCCGGCACGACCTGGGACGAGGCGCTGCCCGGGTACGTGGAGCGGCTGGTCGGGATCTGCGAGCGGTACGCCCCCGGCACGGCCGACCTGATCGCGGACGCGGTGCCGCTGCCCCCGCCCGGCATCGAGGCGCACTTCGGCATCACCGGCGGGCACATCCACCACGTCGACAACACCGTCTCGTTCACCGACCGGATGCCGTACGCCACCGGCGTCGACGGCGTCTACGCCGGCAGCGCCGGCTGCCACCCCGCCGGCAGCGTCATCGGCGCCGCCGGCCACAACGCCGCCCGCCGCATCCTCACCGATCTCGGCCGCTGACCTCGCCGCCGGCCCCGGCGGAGCGAGGCAGGTCGCCGGGGCGGCGGACGAGGGACAGGCCGACGAGCAGCAGCAGGTAGAGCAGCAGGCTGAGGATCGGGTCGACGAAGACGAAGGCGAAGGCGACCGTGTAGAGCAGCGGGCGCACCACCAGCCGCCGCGAGACCGCCCGGGCCAGCGCCGGGTCCAGGCCGGGGTGGAGCAGCCGGCGCCGGCGGGCCCACCACCAGCTCAGGTTGAAGAAGAGCGACTCGCCCAGCACGGTGCCGAGGTACAGGGCGGCCGTCAGCCGCTGCTCGGTTCCGCTGCCGCGCAGGTTGTCCGCCAGCAGGTCGGCGGTGAACGGGATCGCCGCCACGAAGAGCAGCACGAGCAGGTTGAACATGAGCAGCGCCTGGTCGACGCGGACCACGTACCGCCACATGTTGTGGTGGCCGAGCCAGATCTGGCCGGCGATCCCGAAGGTGATCACGTACGCCAGGTAGGTCGGCCAGGCCTGGACGAGGGCGTCGGGGAGCTGCCGCCCGGGGTCCCGGGCCGGCCCGTTCTGGAGCAGTTCGACGGCCATCACCGTCAGCACGACCGCGAAGACGCCGTCGCTGAACGTCTCCACCCGGGAGGCGTCCCGGGTCATCTCCCGGTCGCGCGCGTACCGGTAGCCGTCCCTGCCCGCGCCGTCCGCCACGCCGCCCCCTTCCCGACCTGATGGTCGCCCGGCGGGGGCGGCGGGCGGAGGAAAACTCAGCTGATCGCCTCGCCGGCGGGAGCGGGGGTCTCCGCGTCGGCCCGGTGCGCGCGGATCTTGTGGCCGACGCTGGTCAGGCAGCGGCCGCTGGACAGGTCGAACTTCCACCCGTGCAGCTGGCAGGTGAGCTGGTCGCCGTCCACGATCCCGAAGCGGCTCAGGTCCGCCTTGAGGTGCGGGCAGCGGCGCTGCACCACCCAGCCGTCGAGGGTGATGTCCTCGGCGTCGACGGCCCGCTCGTGCTCGTCGTACCAGCCCTCGGCGTACTGGAGCCGCTCCTCGGAGAGGCACTTGAAGAACGCGTAGACGAACTCGTTGTACTGCCCGATCCGGGCGGCGGAGAAGCGGCAGGAGAGGAAGAGGGAGTTGACCCAGTCCACCTCGCCGATGTGCAGCAGGTGCTCGACCAGCGCCCGCTCGGTGCGGAACCGGTAGCGGACCTTCTCGTCCGCGTACGGCCGGACCTCCTTGCCCGGGAAGTCCACCACGATCGACTCGATCGTCTCCCCGCCTGAGCTGTCGGTGCCGACCAGGTCGAAGCGGACCGGCCCGCCGACCCCCTTGGCCAGGTAGATCGACTCGTCCAGCAGCGGCTCGATCCGGCGCTTCATCTCGCCGAGCACGTCCACCTCGGGGTGCCGCCAGGACGCCTTCTCCGCCTCGATGACCGGCCGCTTGCGTTCCCGCATCTCCTCCAGGTGCGCGACCTTGTTCGCGAAGAACTCCTCCACCGGCACCGGGTGGACGGTCTCGCAGCTCTCGGTGGTGATCTCGGCGACGCTGCCCGGGAGCAGCACGATGCCGTTGGTGCCGCCGACCTTCGCGTACTCGCTGAGGAAGACCGACTGGTCGGGGAAGATGTTGCCCTCGTCGCCGTGGATGTCGTTGAACTGCCACAGCTCGTCGTCGAGGAAGCAGGGCGGGCCGGCGATCGGGAAGACGTGGTCGGCCTTCAGGTCGTCGATGTAGCGCCAGGTACGGTCGAACTGCCGGTCCCGCTTCTGCTTGCCGAACGCTGTCTTCGCCGCCTGCGGCAGCTCGTAGACCATCGGGTACCAGATCGCGCCGGAGAACTGGAGCATGTGCGCGTGCACGTGGCCCAGCTCGGCGAAGACGCTCAGGTCGGTGGGGCGGGCGTCATTCTGGTTGAGCAGCCGGACCCCGTCGTACTCCACCCACAGCGACGAGTCGCCGATCGGGCCGTCGGTCGGGCTGGTCAGCGCCTGGATCATGACCTTCAGGCCGCCGTCCAGCTCGACGACCTGCTCGTTCGGCGCCTTCAGGAACTTCGTGAAGCCCAACTCCCGCAGCTCGTCCTCCATCTCGGAGGTGGGGAACGCGGGCAGCAGCACGGTGGCCGACTTCGACACGAAGTTCTTCAGGTGCGCCGCGTCGAAGTGGTCCCGGTGCAGGTGGGAGACGTAGAGGTAGTCGACGTCGCCGAGGGTCTCCCAGTCGAGCTGGGAGTTGTCCGGAAACGGGAACCACGACGCGAAATAGGCCGGGTTGACCCACGGGTCGCACAGGATGCTGCCCGCGGCCGTGTCGATCCGCATGCTGGCGTGTCCCGTACCGGTCACTCGCACCGCAGTTCCCCCTCGAAGACAAACAAAAGGTGTACGTCCGAAACGCTACCGGAGGCAGTCTGGCGAGCGACCCGCGACGCCGGTAGTGCCGTTACGCCCGACACCGCCGGGACCTTGGACCCACCCGGCCGTACGCGAGGGCCGTTCGGGCCGGCGCCCGGCCGTCGGCGCGGATCGTGCGGTCCGCCCCATCCGACCGGACCCAGCGCCGAGCCTGGCACGGGGCGTGCCAGACTAACCGGAGATCCGATCGCGAGGGAAGGACCGACAGTGGCAGGAAGCGAGCCGGTAACGTCGCCAGACCAGCACAAGCCGGGGCACCGCAAGTCCGGGCGAATCGGCGCGGTCCTCTCCGCGCTGGTGCTGCTGGCGATGCTCTGCGGCAACCACGAGGGCAGGGTCGAGGACATCTGGCTGATCGGCCTGGCCGTCCTGCTGCTGGTCATCGTCATCGGCGACACCGTGCTGCGGCGCAACGGCCTGCGGTCCTGACCGCACCCCGTCAGCCGGCGTCGAGCCGGTCCGCGCACCGGAGACGACACGCACGAGGGCCCGCCCCCGACCGGGGAAGCGGGCCCTCGTCGTACGCGGGTCAGCGGCGGAACAGGATGTCCTGCACGTCCTTGAGCGCGGCGTCGACCTCGGCCTCGAAGTAGCCGCCGGGCACCAGCCCGAAGCGCAGCGTGTCCAGTTCCTTCGGGTTCACCGGCATCGGGTTGCGCCCCTGCATGCCGCCGAGCAGGGTCTCGAAGAACCGGTCGACCTGGTCCGGGTCGTACCCGCTGCCGAACCGGCGCACCTGGAAGCTGCGGCGGATCTGGTCGACGCGGTAGAGGTCGCTGCCGGGCGGGCCGGCCATCGGCGGGCCGGCCACCGGCGGCGGGCCACCGACCGGCGGGCCACCAACCGGCGGGCCACCAACCGGAGGACCACCGACCGGCGGGCCGGCCACCGGCGGCGGGCCGCCGAAGCCCTGCTGCGGGGGCGGCCCGGCCGGGCCCCGGCCCCGCAGGTCGCGCAACTCCCGCTCGGGCATCCGGATCTCGGCGGTCATGTCGGTGCGCCCGTGCCGGCCGGCCTCGAAGCCGTCGAAGCGCGGCTCGTCGCCGTAGCCGCCCGGACCGTCGCCGTAGCCACCGGGGCCGTCGCCGTAACCACCGGGGCCGTAGCCACCCGGACCGTCACCGTAGCCGCCGGGGCCGTCACCGTAGCCACCCGGACCGTCGCCGTAGCCACCGGAGCCGGCGGGCAGGCCGCGCGGGGGCGGGCCGCCGTGGCCCATCGGCGCGCCCGGACCCATCGGGCCGGGGCCGCCCGGGCCGCGGGGCGGCTCGTAGCCACCCCGGGGGCCGTCGTAGCCCCCGGCGAAGGCGCCGGTCGGCTCGTCGTAGCGGCCGTAGCGGTCGGCGGACGGGCCGGCCTGGGCGGGCATCGGCCGGGGCGGCATCGGCTGCGGACCGGGAGGCATGCCGCGATCGTCGCGCATCGGCGGCCCCATCTGGTCCGGCGGGCCGAACCGGTCCGGCGGGCCCATCCGATCCGGCGGCCCCATCTGGTCCGGCAGGCCGAACCGGTCCGGCGGGCCCATCCGATCCGGCGGGCCCATCCGATCCGGCGGGCCCATCCGATCCGGCGGCCCCATCCGATCCGGCGGCCCCATCTGGTCCGGCGGGCCGAACCGGTCCGGCGGGCCCATCCGATCCGGCGGCCCCATCTGGTCCGGCGGGCCGAACCGATCCGGCGGGCCCATCTGGTCCGGCGGGCCCATCCGATCCGGGGGGCCCAGCCGATCGCCGGCCCGGGGGTCGCCGCCGCGGCCACCGACGCCGCCGCGCTCCTCCAACTCGGCCAGCTGCCGCTCGACCCGGTCCAGGTGCAGGTCGACCTGCCACTCGTCGTAGCCGTTGAAGCGGACCCGGAAGACGACGTCGTGGACCTCCTGGGAGGCCACGGGGGCGCCGACCGGCTGACCGTCGAGCGTCGCCTCGACCCGGTCCAGGAAGGCGTCGACCTCGTCGACCTTGTATCCCCGGCGGAGCGCCTTACGCCGGAAACGCTGACCCTGACTCGCCACTATGTCTCCTGGTCTCGTTCGCTACGCCCGGTCACGCAGTCTCCCCGGTCCGGTCGGTGTCCCTGTTGTCGACGGCGGCGGCGAGCTGCCCACACGCTCCGTCGATCTCGCGACCCCGGGTGTCCCGCACCGTCGTCGACACCCCGGCCTCACGCAACCGCCGGACGAACTCCCGCTCGACCGGCTTCGGGCTGGCGTCCCACCGGCTGCCCGGAGTCGGATTGAGCGGGATGAGGTTCACGTGGGCCAGCTTCCCGGCCAGCAGCCGCCCGAGCAGATCGGCTCTCCACGGCTGGTCGTTCACGTCCTTGATCATCGCGTACTCGATCGACACGCGGCGCCCCGTCGTTGCCGCGTAGTCCCACGCTGCGTCCAGCACCTCGGACACCTTCCAGCGCTGGTTGACCGGCACGAGTTCGTCGCGCAGCTCATCATCGGGGGCGTGTAGCGACAACGCAAGGGTCACCGAGAGGTCTTCGCTGGCCAGTCGGCGGATGGCCGGCACGAGGCCGACCGTGGAGACGGTGATGTGACGCTGCGACAGCCCCAGCCCCTCCGGCGCCGGTGCGACGAGCCGGCGGATCGCCGCGATCACCCGGGAGTAGTTGGCCAGCGGCTCGCCCATACCCATGAAGACGACGTGCGACAGGCGGGGCGGCGAGCCTGCCACCGCGCCGGAGGCGGCCACGCCGGCCAGGTAGACCGCCTGGTCGACGATCTCGGCGGTGGACAGGTTGCGGGTCAGCCCGGCCTGGCCGGTGGCGCAGAACGGGCAGGCCATGCCGCAGCCGGCCTGGCTGGAGATGCAGACGGTGACCCGGTCCGGGTAGCCCATCAGCACGCTCTCCACCAGCGAGCCGTCGTGCAGGCGCCAGAGCGCCTTGCGGGTCGCGCCGTCGTCGCAGGCCAGCTCGCGGACCGGGGTGAGCAGGCGCGGCAGGAGCTGGTCGGCGAGCCTGTCCCGGGCGGCGGCCGGGAGGTCGGTCATCTGCGCGGGATCGCGTACCAGGCGACCGAAGTAGTGGGTGGAGACCTGCTTGGCGCGGAACGCCGGCTCCCCCAGCTCGGCGACCAGCGCGCGGCGGCCGGCGAGGTCGAGGTCGGCGAGGTGACGGGGAGGCATCGCGGGCCGGCGCCCGGGGGCGTCGGGGTCTGCGGGGATCAGGGGCAGGCTCGTCATGGCGGGTCCAGTCTGTCACGCCGGACGGCCGACGCACCTGTCCGGAGGTGCCGAATCGCCCCCCGCCGCCCGGCCGGGGCCCGCGACGGCCGGTGATTCACGCCTCACTCCAGCACCGGGACGAAGACCGCCAGCAGCAGGTACGCGGTCGGCAGCGCGAAGAGGATCGAGTCGAGCCGATCCATCAGGCCGCCGTGCCCGGGGAGCAGGTTGCTCATGTCCTTGACCCCGAGGTCCCGCTTGATCATGGACTCGGCGAGGTCACCGAGGACGGCCGCACCGGAGACCGCCAGCCCGAAGAGCGCGCCCCACCACGGGGCCACGTCGAGAAGCAACCAGAGCAGCAGGGCGCTGCCCAGCGCTGCGGCCGTGACCGAGCCGGCGAAGCCCTCCCAGGACTTCTTCGGGCTCACCGAGGGGGCCATCGGATGCTTGCCGAAGCTGACGCCGGCGGCGTACCCGCCGGTGTCGGAGAGCACCACCGCGACCAGCGTCACGAGCACCCGCAGGTGGCCGTCGTCCGGCGCCGCCGCCAGCAGCGCGGCGAACCCGCCGAGGAACGGCACGTACACGGCGATCAGGGTGGCGGCGGTCAGGTCGCGCTGGAAGCCGCGCGGCCCGTCGCCGAGCCGCCAGACCATCGTCCCGAGCACGGTGACCAGCAGGCCGAGGCTGAGCGCGTCGGGACCGGCGAACCAGGCCAGCCCGACGGTGAGCACCCCGCCGGCAATCAGGGGCACCAGCGGCGGGTGGGCACCGCTGCGGCGCACCGCCCGGGCCATCTCCCAGCTGCCGACCGCGACCGCGCCGGCCACCACCAGCAGGAAGGCGGGCCGGTAGAAGAACAGCGGGACCACGATCAGGGCGCCGAGGGCCACGCCGACCGCGATGGCGGCCGGCAGGTTGCGCCCGGCCCGACTCGATGCGGGCTGCTGCGTCGGGGGCCGGTCGACGCTGGCCCGGCGTCGGCCGGGCTGCCGCCGGCCCGGGGCCCGCGCGGGCTCCGGCTCCGGCTCGGCGTCCCGCACCGGTTCCAGTTGGGTCGTCGGGTACTCGGAGTCGTCCGGGTGGTGACCGTTCGTCCCGGCCGGGGGGTCGTACGGGGCACGGTCCGCACTCCCCGGCTCGGAGTGGGCGTCGACCTGTGGGCGGGCGCGGGTGTGCGGCTCGGCGTACACGTCAGGGGCGACGCCGGGCCGGCGGTGCCACTGGCCGGGCTCCATCTCGGGCTCCGGCCAGGGCAGGGCAGGGGCGGGGCGGTCGGGGCGGTCCCAGCCGCGGGGCTCGGCGCTGCCGTAGGGGTCGAGGTGGGACATCACGCACCTAACGGGCCCGGCACGAGATCCACCGCATGACGCACAACCACAACCATTCCCCTACCCGCGCGACTGTTCCGTCCGGTTGACCCGCCCGACGGCCGGCCGATCCCCACCGTTCACCGCAGGGTGGCCGGGAATCGTGCCGAGCCTACTGCACCCGTCGTGTCCCCACGCCGGACCGTGTCCCGCGCCCGCCCCCGGGCGGCGGGCGCAACGACGATGGCACCGGACCCCGCCACCCGGGTGCGGGCGGCGGCGCCGGTGCCACGGTGTCGTCGTCGCCGGTGGTGACCGGCGTACGGTCTCACACCTCGAGGAGCTCGTTCTCCTTGTGCTTCACCAGCTCGTCGACGGCGGCGACGTAGCGCTGGGTCAGGTCGTCGAGCTCCTTCTCCGCGCGCCGGCCGTCGTCCTCGCCGACCTCGCCGTCCTTGACGAGCCGGTCGAGCTCCTCCTTGCCCTTGCGACGGATGTTGCGGATGGCCACCTTGGCCTCCTCACCCTTGTGCCGGGCGACCTTGATCATGTCGCGGCGGCGCTCCTCGGTCATCTGCGGGAGCAGGATGCGGAGCTGGTTGCCCTCGTTGTTCGGGTTCGCGCCGAGGTCGGAGTCGCGGATCGCCTTCTCCATGGCGTTGATCTGCGAGTTGTCGTACGGCTTGATGATCACCATGCGCGGCTCGGGCACGCCGATGGACGCCATCTGGGGCAGCGGGGTGGGGCTGCCGTAGTAGTCAATGATGATCTTGGAGAACATGGCGGCGTTGGCGCGACCGGTGCGGATCGCGCCGAACTCCTCCTTGGCGTGCTCGATCGCACGCTCCATCTTCTCCTCGGCCTCGAGGAGGGTGTCGTCGATCACCGGTCTCCTCGCCTCCTTCTTGTGCTCGTCGTGGCTTGTCGTGTCGGAGGAACCGCTGAACGCGGTCGCGAGACCCGCTCAGGCGGTGATCAGGGTGCCGATCTTTTCGCCACCCACGGCCCGGATGATGGTGTCGTCGCCCTGCGCGCCGAAGACCAGCATCGGCAGGCCGTTCTCCATGCACAGGCTGAACGCGGCGGCGTCCGCGACCCGCAGGTTGCGGCGCAGCACCTCGGAGAAGGTGATCGAGTCGAACTTGCTGGCGGTCGGGTCGACCCGCGGGTCGGCGGTGTAGACGCCGTCCACGCCGTTCTTGCTCATCAGCACCACGTCGGCGCGGATCTCCAGGGCGCGCTGGGCGGCCACCGTGTCGGTGGAGAAGTACGGCATGCCGGCGCCCGCGCCGAAGATCACCACGCGCCCCTTCTCCAGGTGCCGGATGGCGCGCAGCGGGATGTAGGGCTCAGCGACCTGGGCCATCGTGATCGCGCTCTGCACGCGCGTCTCGACGCCCTCCTTCTCCAGGAAGTCCTGCAGCGCGAGGCAGTTCATCACGGTGCCGAGCATGCCCATGTAGTCGGCCCGAGCCCGGTCCATGCCGCGCTTCTGCAGCTCGGCGCCCCGGAAGAAGTTGCCGCCGCCGACCACCACCGAGACCTGCACACCGCGGCGCACCACGGTGGCGATCTGCCGGGCGACGGCCTGCACCACGTCCGGGTCCACGCCGACCGCGCCCCCGCCGAACACCTCGCCGGAGAGCTTCAGCACCACCCGTCGGGCCCGGCCGGGGGGCGGCGCCGTCGGATCGTCCGCCGCCAGACTCCGGTTACTCACAACCTGCGTCATCCGCCCCGCCCTTCCCCATGCGCACGTCCCGTACGCCGCGTACCGCGAAACTGCCGTAGCCGACCCTATGTGACAAGGAGGCCGCGGTGCCTGTCACGTACACCGGCGGCCTCCTCGTCGACGTTTACCCTTCCCGCGGGCGCACGACGCGCCCCGGGGCGGCTCAGGCCTGGCCGACCTCGAACCGCACGAAACGGGTGACCTCGATGCCGGCCTCGGCCAGCATCTGCTTCACCGTCTTCTTGTTGTCGGCGACCGACGCCTGCTCGACCAGGACGTAGTCCTTGAAGAAGGCGTTCACCCGACCCTCGACGATCTTCGGCAGGGCCGCCTCGGGCTTGTTCTCCTCGCGGGCGGTCTGCTCGGCGATGCGCCGCTCGGACTCGACGACGTCGGCCGGCACCTCGTCACGGGTGAGGTACTTCGGCCGCATCGCGGCGATCTGCATGGCGACGGCACGCGCGTCGGCGTCGCCGGCCTCGTCGGTCTTGCCCGCGTACTGCACGAGCACGCCGACCGCCGGGGGCAGGTCCTGGCTCTTGCGGTGCAGGTAGACGGCGGTGGTGCCGTCGAGCTTGGCGAACCGGTTGAGGACCAGCTTCTCGCCGATCTTGGCGGACTGCTCCTGGACCAGGTCGGCGACGGTCTTGCCGTCCAGCTCGGTGGCGAGCAGCTCCTCGGCGGTGCCGACGCCGCTGCGCTCGCCGTGCTCGACCAGCCGCTGGGCCAGCTCGATGAAGGCGTCGGTCTTGGCGACGAAGTCGGTCTCGCAGTTGAGCTCGAGCAGCGCCTGGCCGGAGTGGGCGATCAGACCGTTGGCGGCCGTGCGGCCGGCCCGCTTGCCGACGTCCTTGGCGCCCTTGACGCGCAGGATCTCGACGGCCTTGTCGAAGTCGCCCTCGGCCTCGGTCAGCGCCTTCTTGCAGTCCATCATGCCGGCGCCGGTGAGGTCGCGGAGCTTCTTGACGTCCGCGGCGGTGAAGTTGGACATGGCTCTCTCTTCGGTGTTGAGACTGCGGGTGGGTTGGTCCTGGTGTCGGTTACCCGGATCCGGGCGCGACGTGCCCGGCGTACCGGCCGCTCCCCGCCGTCCGAAAAAACGGACGGCGGGGAAGCGGCGGCGCGGTCACTCCGCGGCGGCGGTCGCCGGCTGCTCGGCCGGCTGCCCCTGCTGCTCGTCGGCCTTCTTCGGCTCCTCGAGCAGCTCGCGCTCCCACTCGGCCAGCGGCTCGTCGGAGGCCACACCCGGCTCCGGCTTCTCGTCGGTGCCCCGACGACGGCCGGAGCGGGCGATCAGGCCGTCGGCGACGGCGGCGGCCACGACCTTGGTCAGCAGCTCCGCCGAGCGGATCGCGTCGTCGTTACCCGGGATCGGGAAGTCGACCTCGTCCGGGTCGCAGTTGGTGTCGAGCACCGCGATCACCGGGATGCCCAGCTTGCGGGCCTCGTCGACGGCGATGTGCTCCTTCTTGGTGTCGACCACCCAGATCGCGGCCGGGAGCTTCTGCATGTCCCGCAGACCGCCGAGGGTGCGGGTCAGCTTGTCCTTCTCGCGGGAGAGCTGCAGGGTCTCCTTCTTGGTGTAACCGGCGGCCGTGCCGCTCAGGTCACCCAGGGCCTCCAGCTCCTTCATCCGCTGCAGCCGCTTGTACACCGTCTGGAAGTTGGTCAGCATGCCGCCGAGCCAGCGGTGGTTGACGTACGGCTGGCCGACCCGGGTCGCCTGCTCGGCGATGGCCTCCTGGGCCTGCTTCTTGGTGCCGACGAAGAGGATGCTGCCACCCTCGGCGACGGTCCCGCGCACGAAGTCGTAGGCCTTCTCGATGTAGTCGAGGGTCTGGCGCAGGTCGATGATGTAGATACCGTTGCGCTCGGTGAAGATGAAGCGCTTCATCTTCGGGTTCCAGCGTCGGGTCTGGTGCCCGAAGTGGACACCGCTCTCCAGCAGCTGGCGCATGGTCACGACGGCCATGGTGGGTACTCCTTGCGTCCCTGGTTGTCCCGCCCGGCCGGCGGCCGGGCGTCCTGGCGCCCGGTCGCCGGCCATGACGGGCCCGACCAAGATCGGGACCAGGGAGGCCGTCGCCCCACGACGACTCGTGGAGAGGGCGCGCGAGGTCGACCGCACGAGGCGGTCGCCAGTCGACCAGTGTACGCCCCTTCCCCGCCGCCGCCGCTGCGGGTGGCGGGAAGGGGTCAGAACGCCCATTTCCGGCACCGACCGCACCCTCATCGCCGGCGCTCGCCGGGCGACCGCAGCTCGGGCCGCCCGTCAGGCCGTGGGGGCGGCGGCCCGCCGGACGGTCCACGGCCGGGACGGCGTCAGGCCGGGACGGCGACCGCCGGGACGGCGTCAGCTCGGGGGTGGCGGCCCGCCGGGCGATCGCCGGCTCGGGCCGGCGTCAGCCGACCGCGAGGGCGGCGGCGACGAACAGCACCAGACCCACGGTCAGGTAGGCCGTCGGCGGGCGCAGCCAGCCCCGGCTCCCCTCCGCCAGCGACAACCCGCCGGTACGCAGCCCGTACAGGCCGATCGCGAAGATCGGCAGGCCGCAGACCAGGAAGGTGCCGGCCACGACGTCGGCGGCCGAGACCGGGTCGCCGGTCACGCCGCCGAGCAGCACCCGCAGCGCGGGGACCTCGAACACCGCGACCAGCAGGGTGAAGAGCGCGGCCAGCGCGGGCCGGCGGGTCCGGTAGACCCCGTCGCCCGCCGGCGGGGCCGGGTGCGGGCCGACCACCGGCGGATAGACCGGCACCTCCCCGGGCGGCATGTCGCCACGGGGGCCGATCGGCGGCATCGGCCCGGTCGGCAGCTCCAGCGGGTTCGGCGTCCCGACCGCCGGCTGGGGCGCGACGACCGGCGACTCCGGCGGGTTCGCGGACTCGACCCCCCGATGGGGCTCGACGATCGGATAGCCGCCCAGCGGGGCCGGGCGGGTCGGCTCGTCGGCCCGCTCGACCGGACCGGCACCGGCCAGCGCGTCGACGCCCGACGTCGAGACCGCGTCCCGCGACTCCCTCGCCTCCCGCGCCGCACGCCGACCCGGCCGGTCGGCCGGCAGCTCACCGGAGAACTCCGGGTCCGGCTCGGCGCGTCGGACGCGGCTCGCCCGGAATCCCTCGGTCTCCGCCCGGTCGTCCCCGAGCGGCGGCACCGCGACGAGTCGTCCCAAGTCACTCTCGGCGCCGCCGAACCGCCCGGACGCCGGCTCGACCGCCGCGAACCGGCCGGAATCCGGCTCGACCACCGCGAAGCGGCCCGAGTCCGGCTCGACCGCCCCGAAGCGACCGGAATCCAGGTCGGCCGCTGCGAAGCGACCCGAGTCCTCCGGGCCGCCGAAGTGCGCCCGGTCGGCATCGACGGCGCCGAAGCGTCCGGAGGCGGGCTCGGTCGTCGTACCGAAACGGCCCGGCTCACCGCGCCGGCCGGTCGCGGCCTCGCCGTGGCGGCCGTCCTCTGCGGCGCGGCGCTGCTCGGGGGTGCTCAGCTCGTCGTCCCGGTGCCGGGTCTCGGCCGGTCCGCGCCAGTCCGGCTCCCCGTAGCCACGGTCGCGGTCTGCGGGATACCAGCGCGACTCCTGATCTTCGGCAAAGCTCCGTCGTCCGTCCACGTCCGGCACCGTATGCGACGGGCTCCACGGGCGCCATTCGCCCCTCGGGCACCCGCCGCAGCCGAGCGGCCGGGCTCCGCAGGACGGCGGTCCAGGGGGCAGTGCGACGGCGGTCAGGGGCGGGAATCCGCGAGCCGGTCCAGCTCCGCGACGAGCTGCGCGCGCAGCTCGCCGTGTGCGGGCCCGAGGGCGTACGCCGGATCGCGCCACACCTGCGTCGGATACCGGTAGACCGGTCCCTGCCGCAGCTCGGCCGGCTCCCAGTCGTACCCGGGGCGCACGTGCGCGTGCAGGAAGGCGTCGAGGTTGCCGAGGATCTCGTAGTTGATCCGCCGGGACCCCGGGTCCCGCCGGGCGCAGACCCGGGCCACCGCCTCGCCGAGCAGGTCCATGTCCGCCAGGAACGCCAGTCGCCGCTCCCTGGGCAGGTCGGTCAGCCGGTCGACCGACGGGTCGTCCGTGATCAGCACGCAGTATCCCGGGAGGTGCTGGTTGTCGCCGATCACGGCGAACCCGGCGGAGAGCCGGCGGAGGACGGTGGGATTCTCGCCACGCAGGGCCGCGCGGACCCGGTCGCTCCGCCAGTCGACGCTCATCCGTCGCACGCTAGCGGACGGCCGGGTATCCGAGGGTCTTACGCCGACCGCCTCGGTACCGTCGCGCCGCCGAGGCGGCGAGGCGGCGAGGCGGCGAGGCGGCGAGGCGGCGAGGCGGCGAGGCGGGCCCGCCGGCAGCAGCACGAACTCCTCGGACCGGCCGCGCCCGCGGCCGTCCACATAGCACAGCACGGGCATGATCGTCCGCTCGTCCACAACCCGTCCGCCTGTCCACAGGTCGGCGACGGGGGGCGGCGGAACCCCGCCCGGGCCGGGCACCGTGCCGGCATGACGAAGCGGAACCAGGCGGTCGGCGCGTACGGCGAGCGGTGCGCCGTACGGCACCTGATCGGGGCGGGGCTGCGCCCCGTCGCCCGGAATTGGCGCTGCCCGGCCGGGGAGATCGACATCATCGCCTGGGACGGGCCGGTGCTCGCCTTCTGCGAGGTGAAGACCCGCCGCTCGGACGAGTTCGGCCCGCCGGCCGAGGCCGTCGTACCGGCCAAGGCCCGCCGGTTGCGCGGGCTCGCCGCCCGGTGGCTGGCCGACACCGGCACCACCGCGGACGAGGTGCGCTTCGACGTGATCTCGGTACGCCTCACCGGCGCCGGCGCCGCCCGGGTCGAGCACCTCAAGGGCGCGTTCTGAGATGGCCGGGCACAGCGGCCGGATCTCCGATGGCCTGGGGCGGGTGGCGGCGTGAGCTACGCGAAGGTGCTCTGCGTGGGCCTGGTCGGCGTCACCGGGCACCTGGTGGAGGTCGAGGCCGACCTGGCGGCCGGTCTGCCGGCCGTCGTCATCTCGGGGCTGCCGGACACCGCCCTGCACGAGGCCCGGGACCGGGTCCGCGCGGCGGTGGTCAACTCCGGGCAGCGGTGGCCCAACCGCCGGATCACGCTCAACCTGCTGCCCGCCGACCTGCCCAAGTTCGGCTCGGCGTTCGACCTGGCGATCGCGGTGGCCCTGCTGGGCGGCTCGGGCGAGCTGCCGCTGCTGCCGCTGGAGCGCGTGGCGGTCCTCGGCGAGTTGGGCCTCGACGGCACCGTCCGACCGGTGCGCGGCGTACTGCCGATGGTCGCCGCGGCCGCCCGGGCCGGCGTCGAGCGGGTGATCGTCCCGGCCGACAACGCCGCCGAGGCGGCGGTCGTCCCCGGGGTCCGGGTCCGGGCGGTCGACACGCTGCACCGGCTGGTCAGCTTCGTCCGTGACGGCACACCCCTGATCGAGCCGGAGGCGGGCGGCCCGGCACCGGCCGGCGACGGGCCCGACCTGGCCGAGGTCGCCGGGCAGGGGCTGGGCCGGCGGGCGCTGGAGGTGGCCGCGGCGGGCGGGCACCACCTGGCGCTGCTCGGGCCGCCGGGCGCCGGCAAGACCATGCTCGCCGAGCGCCTCCCGTCGATCCTGCCCGAGCTGGACGACGAGGCCGCCCTGGAGGTCACCGCCCTGCACTCGATCGCCGGGCTGCTCCCGCCGGGCGGCCGGTTGCTGCGCCGCCCGCCGTTCCAGGCGCCGCACCACACGGCGACGGTGCCGTCCCTGGTCGGCGGCGGTTCGGGGCTGGCGCGTCCCGGCGCGATCTCGCTCGCCCACCGCGGGGTGCTCTTCCTCGACGAGGCGCCCGAGTTCAGCCGGGGCGCGCTGGAGGCGCTGCGCCAGCCGCTGGAGAACGGCCGGGTCCGGCTGGCCCGCAGCCGCGGCGGCGCCGAATACCCGGCCCGTACGCAACTCGTGCTGGCGGCCAACCCGTGCCCGTGCGCGAAGCCGGCCGGGGACGCGTACTGCGAGTGCCCGCCGCAGGCCCGCCGGCGCTATCTCAGCCGGCTGTCCGGTCCCCTGCTGGACCGGATCGACGTGCAGGTGAAGCTGCCACCCGTCCGGGCGGCGGAGCTGATGGAGGCCACCATGGACAGCGAGTCGTCGGCCATCGTCGCCCGGCGGGTGGCAGCCGCCCGGGAGGCCGCAGCCGCACGCTGGGCGGTCCTCGGCCGCCGGCTCAACGCGGAGATACCCGGGCCGTACCTGCGTCGACCGCCCTGGCGACTGCCCGGGCCCGACACCGCCGAGCTGCGGGCGCGACTGGACTCTGGGGCGCTCTCCGCCCGGGGCTTCGACCGGATCATCCGCCTGGCCTGGACGATCGCGGACCTCGACGGCCGGGACCGGCCCGACCGGGAGGACGTCCGGGAGGCCATTCAACTGCGAACGGGGGACGGCACGTGAGCACCGACGAGGAGACGCTGGCCCGGGTGGCGCTGACCTGGCTCGCCGAGCCGGGCACCCGGTCGGTACACCGACTGGTCGACCGGCTCGGCCCGGCGGCCACACTCGACCTGCTGCTCGACGGGGGCGCGCCGGACGAGACGTTGCGGGCGACGGTGGCGGCGCGCACCGCTGCCGGGGACGCCCGGGCGGTCGCGGCCGAGGCGCTGGCCCACGGGGACCGCCTCGGGGCCCGGATCGTGGTCCCCGGCGACGACGAGTGGCCCGATCGGATCGACCAGTTGCGCGGGCTGCGGCTGCCGGGCGCGTACCGCCGGGTGGACACCGAGACCGCGCCGCCGCTCTGCTTCTGGGTACGCGGCTCGTGGCCGCTCGCGGAGGCGCTCGACCGCTCCGTCGCGGTCGTCGGCGCCCGGGCCGCCACCGGGTACGGCACGCACGTCGCCACCGAACTCGGCTACGGGCTCGCCGACCGGGACTGGACCGTCGTCTCCGGTGGCGCCTTCGGCATCGACGCGGCGGCCCACCGGGGCGCGCTCAACGCCGGGGGCATCACGGTGGCCGTGCTCGCCTGCGGCGTGGACCGTCCCTACCCGATGGGCAACGCGGCGCTGTTCGACCGGATCGCCGACACCGGGCTGCTGGTCAGCGAGTGGATCCCGGGGGCCGACCCGCTGCGTCCCCGGTTCCTCATCCGCAACCGGGTGATCGCGGCGGGGACCCTCGGCACCGTGCTGGTGGAGGCGGCGGCGCGCAGCGGCGCCACCCAGACCACGCACCGGGCACTCGCCCTGACGAAACCGGGGATGGTGGTGCCGGGCCCGGTCACGTCGGCGATGTCGGTGGGCACGCACGAGCTGCTGCGCGACTACCCGAAGGCCCGGCTGGTCACCGGGGTCGCCCAGGTGCTGGAGGAGGTCGGGCGGATCGGCGAGCTGGCGCCGGTGCCGCGCGGCCCACAGCGGCCGGTCGACCAGCTCGACGACGACGCCCGGTCGATCGTCGAGGCGCTGCCCCGCCGGGGCGCCGTGGGGGTGGACGTCCTCGCCGCCCGGGCCGGCGTCGCCGTCCGCACCGCCCTGCGCAAACTGTCGATGCTGGAGGAGCTGGCCCTGGTGGTCCAGCGCGCGGACGGGTACGCCCTCGCGCCGCCGGCCGGCGCGGGTCGGGCCGGCCAGGGGCGGCGCGGTCACGACCAGCCGCCGCACGCAGGCGGGCGGACGGGCGAGGAGGCCCGACGCTGAACGGGCCGCCAGCCCGGTCAGTCCCCCTCGAAGCGGATCTCCATGTCGCGGTCCGGTCGGCAGTGCCGCGCCAACAGGTCCAGGCGGCGCACGTGCGTCACCTCGGGCGTCGTCCGGGCCACCTCGGCGAGGCGACCCAGCTCGGCGAGGAGCTGCGGGGCCTGGTCGGCGGGGACCACCAGCTGACCGACGGGGTCGATCCGCTCCAACATCGGGGTACGCCCGGTGCCGCGGACCCGCTCGACGAGATCCAGCAGCACGTCGTCGGGATCGGGCAGCACCTCGGCCGGCACGAGGCGGCGCCGGCCCGAGCCCGCCCCGACCACCCGGTAGAGGACGACGTCGACCCCCATGGCCGGCCCCCCTTCGTCGAGCATCGTCCGTCGCGTGGCGACGACCTGCGCTCACCCGTTGGTACGACAAGTCTGCGCGCACCGGCCGCGGTAATCCATCGCCCCGCCCGGACGGCTGGGACAGCAGCGGCTCCCGTCGGGGCCGCGCCGGCTTTCGCCCCGGCGTCGCATCGGGGCCGCCCCGGTCGGTCCGGCCGATCGCGCCCGCCCTGCGGCCCGGCGCCCCGGTCGGTCCGGCCGATCGCGCCCGCCCTGCGGCCCGGCGCCCCGCCGGGGCGGGTGGACCGGGCGCGTGGTCGTCGGGTCCCGTCGACCGTAGGCTGACGCTGTGCCAGAGGATCCGCCACCGCCGGCCTGCACGAGGGTCGCGCCCTGCCGGCCGCGCCGCCCACGGTGCCGGCGGCCGGCCACGGGGAGCGGAACTGTTCACCGGGGCTGGCGGCGAAGCGGGGCGTCGCGGTGAGCCGGGAGCCGGCCGGCACCCGGGCGACGCACGAGGCGCTCCCGTCGGCGATGCGCGAGGCGGTGGACGAATTCGCCGGGCACCTGGCCGGGGTGCGCAACCGGTCCGCGCACACGGTCCGGGCGTATGTCGGCGACGTGGTGTCGCTGCTGGACCACGCGCGCCGGATGGGCTGCGCCGAACTGGTGGAACTGGACCTGACGGTGCTGCGCAGCTGGCTGGCGAAGCAGCGGACGATGGGCGCCGCGCGGACGTCGCTCGCCCGCCGGTCGGCCTCGGCGCGGGCGTTCAGCGCCTGGGCGCACCGGTCCGGGCTGCTTCCCACCGACGTGGCGGGTGCGCTGGCCAGCCCCCGCGCCCACCGGGACCTGCCGTCCGTTCTCCGTGCCGACCAGGCCGCCGCGCTGGTCGAGGCGCCCGGCCGGTCCGCCCCGGGCGCGCCGACGCCGCCGGGCACCGTCGCCGGCTCACGGCCCCGGGTCCTGGCGCCGGGCGAACGCCTGACCGATCCGGGCAGTGCTTCCGGGCCGACGGAGACGCACACGCCGGACGAAGCCGCGACGGCACACACGCCGGACGGAGCCGCGACGGCACACACGGCGGACGGAGCTGCGGCGGCGCACGCGGCGGACGGAGCTGCGGCCGGGCGGGCGGCGGACGGCACCGCCAAGGCCAGCGCCGCGAGCGGGGCCACGGCGGACGGGGCCACGGCGGACGGTACCGCCGAGGCCGTGGTGCTGCGGGACAGGGCGCTGCTGGAGCTGCTCTACGGCACGGGCGTACGGATCAGCGAGGCGTGCGGCCTCGACATCGCCGACGTCGACCACGCGCGGCGGGTCGTGCGGGTGTTCGGCAAGGGCGGCCGGGAGCGCGCGGTCCCGTACGGGGTGCCGGCGCAGCGGGCGCTCGACGAGTGGCTGCGGCACGGCCGCCCCGCACTGGCCGGACCGCACTCCCGGGAGGCGCTGCTGATCGGTGCCCGCGGCGGGCGGCTCAACCCGACGATGGCCCGACGGATCGTCAGCGGGTACGCCGAGGCTGCCGGGCTGCCCCCGGTCAGCCCGCACGGGCTGCGGCACTCGGCGGCGACCCACCTGCTTGAGGGCGGCGCCGACCTGCGGGCGGTGCAGGAGCTGCTGGGGCACTCGTCCCTCGCGAGCACGCAGATCTACACCCACGTGTCGGTGGAGCGGCTCCGCGCGGCCTACCGCCAGGCCCACCCCCGCGCCTGACCGGTGGGAGGGAGCTGGACGGCCATGCCCGACCGTCGCGGCGATGGCCCGGCCGCCGAAATGCTGGCCGGTGTGGTCGCCTGGCAGCTACAGGCGGAGCACCACGGACGCGAGCCGAGCTGGCGGTCGCCGACGTCGGTTCTCAGGACCGGCGCGGCGACGAGCCCGGGCCGTCCGGGGCAGAGCCGCGGAGCAGCACGTGCGGCGGCCGGCCCAGGTCCAGACACATCCGCACGTCGTCGTAGCGCTCGTCGCCCACCTCGATGACGTTCGGCAGCCGGCCCCATTCACGGAACCCGAGCCGCTCGTAGAGCTCGATGGCTCCGTGGTTGTTGCCGCGTACGCCCAGCGCGAGGGTCTCGATGCCGGCCTTGCGGGCGTCGTCGATGAGCGCCCCGGTGACCAGCCTGCCGATGCCTCGGCCGCGGGCGGCCGGGTGCGCGGTGATCTTCTCCAGGTCGGCGTAGTGGGCGAAGATCGGCTTCGGGCCGCGCCGCCACAGCCCGGTGCCCACGACCCGGGAGTCGAGCACGGCGAGGACCAGCGCGGCGTCGCCGGCCCCGACCAGGCTCAGCACCGCGTCCAGCCAGGCGTCGGTCTCGGCGCGGCCGGGCGGGACCGCGTACCCGATCGCGCCACCGTGCTCGGCCACCGCGTGCAGCACCCGGTGCACGTCGGCGCGGAGCTGTCGGTCGGCGGCGGTCGGCCAGCGCAGTTCCACGTGGGTGTCCACGATCCGCAATTCTGCGGGATCGAGCGGGGTCGACCGGCACGGGCACCCGGCGGAACGCCGACCGGAGATCCACCGGCCGCTACGATCACCAGGTGAGCGTCCCGCAGCCGCCAGAGCCGATCGCGGCAGCCCGCCTGCTCTTCTCGCTGGACCCGGCGGTCAGCCACCTCAACCACGGCTCGTTCGGCGCGGTCCCGGTCCCGGTGCAGCGGGCCCAACAGCGGCTGCGCGACGAGATGGAGGCCAACCCGCTGCGCTTCTTCACCCAGGGGCTGGTCGACCGGATCACGCACACCCGCCGTCATCTGGCCGGATTCCTGGGCGCCGACCCGGACGGCACCGCCCTGGTGCCGAATGCCACCACCGGCGTGGCGGTGGTGCTCCAGTCGCTCGGCCTGCGCCCCGGCGACGAGGTGCTCACGACCGACCACGGCTACGGCGCGGTCGGCCTCTCCATCGCCCGCGAGTGCCGCCGTACGGGGGCGGTCACCCGGGCGCTGCGGGTGCCGCTGGCCGCCACCGACGAGGAGGTCGTCGAGATCGTCCGCGCGGGGCTGCGCCCCGGCCGGACCCGGCTGCTCGTGGTGGACCAGCTCACCTCGGCCACCGCCCGGCTCTTCCCGGTCGCCGCCGTCGTCGGGGTGGCCCGGGAGCACGGGATACCGGTCCTGGTCGACGCCGCGCACGCCCCGGGCATGCTGCCGACCCCGGTCGGTGGCATCGGCGCCGACTTCTGGGTGGGCAACCTGCACAAGTGGGCGTACGCGCCGCGCGGCAGCGCCGTGCTGGTGGTCGCGCCGCCGTGGCGGGAGCGCATCGAGCCGCTGGTCGTCTCGTGGGAGCAGGAGTCGGGGTTCCCCGGTCGGGTCGAGTGGGCGGCGACGCAGGACTACACCGGCTGGCTGGCCGCACCAGTGGGCTTGTTCACGCTGCGCAGCCTCGGCGTCGACCGGGTACGGGCGCACAACGCCGCGCTGGTGGCGTACGGCCAGCGGGTGGTCGGGGACGCGCTGGGGGTGGCCCCCGCCGACCTGCCGAACCCCGGCGGGCCCGGGGTCGCCATGCGGATCGTCCCGCTGCCGGCGGGCCTGGGCGCCACGTTCGACGCGGCGCGGGCATTGCGGGCACGCATCGCCGAGCGGCTCGCCACGGAGGTGGCCGTCATGGCCTGGAACGGGCGGGGCTGGCTGCGGCTGTGCGCGCAGGTCTACAACACCGCCGACGAGTACGAGCGCCTCTCGGTGCGGCTTCCCCCGCTGCTCGCCCAGCGTTGAGCCACCGCCGCCCCACCGCCGCCCGCCCGACACCGGCTGTCCCGGTCCGCCGGTTGCCGGCGGCGGGTCGGTGCCGGCGCCGTCGAGCGGCAGCAGCCGCACCGGGCCGAGGCCGAGCAGCGCCAGCGGGTCGAGGTAATCCGTGCCGCGCCGCAACCCCCAGTGCAGGCAGGCCGGGGCGGGGCAGCCGGGGTGGCCGGGGAGCAGCACGCCCAGCGGCGCCCCGGCGGTGAGCCGGGCGCCGGGGCGGACCGTCGGTGACACCGGCTCGTAGGTGGTGCGTAGTCCGTCGGCGTGCCCGACGCTGACGACCGGGCGGCCGGCGACCAGGCCGGCGAAGAGGACCGTGCCGGCACCGGCGGACCGCACGGCGGCGCCCGGCGCGGCGGCCAGGTCGACGCCCCGGTGGCCGGGCAGCCACGGCTGCGGCGGCGGGTCGAACCGGCGGACCGGGCGGGGCACGCCGTCGAGCGGCCACCGGAACCGCGCGGCCCCGGGTGTCGGGGCCTCGGGCGACGGCGGAAGGTCGGGTGCCACGGCCGCCGCCGCCCCGACCGGCGCCGGACCCGGCCCCGTGGCGGGCACGGCGGCCGGCCCGAGGGACAGCAGGGCGGCGCAGAGCGCGGCGACGCCGGTACGGGTTGCTGGTCGCATGGGGCGCAGCCTGCTCGGCGCGCGTCCCGCCCCGCCACCCCGGATGCCCGCCCCTGTGGACAACGGGTCTCCTGTGGACGGCCGCCGGAACCCCGACGTAATCTGCTATGTGCCGGCTCGACCGACGCGCTCTTCCCCCGTCACCACCGCCACGAGGGCATCCTCCGGCCGGCGGAGCCGACGCCTAGGCTGGGCCGGTGACGCGGGACTGGTACGCCTGGCACGACGACTACGAGGACCCTGGCTCGGCGCTGTCCCGCCGGCTCGCCGAGGTGCGGCTGCGGGTCGGGCAGGCGCTCGACGCGGCCCCGCCCGGCCCGCTGCGGGCGGTCAGCCTCTGCGCCGGGCAGGGACGCGACCTGATCCCCGTGCTGGCGGCCCACCCCCGCCGGGACGACGTGACGGCCCGGTTGGTGGAGATGGATCCCCGCAACGCGGAGGTGGCCCGGTCCGCCGCCCGCGCGGCGGGCCTGTCGGCGGTGGAGGTGGTGGTGGGCGACGCGGCGCGCACCGACGCGTACACGGATCTCGCCCCGGCCGACCTGGTGCTGGTCTGCGGGGTGTTCGGCAACGTCAGCGAGGCGGACATCCGCGCCACGGTGCGGCACTGCGCGGCGCTCTGCGCGACCGGCGGCACGGTGTTCTGGACCCGGCACCGGCGCAGCACCGACCTCGTGCCGACCATCTGTGGGTGGTTCACCCAGGAGGGCTTCGCGCCGGTGGCGGTGAGCAGCCCGGCGGACGGCGTGGGCGTGGGCGTGCACCGGTTCCTGGGCGAGCCCCGTCCACTCCCGACCGGGGTGACGATGTTCGAGTTCGTCGACTGAGACCGGCCACACTGGACGACCAGGTCAGTGACGAGTTCGCCCGGCGTCGGGTCGAGGTCGTGGTGCTGCCCCGGCGACCACCGGACCGACGGCAGGGACCGCGCCGGGATCACGTCAGGGCGCGGGTGCGGGACGAGCGAGGGCTGCCGTGGCGGGTGGGGGCGCCGACGGGCCGGGCGCCCGGTGGTCGCGGCCTCCGGGCGGGACGTGGGCGGTGGGTCAGCCGCCGAAGCCGGAGTCGGCGGGGAGGGAGATGTCGGGCTTCTCCAGCTCCTCGACGTTGACATCCTTGAAGGTCATCACCCGGACGTTCTTCACGAACCGGGCGGGACGGTACATGTCCCACACCCAGGCGTCGTGCATCTCGACCTCGAAGTAAACCTCGCCGTCGGAGTTGCGGACGTGCAGGTCCACCTGGTTGGCCAGGTAGAACCGGCGCTCGGTCTCCACCACGTAGGAGAACTGGCGGACAATGTCGCGGTACTCCCGGTAGAGCTGCAGCTCCATCTCGGTCTCGTACTTTTCGAGATCTTCCGCGCTCATCGCACTCCGCCTTCCATGACCACATCTTCCCCCACCGACGCCGGAGGCCGAGGCTGCTCGCCCAACGCCACGCCGACGGTACCCCCTGCCGGCCCGGAGCGCTCCATCGGCTCGTCCGGCCTTGCGCCCACCGGGCGACGTGCCCTGGGTGGGGCGCCGTCCCGCCCGGACACCACCGCCACGTTGACGTACGAGAACCGGTGCTCCCGGCACGGCCCCCGCTCCCGCAGCGCCGCGCTGTGCTCCGGCGTGATGTAACCCTTGTGCTCGGCGAACCCGTAGCCGGGGAACGTCCCGTCCAACTCGACCATGATCCGGTCCCGGGTCACCTTGGCGAGCACACTGGCCGCCGCCACGCAGGCGGCCACCCGGTCGCCCTTCCACACCGCCAGCCCCGGCACGTCGAGGCCGTCCACCCCGAAGCCGTCGGTCAGCACGTATTCCGGGCGGGTGGCCAGCGAGGCGAGGGCGCGACGCATCGCGGCCAGGTTGCACACGTGCAGGCCCCGCTCGTCGACCTCCTCCGCCGGGATGACCACCACGGAGTACGCCAGGGCGCGGGCGACGACCTCATCGTAGACCCGCTCCCGGCTGGCCGGGGTGAGCAGCTTCGAGTCGGCCAGCCCGTCGATCTCGCCCCGGCGCCCCTCGGGCAGGATCGCGGCGGCGGCGACCAGCGGGCCGGCGCAGGCGCCGCGGCCTGCCTCGTCGGCCCCGGCGACGTGCCGGAAGCCGCGCCGCTGCAACGCCCGCTCCAGCGCGTAGAGCCCGCCCTCGCGGCGTACCACCGTGCGCGGCGGCGTCAGCACGGCACACCTCCGTCGGCCAGCGCCCGGCTCAGCACCGCCGGCAGGTCCGGCGGGTAGTAACGCTCGTCGGTGGCGGCCAGCTCGGCCAGCGGCCACCACCGGTGGGCGGCGACGCTGGCCCGCTCGATCTCGCTGAAGCCGGCGGTGTCGACCTCGTGATCCGCCACCCGCACCAGGAAGAACTCCTGCTCCTGCCGGTACCACACGCCGTCGAACGGGAACTCCGTGACGTCGCGGTGCACCGGCGCGCCGAACGCCGAGGCCGGCAGCCGCAGCCCCGTCTCCTCGGCCAACTCCCGCGCGGCGCCCTCGGCGTACGTCTCGCCGGGGTCCAGACCGCCACCGGGGGTGAACCACCAGCGGCCGTGCTCGGGACGGGCCGGGTCGGAGCCGCTGAAGAGCAGCACCCGACCCGCCGCGTCGACGAGCAGGACGCGGGCCGCACGCCGCGGGGTGTAGTCGGTCACCGCACCAGCCTGCCAGACGCCGCCGACAACGCCCACGCCCGGCGGCCCCTACGGCTCGGGAATGCCCTCGAACCCCTTCGGGACACTCAGCCAGGTGGCCCGGTTGACCGGCCAGAAGACGGTGAACGCCCGCCCGACGACCTCGTCCTCGGGGATGGTGGCCGTCGTGATGTCCTGCCCGGACTGCTGCCAGTGCTCCAGCGAGTCGCCGGACGCCTCGCGGTGGTCGCCCATCACCCAGAGCCGTCCCTCCGGGACGGTGATGTCGAACTCCTCGGCGGTCTTGTCCCCCGGGTAGATGTACGGCTCGTCCAGCGGCTTGCCGTTGATCACCAGCCGCTCCTGCGGGTCGCAGCAGACCACGTGGTCGCCGCCGACTCCGATGACCCGCTTGATGAAGTCCTCGCCGTCGGGGTTGCTGCTCCACTCCAGGGGAGCCTTGAAGACGATCACCTCGCCCCGGCGCGGCGACCGGAAGTCGTAGACCAGCTTGTTGACCAGCACCCGATCGTCGATCTGGAGGGTGTTCTCCATGGACGGGGAGGGGATGAAGAAGGTCTGCAGCACGAAGGCTCGCACCAGCACCGCGACCAGGATCGCCACGCCCAGGAGGATGGGCAGCTCCTTCCAGAAGGAACTGCGGGGCTTGTCGGTCTGCTCGTCAATCACGGATGGAGCCTACGTTGCCCGGCTGGGCGCCACCGTCCGGAACGCGCGAGAACGGCCAGCGCGGCCACGAACGGGACGAGGAGCACCACCCCACCGCCCGGGGTGGGACGCACCGGGGGCGGGGCCCCGGTGGCGGCGGCGGGCGGATCGGCGACGTCGTCGAAGGTGGCCGGCACCGACAGCGTGCTCCACCGTGACGAGGGCCAGACCACCGCGAAGGCGCGGCCCACCACGTTGTCGATCGGCACCGGCCCCTGGCAGCGGGCGTCCTGGGAGACCAGCCGGTGGTCGCCCATCACGAAGATCTGCCCGGGCGGGACCACGACCTCCTCGAAGCGCCGGGACCGGCACTCGCGGGGGTTCGGCGGGATGTCGAGCGGCGAGTCCCGGATGACGTACGACGACTCGTCGAGCGGCGTGCCGTTGACCAGCACCCGGCCCTGGGCGTCGCAGCACTTGACGCGGTCACCGGGCAGCGCGATGACCCGCTTGATGAAGTCCTTCTCGCCGGGGCGGCTGACGCCGACCAGGTCGCCGACCGTCCGGCCGAGCTTGCCCACGAACCCGGGCTCCGGCTGCTTGTCGACCTGCGGGGCCCACCGGTCGGTGCCCCGGAAGACGACCACCTCGCCCCGCACCGGGTCGCGTACGTCGTATACGACCTTGTTGACCAGGACCCGGTCGCCGACGAGGAGCGTGTCCTCCATCGAGCCGGAGGGGATGAAGAACGCCTGGAGCAGGAAGGTGCGGATCAGCACCGCGAGGCAGAACGCGACGACCAGCAGCAGCGGCAGCTCCTGCCAGAGCGGCATCTGGCGGCGGGGACGTCGCGCCCGGCGGCGCCACGGGTCGACGGCGCCGTCCTCGTCCAGCGTCTGCACCACGCCACTCCCCGGTCAGCAGATATGACAACTACCGCCCGGGAGCCTCGTCGAGGCCCCCCGGGCGGTAGTGGACGTCTCTCCCGCCCTCGTGGCGGGACGTCGCCCGGCTGCGCCCGTACAACCAGGGTAGTGCGGTCCGGTCGGGACGACACACGCGCAGCTCGGGCGGCGTGGCGAGCGTGAGGTCAGCTCGGCTGCTTCTCGCGCTTCTCCTTGATCTTGGCCTTCTTGCCCCGCAGCTCGCGCAGGTAGTAGAGCTTGGCGCGACGCACGTCACCGCGGGTCACGACCTCGATCCGGTCGATGGCCGGGCTGTTGATCGGGTAGGTGCGCTCGACACCGACACCGAAGCTGATCTTGCGGACCGAGAAGGTCTCGCGCAGACCGTCACCCTGACGGCGGATGACGACGCCCTGGAAGATCTGGACACGGGACCGGTTGCCCTCGACGACCCGGGCGTGCACCTTGACGGTGTCACCGGCACGGAAGTCGGGGAGGTCGGTCCGCTTCGACTGGGCGTCAAGGGCGTCCAGGATGTTCATCGCTGCGTCCTCGTGAGGCTCACGGCGCACCGTCAATCGGCACGCGGGTGGGTGATTCTGATCCCCGGGTGTGGTCGGTGGCCCGACCTCGGTCGAGGATCCTCGCAGCCGTCCGCGGCGCGGCCGGTTGCGGCAACCCCCCTACTTTGCCACATCCCCCGGGGGCACCTGAAATCCGGCCCCGTCCAGCGCGGCGATGTCCCGTTTGTCCAGGCGCTCCGGGTCGAGCGCGGCGAGCATGTCCGGGCGGCGCCGGGCGGTGCGGGTCAGCGCCTGGTCCCGCCGCCAGCGGGCGATCCGCCCGTGGTCGCCGGAGCGGAGCACCTCCGGCACCTCCAGCCCGCGCCAGGTCGCCGGCTTGGTGTACATGGGGGCCTCCAGCAGCCCGTGGGCGTGCGACTCCTCGTCCAGCGAGCCCGCGTTGCCGAGCACCCCGGGCAGCAGCCGGGTGACCGCCTCCAGGATCACCAGGACGGCCACCTCCCCGCCGAAGAGGACGTAGTCGCCGAGGGAGACCTCGGTCACCGGCATCCGGGTGGCGGCGTGGTCGAGCACCCGCTGGTCGATGCCCTCGTACCGGCCGCAGGCGAAGAGCAGGTGCGGCTCGGCCGCCAGCTCGTGCGCCATCGCCTGGGTGAAGGGGGCACCCGTCGGCGCGGGCACCACCAGCCGGGGCGGGGCCACCTCCGCCGGGGCCAGGGCGTCGAGCGCCTCGCCCCACGGCTCCGGCCGCATCACCATGCCGGGCCCGCCGCCGTACGGCGTGTCGTCGACCGTGCGGTGCACGTCGTGGGTCCAGCTCCGCAGGTCGTGTACGGCCAGCCGCAGCGTGCCGTTCGCCCGCGCCCTGCCGATCAGCGACAGGTCCAGCGGGGCGAAGTACTCCGGGAAGATCGACACGATGTCGACGCGCATGCGGGGGTGCTCCAGCGGCTCTACAGGTCGAGCAGACCGGCCGGCGGGTCGACGACGACGCGACCGCCGGCGAGGTCAACCTCGGGGACGATCGCCTTGACGAACGGGATGAGCGCGGTGCGGCCCTCGGGGCGGCGCAGCACCAGCAGGTCGGAGGCGGGGGCGTGGTCGATCCGGTCCACCTCGCCCAGCCGCTCGCCGCCCGGGGTGACCACGGCCAGCCCGACGAGCTGGTGATCGTGGAACTCCTCCGGGTCCTCCGGTGGGGCGACGTCGGCGCTGTCGACCGCGACGAGGGTGCCGCGCAGCGCCTCGGCGACGTCCCGGTCCAGCACGCCCTCGAACGCCACCAGCAGCCGCCCCTGGTGCGAGCGGGCGGATTCCACGGTCAGCTCGGCGGGGACCCGGAACGGCTCCCCGTGCTCGGGCGCGGCCTGCTGCGGCGGCGCCGCTCCCGGCACGGTACGGAGTACCGAACCGGGAGCGAAGCGCGCCTCGGGCTCGTCGGTCCGCACCTCCACGGTGACCTCACCGCGGATCCCGTGCGGCTTGCCGATCCTGCCGACGATGAGCAGCATCAGTACGAGTCGACGATGTCGACGCGTACGCCGCGCCCGCCGATGGAGCCGATCACCTGGCGCAGCGCCTTGGCGGTCCGGCCGGACCGCCCGATCACCGTGCCGAGGTCCTCCGGGTGCACGCGGACTTCCAGCCGCTTGCCCCGACGGGAGTCGACCATCCGGACGCGCACGTCATCGGGGTGGTCGACGATGCCCTTGACCAGGTGCTCCAACGCCGGACGCAGAGGCATGTCAGGCCTGCTCACCGGCGTCGGCAGCGGCAGCCGGGGCCTCGGCCGGAGCCTCGGTCTTCGGCGCCTCGGCCGGGGCCTCGGCCTTGGCGGCCTTCTTAGCCGGCTTGGCCGGGGTCTCGGCCAGCCCGGCGGCGGCCTTCGCCTCGGCCTCGTACGCGGCGGTGCGGTCGACCCGCTCCGCGGCGACCTTCAGCGGCGGCGGGGCCGGCAGGCCCTTGAACTTCTGCCAGTCACCGGTCAGCTCCAGCAGCCGCTGCACCGCCTCGCTCGGCTGGGCGCCGACGGACAGCCAGTACTGGACCCGCTCCGACTTGACCTCGATCACCGAAGGGTCTTCCTTCGGCTGGTAGACCCCGACGAACTCGATCGCCCGGCCGTCGCGCTTGGTGCGCGAGTCGGCGACGACGATGCGGTACTGCGGGTTGCGGATCTTGCCCATCCGCAGGAGCCGGATCTTTACGGCCACAGTTGTTTCGCTCCTGTTGCGATCTCACCAGCCCTGACGAGGGCGGTGCACGGGTGAGCGCCGACCGGCACAGTGGGGTTTGGGCCGGAGACTGCTCGGTGGACTGGCGCGGTGCCCGGGTTAGAGGGCGCCGGACACACGCCGGATACCAGCCAGCCATTCTGCCAGATCGGGCCCGGATCTCTCACACCGGACCGCCCGGGGTCACCCGCGCAGCGACGGAAGTGACCGAAAACACACCTGCCGGGTCAGCGCACGGGGGCGCGGTCCCAGCCGGGCGGAAGCTCGTCCGGGGTGGTCCACTCCGGCGGCGGGACGAAGTCGCACCAGGTGCCGTCGAACGGGAACTCCCCCGCCTCGGCCAGCGCGATCACCCGCTTGCCCTCGGCCCGGACGGCGTCGGGGTCGGCGACCCAGTAGTGCGCGGGGAAGGCGAGCCGCTCGACGAACTCGTCCTCGTCCTTCCACTCCCAGCCCAGGTCCGGCCGGACGACCACGTCGAGGTCCTGGTCCACCATGTCGACCCCGGCGAGCACGCCGTCGTCCCAGCGCACCCCGGGCTCCTCCAGGTTGACGTACCAGGCGGCGAAGCGGTCGTGCGCGTCGCGGAACCACCACACCGAGTGGCTCGCCCCGGCGGGCAGGAACTTCAGCACGGGCGGGCCGTTCCACCGGCCGGCGGCCAGGCGGTAAAACGAGGCGACCCACTCGGCGAACGGCACCGCCCGCATGCCCAGCCCGGCCTCGGTGACCTCGCTCGCCACCGGGGAGTTCCGGGCCACCCAGAGCACCAGGCCCCGGTCGTCGTCGCTGACCACCCGGGCGGTACGCACCCAGCCGATCCGGCCCCGCCGCACGTTGCGGTGCACGATCAGCCGCCCCGGTTCGAATCTCACGCCCCGACCCTACCGCTGCCCGCCCCGCGAGCCCGCCCACCCGCTCCGGGTGTAAGGAAGGGCCCCTTCCTCTACCTCAGGCGTTAGGAAGGGCCCCTTCCTTACACCGCGCTCAGTAGGCGCGGGCCAGGATGGCGACGAGGTCCGGCTCGTCCTCGGAGTCGGGCACGGAGCCGTCGGCGCGCACCAGGCAGCGCACGGTGACGCCCTGCCCGTTGGCCTCCGCCTCGCCCTGGACGCCGACCGCCGACCACGGCACCCGGGCCCAGCCGGTGGCGGCCGCCTCGATCGCCTCGGCCAGCGTCGACACCTCGACGGTGCGGGACTGGCGGTGCGCCAGGGCCTGGTCGTGCAGCGCCTGCTGGTCGGCGTCGAGGGCGGCCAGCACGGTGGTGACCACGTCGGCCACGGCCGTCGGGGACTTCGAGCCGTCGGTGCGCCGGACCACGACGGCGTTGCCGGCGGCCAGGTCGCGGGGGCCGACCTCGACGCGTACCGGATAGCCGCGAAGCTCGGCGTCGACGGCCCGGCGGCCGAACGGGGTGTCGGTGCGGTCGTCGAGCGCGACCCGGACGCCGGCGTCGCGCAGCGCGTCGCGCAACTTGGTCGCCGCCTCTCCGACGCCCTCGCCGTCCTTGACCACCATGACGTACGCCTGCACCGGCGCCAGCTTCGGCGGCACCCGCAGGCCGTTGTCGTCGCCGTGGCACATGATCAGGCCGCCGAGCATCCGGGTCGAGGTGCCCCAGGAGGTCGTCCAGGCGTGCTCCCGACCGCCCTCGGCCGACGAGTAGCTGATGTCGAACGCCTTGGCGAAGTTCTGCCCCAGCTCGTGGCTGGTGCCGAGCTGGAGGGCCTTGCCGTCACCCATCATGCCTTCGCAGGTGTAGGTGGCGGTCGCGCCGGCGAAGCGCTCGCGGGCCGTCTTCAGGCCGACGACCACCGGGATGCCGAGCACGTTGACCATCAGGTCCTCGTACGCCTCGTGCAGGATCCTGCGGGCGTAGGCCCGCGCGTCGGAGCGGGTGGCGTGGGCGGTGTGCCCCTCCTGCCACAGGAACTCGCTGGTGCGCAGGAAGACCCGGGGGCGCAGCTCCCAGCGGACCACGTTGGCCCACTGGTTGAGCAGCAGCGGCAGGTCCCGGTAGGAGTCGATCCACTTGGCCATGAACTCGCCGATGACGGTCTCGCTGGTGGGGCGCACCACGACCGGCTCGGCGAGCTGCTTGCCGCCGCCGTGGGTGACCACCGCGAGCTCCGGCGAGAAGCCCTCGACGTGCTCGGCCTCCCGCTTGAGGTAGCTCTCGGGGATGAAGAGCGGGAAGTACGCGTTCTCCGCGCCCGCCGCCTTGATCCGGGCGTCCATCTCGGCCTGCATCCGCTCCCAGATGGCGTAGCCGGCCGGCCGGATGACCATGGTCCCCCGGACCGGGCCGTTGTCGGCCAGCTTCGCCTTGGCGATCAGGTCCTGGTACCAGCGGGGAAAGTCCTCCGCACGGGGAGTGAGCACGCGTGCCATGACCGCACATCCTATGCGTCGGCCATCCGGACGGCGCGATCGGGCGCGGTGTCGTCGTCAGCTGCCGGGACGGCCGGGTGCGGCGGGCCGGGGGCGTACGCCACCATGGCAGCGTGAACAACGGCAGCCGGTCCAGGGACGCGATCGTCGACGCCGCCCGGGCGCTGACGGTCGCGAGCGGTTGGGACGCCGTCCGGATGGGTGCCGTCGCACGGGCGGCCGGGGTCAGCCGGCAGACGGTCTACAACGAGTTCGGCAGCAAGGCGGGGCTGGCCGAGGCGCTCGCCCGGCGGGAGGTCGACCGGTTCGTCGGCGACGTGCGCGCCCTCCTGCGCGCACACGGCGACGACGTCCGGGCGGCCGCGCACGCCACCATCTCGCACACCCTCACGCAGGCGGCCGGCGACCCGTTGATCAAGGCCGTCCTGACCAGCACCGGGGGCGGCTCCGACGAGCTGCTGCCCTACCTGACCACCCGGTCGGAGCTGGTCCTGACCGAGGCCACCGAGGTGCTCCTGGAGTGGGCCGACGGCGTGCTGCCGGGCGCCGACCGGGCCGCGGTCGCCTTCGCCACGGACTCGGTCGTCCGGTTGGTGATCAGCCACATCGTCCTGCCCGGCGCCCCGGTCGCACAGACCGCCGCCGCCCTCGCCGACCTGGCCGTGTACCTGCTCCTGCACGCGGTCACCCAGGGCGCCCACACCGGCTGACCGGAGCGGGAGCGCCCACGCGCCGGCTCGCCGGCGGGCGGGCACGGCAGGTCAGCGGACGACGCGACCGCGCAGCACGATGCGGGCGGGGCTGCGCACGGCGCGCAGGTCGGCGCGCGGGTCCTCGGGATAGACGACGAGGTCCGCCAGACCGCCCTCGACCAGGCCGGGAAAGCCCAGCCACTCGCGGCCCCGCCAGGACGCGGCGGCGAGGACGTCCACCGCCGACATGCCGGCCTGCTCGTGCAGCAGCATCATCTCCTCGGCAGCCAGGCCGTGGTCGATGCCGCCGCCCGCGTCCGTGCCCACGTAGATCGGCACCCCCGCCTCGTACGCGGCTCGCACCACCTCGGGGAAGCGGTCGCGCAGGGCGAGCATGTGGTCGGCGTACCCGGGGAACTTGGGCCGGGCCTGCTCGGCGATCCCGCCGAAGGTGCGGATGTTGATCATCGTGGGGACCAGGGCGGTGCCCTGCCGGGCCATCAGGTCGATCAGGTCGAGGCTCAGGCCCGTGCCGTGCTCGACCGAGTCCACTCCGGCCCGCACCATGATCTCCACGGCCGACTCGCTGAAGGTGTGCACCGCGGCGCGTACCCCGGCGGCGTGCGCGGCCGCGACGGCCGCGGTCATCGTGTCGGCGTCCCAGGACGGCGCCAGGTCCCCCACGCCCCGGTCGATCCAGTCGCCGACCAGCTTGACCCAGCCGTTGCCGGCGGCCGCCTGCGCGGCGACCGTGTCGGCGACCTCCGCCGCGCCGACCTCCACGCCGATGTCGCGCAGGTAGCGCTTCGGCGGCGCGACGTGCCGGCCGGCGCGGGCCAGGCGCGGCAGCTCCGGCTCGTCGTCGAGTTCCGGGTACGGGTACGGCGAGCCGGCGTCGCGGATGGCGAGCACCCCGGCGTCGACGTCGGTGCGGGCCAGCTCGCGGGCCTGGTCGAGGGAGGTGATCGGCGCCCCGCCCCGGGCGATGCCGATGTGGCAGTGCGCATCGATCAGGCCGGGCAGCACGAAGCCGCCGTCGACGATCGTCTCCGCGCCGGGCACCGGTTCGAAGGTGACCCGGTCGCCGACCAACCAGAGGTCCCGGACCTCGTCGTCGGGCAGCAGCACGCCGCGTACGTGCCAGGCCATGCGTCCTCCGGTCGGTGGGCGAAAGAGCGGTCTGCGGCCATTCTTCCCGGTCGGCGTGGGCCGGTCCCGGCCGGGCCGTCCCCAGCGGGCGACAGGCCGCCGGGGTGACCCGGGCATCGGCGCTCTCGCCCCGCCGTGAGGCCCGGCCGGGCCTGGTGTCCTGGCCGGTGGCACGGAAGCGGGGCCCGGCCGGTCACGGCCGGGCCCCGCCCGTGTGGATGGTGCGGTCAGTCGCCGTCGCGCGCGAGCAGCCCGGCCCGCCGCGTCGTCAGCGCGGGCAGGTCGACGGAGACCTTCCAGGGTCGCTCGGTGACGAAGAGGTCCTCGGTGTGGGTCACCACCTCGTACTCGCCGGTGGGGCCGAGCGTGTATTCCGTCAGGGTCATCCGCTCGTGCAGCGGGTCGACCACCCAGTACGTCCGCACCCCGGCGTGCGCGTAGACCTTCGCCTTGTCGTAGAGGTCGCGGAACGTGGAGGTCGGCGAGAGGACCTCGACGGCCAGCAGGGCGTCCTCGACGGGGACGGGCGACCGGTCGGCGTGTTCGCGGCGGATCGCGACCACGTCGGGGCGGGGCTCGTTGCGGCGGTCGATCCGCATCGACAGGTCGATGCTGACCAGGTAGTCGGCGGGGCAGTTGACCCGGAGTGCGAGCAGCAGCTCGACGCACAGGTCCTGGTGCACGGCGGTGGGGGACGGCACGATCAACCTTCCGTTGACCAACTCGTACGGAAGGTCCTTCGGCAGGTCACCGAGGTCGTCAACCGTCCACTCCGACCGCTCGGGCAGGATGGGTGCCACGGTCATGACTCCTCCTTCCAGGGGCGACATCACCCTAGGCAAGGATGACGTCACCCGCCGCCAACGACACGCCTCAGCGGGGCCGGCCGTCGCCGCCCTTGCCGAGCTTGTTGAAGTCGATCTTCGGAAGCTTGAAGCCCGGGGGCAGGCCCTGGCCGGCGGCCAGGTCGTTCGGGTCCATCCCCGGCGGGAGCTGCGGCATGCCGCCCGGGAAGCCGCCCGGCAGGCCGGCGCCCGCCCCGGCGCGCGGCCGACCGCCGCCCTTGGTGCCCTTGCGCTTGTTCTTCGGCGACTTGGTCGCCTTGCGCCGGCCGCCGCCGGGCAGGCCCATCATGCCGCCCATCTGCTTCATCATCTTCTGCGCGTCGGCGAAGCGGTTGAGCAGCTGGTTGACGTCCATCACGGTGACGCCGGAGCCGTTGGCGATGCGGGCCCGGCGGGAGCCGTTGATGATCTTCGGGTTGGTGCGCTCGCCCGGCGTCATCGACCGGATGATCGCGGTGACCCGGTCGAAGTGCTTGTCGTCCAGCTCCGCGAGCTGGTCCTTCATCTGCCCCATGCCCGGCATCATGGCCAGCACGTTGGCGATCGGACCCATCCGGCGGACCGCGATGAGCTGGTCGAGGAAGTCCTCCAGGGTGAACTGCTCGCCGCCCATCAGCTTGGCGGTCATCTTCTCCTTCTGATCGGCGTCGAAGGCCTGCTCGGCCTGCTCGATCAGAGTGAGGACGTCGCCCATGCCCAGGATCCGGCTGGCCATCCGGTCGGGGTGGAAGACGTCGAAGTCCTCCAGCTTCTCGCCGGTGGAGGCGAACAGGATCGGCTGCCCGGTGACCTCCCGGACCGACAGCGCGGCGCCGCCGCGGGCGTCGCCGTCGAGCTTGGAGAGGACCACGCCGGTGATGCCGACCCCGTCGCGGAACGCCTCGGCGGTGCGCACGGCGTCCTGACCGACCATGGCGTCGATGACGAAGATGACCTCTTCGGGGTCGACGGCGTCGCGGATGTCGGCGGCCTGCTGCATCATCTCGGCGTCGATGCCCAGCCGGCCGGCGGTGTCGACGATGACGATGTCCCGGGCCGCCCGCTTCGCGTGCTCGATCGAGGCGCGGGCGACCTGCACCGGGTCGCCGACGCCGTTGCCGGGCTCGGGGGCGTACACCTCGACGCCGGCGCGGCCACCGAGCACCTGGAGCTGCCCGACGGCGTTGGGGCGCTGGAGGTCGGCGGCGACGAGCAGCGGCTGGTGCCCCTGGGCCTTCAGCCAGCGGGCCAGCTTGCCGGCGAGGGTGGTCTTGCCGGAACCCTGGAGACCGGCCAGCATGATCACGGTCGGCGGCTGCTTGGCGAACTGGAGCCGCCGCCCCTCGCCACCGAGCACGTTGACCAGCTCGTCGTTGACGATCTTGATGATCTGCTGGGCGGGGTTGAGCGCCTGCGAGACCTCGGCGCCGCGCGCCCGCTCCTTGACGTTCGCGATGAAGCCCTTGACCACCGGCAGCGCGACGTCCGCCTCCAGCAGCGCGAGGCGGATCTCGCGCGCGGTGGCGTCGATGTCGGCGTCGGTGAGCCGACCCTTGCCGCGGAGCTTGGTGAAGATCCCGGACAGGCGGTCACTCAAGGTGTCAAACACGCGAACATCCCGTTTGTCGTTTTCGGCGGGCACAGGGCGGCCGGGCAGGTGTCCAGCCCACCGCTAGGGTAGCCCGCCGCCCGCACCCGCGCCTCCGGCCCAGGCCCGCCCCCGCCGCCCCGGACGGTCAGGAGGCGACCAGGCCGGACTGGTAGGCGAAGACCACCAGCTGGGCGCGGTCCCGGGCGCCCAGCTTGACCATGGCCCGGCTGACATGGGTCCGGGCGGTCGCCGGACTGACCACCAGCCGCTCGGCGATCTCGACGTTGCTCAGCCCCTCGCCGACCAGCCCCACCACCTCGCGTTCCCGGTCGGTGAGGGTGCCGAGTCGGGGGTGCGGGCGGGGCACCCGGGCCGGCCGGGTGGCGAACTCCCGGACCACCCGCCGGGTCACCGACGGGGAAAGCAGCGCCTCCCCGTCGGCGACCAGCCGGATCGCCCGCAGCAGCTCGGCCGGGCGGGTGTCCTTGGTCAGGAAGCCGCTGGCCCCGTGCCGGAGCGCGTCGAAGACGTACTCGTCCAGTTCGAAGGTGGTCAGCACGACCACCCGGGTGCCGGCGAGCGCGGGGTCGGCGACGATCCGGCGGGTCGCCTCGATGCCGTCGACGCCGGGCATCCGGACGTCCATCAGCACCACGTCGGGGCGTTCCCGGCGGGCCGCCTCGACGGCGGCGAGCCCGTCGGCGGCCTCACCGACCACGGTGAGGTCGTCCTCGCTCTCCACCAGGGCACGCAGCCCGATCCGGACCAGGTCCTGGTCGTCGGCGAGCAGCACCCGGATCATGTGACCTCCTCCACGGGCAGTGTGGCGGACACCCGGAAGCCTCCGGCGGAGGCGGGGCCGGCGGTGAACGACCCGCCCAGCGCGGTGACCCGCTCGCGCATGCCGGCCAGCCCGTAGCCGGGCCGGTCCGTCGAGGCGGCCGGGCCGCGGCCGGTGTCGGTGACCTCCACGGCCACCTCGGTGGGCGCGTACCGGAGCGAGACCGTGGCGGTGGCCGGGCCGGCGTGCCGCAGCACGTTGGTCAGCGCCTCCTGCACCACCCGGTACGCGGCCAGGTCCACCGCGACCGGGAGCGGGCGCGGCGCCCCGGCCACCTCGACGGTGACCGGGAGCCCGGCGCCGGCCAGCCGCTCGCGCAACTGCGGGAGCTGGGCCAGCCCGGGCGCGGGGGCGCGCTCGTCGGCGGCCTCGTCGCGGCGGACCACGGTCAGCGTCACCCGCAACTCGTCGAGCGCCTCCTTGCTGGTCCGGCTGATCGCGGTGAACGCCGCCTCGGCCTGCTCGGGCTTGCGGGCCAGCAGGTGCAGGGCGATCTCGGCCTGGAGGTGGATGGCGGCGAGCCCGTGCCCGACCACGTCGTGCACCTCCCGGGCCACCCGCAGCCGCTCGGCGTCGGCCAGCCGGCGCGCCTCGTCGGTGCGGCTCCGCGCCGCGTTGTCCCGGCCGAGCCGCACGGTGACCCCCACGGCGAAGGGCACCACCACCCAGGCGGCGGCCGGCATCAGCCCGACCAGACCGGGCGGGCGCACCCCGACGAAGACGTGCGTGAGCAGCACGAGCAGCGCCACGCCGTTGGCCACCGCCGCGACCCGCACCGGCCGGTACGCGGCCGTGGTGTAGACCGCGACGAGGAACGACAACAGGATCGGGCCGTACGGGTAGCCGAGCACCAGGTAGGCGGTGCTCGCCGCGGTGGCCACCGCCAGGGTGACCAGCGGCCAGCGCCGGCGCACGGCCACCGCGAGCGCGGCCACGGCGACCAGCGGGTAGGTGGCCCGGCCGGTGCCCACGCCCTGGTTGAGGCCGGCCGGCGCGGTGCCGGCCAGCCCGATCACCAGCAGGGCCAGGGCGATGAGGCCGTCCAGGAGCCGGCGGCTCCAGTCGCCACGCTCGCGCTCCACGTCCCCTCCCCCGCCCCGCCTCAGCCGATGTCCCGCCGGCGCAGCAGCACCGCGCCGACCGCCGCGAACCCGACCAGGTACGCGGCCACCACCACGGCCGCCTGCCCGCCGCCGACGGTGGCCGCGACCCCCGGGGTGTCCCCCGGCGCGCCGAGCGCGGCGGCCAGCGACCCGGCGTTCGGCCCGGGCAGCCCCTCCTGCGCCTTCGCCACCCAGTCGACCAGCGGCGCGGCGATCGCGGCGAGCAGGTTCTGCACCGCGAGCATCCACACCAGGCCCAGCCCGACCGGCAGCGCCACGGCGCGCAGCGCGACGGCGAGCACGGCACCGAGCATGGCCCACATCGTCGCGATGAGCCACCCCGCCCCGATCCCGGTGAGCAGGTCGCCGACCGGCGGCCAGGTCACCGGCTGCGCCTCGGCGGAGGCGATGAGCAGGCTGGTCACCGCGCCGACCGCGAACACGGCGAGCACCACGGCCAGCGCGGCGGCGGCCAGGGCGAGCAGCTTGCCGGCGTACACCTCCAGCCGGGTCGGGCCCTGGGTGAGCACGGTCTTCCAGGTGCCCCAGCCGTACTCGCCGCCCACGGTGAGCACGCCGAGGATCAACAGGATCGCGCCGAGGAAGACCGGCAGGCCGCCGAGGGAGTTCCCGACCAGGTGGTCGGGGAGCAGCGCGGGCAGCGCCCGGTCGGTGTTCGGCCCGTCGGTGCCGCCGGCGAGGCCGGCGTACGGGAAGACGTAGGTGAAGATCAGCGAGAGCACCAGCGTGATGGCCAGCAGCAGCCAGGTGGCCGGCCGCCGGACCAGCTTGACCGTCTCGGCGCGGAAGCTACGCGACATCGGCCGTTCCCTTCTCCACGAGGTCGAAGAAGACCTGTTCCAGGTCCCGTTCCCGGGGGCGCAGCTCGCGCACGGCGAGCCCGGCCCCGACCAGTTCGGCGTTGAGCCAGGCGGCCCGGTCCGGCGCGACGGCCAGCTCCAGCCCGCCGTCGACCACCCGGACCCGCTCGGCGCCGACCAGTTCCCGCGCCCGGGCGGCCGCCTCGTCTAGCGGGTCGGCGAGCAGCCGCAGCCCGGCCGCTCCGCGCAGCTCGGCGACACTGCCCTCGGCGACCAGCCGGCCCCGGGCGATCACCCCGACCCGGTCGCAGACCTGCTCCACCTCGCCGAGCAGGTGGCTGGAGACCAGCACCGTGCAGCCGGCCGCGCCGAGCCGGCGGATGAGGGTGCGCATGTCCGCCATGCCGGCCGGGTCGAGGCCGTTGGTCGGCTCGTCCAGGATCAGCAGGCGGGGGTCCTTCAGCAGCGCGGCGGCCACGCCGAGCCGCTGCTTCATGCCCAACGAGTAGCCGGCGTAGCGGTCGCCGGCCCGGTCGGCCAGGTCGACCAGGTCGAGCACGAGCGCGACCCGGTCGGCGCCGACCCCGGCGTAGCGGGCCAGCACCCGCAGGTTGTCCCGGCCGGAGAGGTACGGGTAGAACGCCGGCCCCTCGATCAGCGCCCCTACCCCGGTCAGCCGGCCGGCGGTGGGCGGCCGGCCGAGCAGCCGGACCGTGCCGGCGGTGGGCTGGACCAGCCCGAGCAGCATGCGCAGGGTGGTGGTCTTGCCGGCGCCGTTGGGGCCGAGGAAGCCGTACACCTCGCCGGCCTGGACGGTGAGTTGGAGGTCCTGCACGGCGGTCAGGCCGCCGTACCGTTTGGTGAGCCCTTCGGTCTGCACTGGCAGGTTCATGCCCCGAGCGTGCCGCCGCGCCGCTCTCGGCACGTCGCCCCGACGGCGGCTGTCGGCGTACGTCGGGGGACGTAGCCGCCCTCAGACGGCGGCCAGCACCGCGGCCTCGACGCGCTCCCGTTCCGCCTCGGAGGGCCAGCCGCCGACGAGGTAGAACGCGTCCACCACGTCGCCGCCGAGGGTGGAGATCCGGGCGGCCCGCACCTGGGCGCCGGCCTCGTCGAGGGCGCAGGCGACCCGGTAGAGCAGGCCCGCCGCGTCGGCGGCGCGCAGCTCCAGCAACACGGCGTCGGTGGCCGCCTCCCGGTGCCAGACCACCCGCGGCGCGGCCCCCTCGGCCCGCGCCGCCAGGGCCCGGCCGCGCAGCCGCTGGGTGACCGAGACGTCGCCGTTCACCGCGCGGCGCAGGTCGGCGCCGAGGGCGATCGGGTCGGGGGCCAGGCCGTAGCGGGGCTGCACCCGGCACTCGACCAGGGCCCGGCCGTCGACCGTGGCGGCGTCGGCGGAGATCACCTCCAGCCGGTGCAGGGCCAGGCACCCGGCCACCGTCGCGAGCAGGCCGCGCCGGTCCGCCGCGGCCACCGCCACCCGGTCCCCGGTCAGGTGTACGACCGGCAGGGGCCCCGCCAGCAGCGCCGGGTCCGGGACGGGCGGGGCGGGCAGGGCGCCGGTGTCCAGCGCCGTGCGGACCCGGGCGACCAGCTCGGCGACCAGCCGGCCCTTCCAGTCCGACCAGGCGGCCGGCCCGGTGGCCGCGGCGTCGGCGCGGACCAGGGCGTGCAGCAGGTCCAGGGTGGTGGTGTCGCCGACCCGCTCGGCCACCCCGGAGATGGTGACCGGGTCGGCGAGGTCCCGCCGGGTGGCGACGTCGGGCAGGAGCAGGTGCAGCCGGACCAGCGTGCCGATCAGCGCCACCTCGGGCTCGGGCAGGCCGATCCGGGCGGCCACCGCCTCGGCCAGCGGAGCCCCGAGCGTGCTGTGGTCCCCCGGCAGCCCCTTGCCGACGTCGTGCAGGAGTGCGCCGAGCAGCAGCAGGTCGGGACGGTCCACCTCGCGGGTGTGCCGGCTCGCCTCGTACGCGGTCTGCACGAGGTGCCGGTCGAGGGTGAACCGGTGCACCGGGTTGTGCTGCGGGAGGCTGCGCAGCCGGGTCCACTCGGGCAGCCAGCCCTCGATCAACCCGTACCGGTCGCAGGTCTCCCAGGCCGGCACCAGGCCGGGACCGGCGCCGAGCAGGGTGACGAGCGCGGCCCGGGCCTCGGCCGGCCACGGCGCCGGCAGCGGCGGACAGTACCCGGCCAGCCACTCGCAGGTGGCCCGGGCGATCGGCAGCCGGGTGGTGGCCGCGGCGGCGGCGACCCGCAGCGACAGGCTCGGGTCGGGTCGCGCGCCGATCGCGGTGCGGGCCAGCACCAGCTCGCCGTCGTGCTCCACGACGTCCCGGGCCACCGGCCGGCGCACCGGGCGCCCGTCGACCCCCCGGCGGCGGCCCGAGCGGAGCCGGTCGGCGGCGCGGAAGGCGTCGTCGAGGGCGTGGCTGACGGTCCGGGCGTCCCCGGCCACCCGGCGCAGTAGCGCGTCGCCGTCCTCGGCGACCGCTCCGGCCCGCAGCCCGGCGTGGGGCGCGTCGGGCGCGGGTTGGCGCAGCCCGGCGTCGGGCCCGCCGGGCGCGGGCTGGCGCAGCCCGAGCAGCGCGGCGACGCCGTCGCGTTCCTGGGCGACCAGCCGGTCGACCCGGCGGCCGACCCGCACGTGCAACGCGTCCCGGGTGTCCAGCAGCCGCCGGTGCGCGGCGCGGACGGCGGGGCGCAGCGCGTCGGTGATCCCGGCGGTGGCGATCGCCCGCAGGATGCCCACGTCGCGCAGCCCGCCGGCGGCCTCCTTCAGGTCGCCTTCCAGCAGGAAGGCCAGCTCGCCGTGGGCCTCCCAGCGGGCGGCGGTGACCTCCCGCAACCCGGGGAGCTGCCGTACGGCGGTGCGCCGCCAGTGGTCGACGGCGGACCGGACGAGCGTGTCGGCGAGGGCGGCGTCCCCGGCGACCAGCCGCGCGTCGAGCAGCCCGAGGGCGACCTTCACGTCGTCCTGGGCGACCGACAGCGCCTCGGCGACGGTGCGGACGGAGTGGTCGAGCCGCAGCCCGGCGTCCCAGACGGGATACCAGACCGCCGCGGCGAGCTCGTCCACGCCGGGCACCCCGGCGTGCAGCAGCACGAGGTCGAGGTCGCCGTGCGGGGCGCACTGCCGCCGTCCCAGCCCGCCGACGGCGACGAGCGCCACGCCGGGCCGGTCCGGCAGCAGCGCGCGCAGCCACCGGTCGTGGGCGTCGGCGCGCGCGGCCCGGGCCGCCTCCCCCACGCCCCCGTTCGGGCCGACGAACCCGTCGACCGGGAGGGCCGGGCCGCCGTTGCCGGCGTGGCCCGACGCGTTCCTCCCGGTCGACGAGGTCATGTCGGTCGTGGCCCGGTCAGAGCGCGTCGAGGCCGCGCTCGCCGGTGCGGACCCGGACGACCTCGTCGACCGAGGTCACCCAGACCTTCCCGTCGCCGATCTTGCCGGTCCGGGCGGCGGCGACGACGGCGTCGACGATCTTCTCCAGGTCGATCTCGTCGGTGAGCACCTCCACCCGGATCTTGGGCAGGAACTCGACCGTGTACTCGGCACCCCGGTAGACCTCGGTGTGCCCCTTCTGCCGGCCGTAGCCCTGGACCTCGCTGACGGTCAGGCCGGCCACGCCGAGGGCGTGCAGGGCCTCCTTCACCGCGTCCAGTTGGTACGGCTTGATGACCGCGGTCACCAGCTTCATGTCCAACCCCTCCATCACAGGAACGTTAACCGGCGATCTTCTCGTCGACCGGCTCGGCGACCGGCTCGGCGGGGGACGCGGCGGGCGCGGCCTGTGCCGCCGTCTGCTTGGCGCCGGTCAGCCCGGCCATGGCGAAGGCGCTGCCGCCGCCGCCCGCGGCCGGCGACAGGTCGTAGCCGCTCTCGGCGTGTTCGGCGATGTCGATGCCGCCGACCTCGTCCTCGGCGCGGAGCCGGAAGCCGATGGTCTTCTCGATCGCGACGGCGAGCACCCAGGCCACCGCGAAGGACCAGACGGTGACGATCAGGCCGGCCAGGGCCTGCCGGCCGAGCTGGGTCACCCCACCACCGTAGAACAGGCCGTCCGAGGCGCCGATGACGTCGGTGATCGCGCCGTTGACCGAGTTGGTGGCGAACAGGCCGAGCCAGAGCGACCCGATCCAGCCGCCGACGAAGTGCACGCCGACCACGTCGAGCGAGTCGTCGTAGCCGAGCTTGTACTTGAGGCTGATCGCCAGCGCGCAGACCGCCCCGGCGACGACGCCGAGCAGCACCGCCGCCCAGGGTGCGACGAAGCCGCAGGCCGGGGTGATGGCGACCAGGCCGGCGACGGCGCCGGACGAGGCACCGACCAGGGTCGGCTTCCTGTCCTTGATCCACTCGACGGCGATCCAGCCGAGCACCGCGGCGGCGGTGGCGAGCTGGGTGTTGATGAAGGCCAGGCCGGCGACCGAGTCGACGGTGAGCTCGGAACCGGCGTTGAAACCGAACCAGCCGAACCAGAGCAGCCCGGCGCCGAGCGCGACGAGCGGGATGTTGTGCGGCTTCATGCCCTCCCGGGGCCAGCCGAGCCGCCTGCCGAGCACCAGGGCCAGGGCTAGGGCCGCCGCGCCGGCGTTGATGTGCACGGCGGTGCCGCCGGCGAAGTCGAGCGCGTGGATGTCGCCGCCGATGATGCCGCCGCCCCACACCCAGTGCGCGACCGGGAAGTAGACCAGCGTCGCCCAGCCGAACGCGAACAGCAGCCAGCCGGCGAACTTCGCCCGGTCGGAGATCGCGCCGCTGATCAGCGCGACGGTGATCACGGCGAAGACCATCTGGAAGGCCATGAACACGTAGAGCGGGACGCCGATGCCGCTCGGGTTCTCCGCCGTCGCGCCCCAGAGGTCGGTCTCGGCGAGGAAGGTCTTGGTGCCGAGGTAGGCGCCCGGGTCGCCCCAGAAGCCGTTGACATCGCTGCCGAACGCGATGCTGAAACCGTAGAACCACCACAAAACGGAGATGAGCCCGATCGCGGAGAAGCTCATCATCATCATGTTCAGTACACCCTTGGCCCGGTTCAGGCCGCCGTAGAACAGCGCCAGTCCGGGCGTCATGAGCAGCACGAGCGCCGTCGACACCAGCAACCAGACGGTGTTGCCGGAATCGATCGTGGGTGCGTCGGGCACGCCGGCCTCCTAAAGGTGAAGTCCCTCCTTCCCGGCTTCCGGGGCAGCGTCGCCCGTACGCCGGATGCGCGGAAGCCTGCTCGCTCCCTGTTTCCCCCAGCGTCACCCGTCGATTTCCGGACGGTGACGCCTTGTTTCGGACGTGTGAAGACAACCTCACCGCCGGCAGGAACGGCCCTCGGCGGGACGGACCGGTCAGCGCAGCGCGTACTCGAGGGCGTTGCGCTCGTAGTCGAGCAGCCGCAGGTCCCGCATCGGCCGGCGCAGGTGCCCCTTGTGCACGATCCGGACGAAGGCCGGCTCACCGGCGGCGGCCATCCGGCGGATGCCCTCGACGTGGTCCACGATCCGCTTGCGGATGGTCCGGATCAGCCGGTGCCGGTCCCGCGGGATCAGCCCGTACGCGTCCGCGAAGAGGCGCAGCCGGCGCGGCCGGTCGGGGTGCTTCCAGCCGAGCGTGATCGAGTCGCGGTCGGAGAAGATCGGCACCCACGTCCAGGCCGCGTACGCCACGTCGTAGATCCGGGCGCCGGGCGAGGCGAGGTCGAAGTCGATCAGCCCGAGGGTGCCGTCGGGCCGCCAGATGACGTTGTGCGGGGCGGCGTCGTGGTGGCAGATCACCTCGGTGTCCGGCGGCGGCGGGCCGAACGAGCGCCACACCGCCCCCGGCGGCGGCACGAAGCCGTACTGGGCGTCGTGGAACATCCGCAGCATGGTGGCGACGGTCACCAGGGCCTCGTCGGTGACCCAGTGCGGGGCCAGCGGGTACTCCCCACACTCCCCCTCCAGGTACGACAGGACCTCCCGGTTGCGCTCGTCCATGCCGAGCGCGCGGGGGGCGCCGGTGAACCCGACGTACTCCAGGTGGCGCAGCAGGGCGTGCACCGAGGGCGTCCACGGCCCGGCGTTGCGCCGGACCGTGTCGCCGACCCGCACCACGGTGCTGACGTTCCCGCCGTGCAGCGGGATCTCCTGCGAAGTCACGTACGGTCTCCCGAGGCGCTGCGACGGGTGGCTGGGGTCGCGCCATCCGGCGTAGGCGCGATCGTTGCTCGTCACTGCGAGGTTACGCGTCCCGGGCGAGCGGCTCGGTACCGAGCAGCGCGTCGACGAACTGCGCGGGGTCGAACGGGGCGAGGTCGTCCTTGCCCTCGCCGAGCCCGACCAGCTTCACCGGGATGCCCAGCTTGCGCTGCACGGCGATCACGATGCCGCCCTTGGCGGTGCCGTCGAGCTTGGTGAGCACCACGCCGGTCACGTTGACCACCTCGGTGAAGACCCGGGCCTGCTCCAGCCCGTTCTGCCCGGTGGTGGCGTCCAGGATCAGGATCGTCTCGTCGATCGGGCCGTGCTTCTCCACCACCCGCTTGACCTTGCCCAGCTCGTCCATCAGGCCGACCTTGTTCTGCAGCCGGCCGGCCGTGTCGATCAGCACCGTGTCCACGCCAGTGTCGATGCCGCGCTTGACCGCGTCGAAGGCGACGCTGGCCGGGTCGGCCCCCTCCGGGCCACGCACGGTCTCGGCCCCGACGCGACCGGCCCAGGTCTCCAGCTGGTCGGCGGCGGCGGCACGGAAGGTGTCGGCCGCGCCGAGGATCACGCTCCGGCCGTCGGCGACGAGCACCCGGGCGACCTTGCCGCAGGTGGTGGTCTTGCCGGCGCCGTTGACGCCGACCACCAGCAGCACGGCCGGCACGCCGTCCTTGGGCGCGGTGTGCAGCGAACGGTCCAACGTCGGGTCGAGGGCGTTGACCAGCTCGGCGGCGAGCAGGGCGCGCAGCTCGGTGCCGGACCGGGTGCCGAGCACCCGGGTGCGCTCGCGCAGCCGGTCGACGATCTCCCGGGTGGCGTCGATGCCGACGTCGGCGGTGATCAGGCTGTCCTCGATCTCCTCCCAGGTGTCCTCGTCCAGGTGGTCGCGGCTGAGCAGGCCGAGCAGGCTCTTGCCGAAGACGTTCTGCGAGCGGGACAGCCGGGAGCGCAGCCGGACCAGCCGCCCGGCGGTCGGCTCGGGCACCTCCAGCACCGGGGCCGGGGCTTCCACGACCGGCGGTTCCACCAGGATCCCGGTGGAGATTTCGGCCTCCGGCGCCGCCACCGGCGGGCCGGCGAGACCCTCCTCGGCCCGGGTCTCGACCTCCGTCTCGGGCAGCGGCGGCTCCGGGCGCCGGCGCAGCCGCGGCACGACCAGCCCGATGCCGCCAAGGATCAGCACGCCGAGCAGGGCGAGTGCGATGAGGAGGTATTCGGTCATGCCGGAATCCTGTCAGATGCCGGCGATGCTGTCCCAGCCACCGCTCCCGGCGGGCCCGTCCGGGAGCCGGCGGTAGGCTCGGTCACAGCCAGCAGTGGTGCGACCGCCGGCCGGGTAGTAAAAGTGAAGTCCGCTTACCTGGAGGTCGACCATGCCCGCGGCACACCTGCTCATCGGCCCGTTGCTGCGGCGGGTGGTCGACACGCGGGCCACCGTCTGGGTCGAGACCAGCGCGCCCGCCGTGGTCACCGTTCGCACGGCCGACGGCGCCCGCGGCACCGCGCCCACCTTCTCCGCGTACGACCACCACTACGCGCTCGTCGTGGTGGAGGGGCTCACGCCCGACAGCGCCACCAGCTACGAGGTGCTGTTCGACGACGAGGTCGCCTGGCCGGTGCCGAGGAGCGGGTTCCCGCCCAGCGTCATCCGCACCCGGGCGGCCGACGACCTCGACCAGCCGGTCCGGTTGATCTTCGGATCGTGCCGGGAGACCACCCAGCACGCCACCACCCGCCGACTGCCCCCGGACGCGCTCGACGCGTACGCCCGGCGGCTGATGGCCGACCCCGACCCGGCCGGCCTGCCCGATCTGCTGGTGCTCCTCGGTGACCAGGTCTACGCGGACGTGACCTCCCCCACGGTGCGGCGGCTGCTGAAGCGGCGCCGCCGGCGGCCCAGGGGCGCGCCCAGCGACCAGGTGGTCAGCTTCGACGAGTACACCAAGCTCTACCTGGAGTCCTGGCGTGACCCGGAGATCCGCTGGCTGCTCTCCACCGTGCCGAGCGTGATGATCTTCGACGACCACGAGATCATCGACGACTGGAACACCTCGGCCGCCTGGCGGGCGGACATGCGCGACCAGCCCTGGTGGGCGGAGCGGATCACCAGCGGCCTCGCCTCCTACTGGGTCTACCAGCACCTGGGCAACCTCTCCCCCGACGAGATCGCCGCCGACCCGGTCTTCGCGAAGGTCAGCGCGGCGGAGGACGCCACCGGCGTGCTGCGCGAGTTCGGCCAGCGGGTCGACACCGAGGCCGACCTCGCCCACGACACCGAGCGGTGGCGGGCCGTGCAGTACCAGTGGAGCTACGCGCTGGACCTGGGCCGGACCCGGCTGGTGATGCTGGACAACCGGTGCAGCCGGGTGCTGGAGCCCGGCCGGCGGGCGATGCTGCCCCCGGGCGAGTGGTCGTGGTTCCTCGACCGGGCCCACGGCGTCTACGACCACCTCGTGGTGGGCGCCTCGTTGCCCTGGCTGCTGCCGCCGGGCATCCACCACGTGGAGGCGTGGAACGAGAAGCTCGCCGACTCGCGGCGGCGCTGGCTCGGGCGCCTGTCGGAGAAGCTGCGCCGGGGGCTGGACCTGGAGCACTGGGCCGCCTTCCGCCGCTCGTTCGACGCGCTCGGCGCGCTGTTCGCCCGGATCGGCAGCGGCACCCCCGGCGAGCCCGGCGACCGGGTCGGGGCCGGCCCGGCGTACGCGCCGCCGGCGTCGATCAGCGTGCTCTCCGGTGACGTGCACCACTCGTACGTGGCGCGGGCCCGGTTCGACGACCGGAGCGTGGTCACCCCGGTGCACCAGCTCACCTGCTCGCCCATCCACAACCAGGTGCCCGCCGGGATGCGCCCGCTGATGCGGCTGGGCTGGTCGTCCGGGCCGGCCGGAGCCGCCCGGGCGCTCGCCCGCTCGGCCGGGGTACGCCGCCCGCCGTTCCGCTGGAAGCGGCTGGCCGGCCCCTACTTCGGCAACGCGGTCGCCACGCTGGTGCACACCGGGCGGGCGGCCGAGGTGACCATCGAGGGCACCACCAGCGACGGCCACCTGCGCGAGGTGATGCGGCAGCGGCTGGCTCCGGGTGCCTGAGACCGTCCGCCGTACCCTGGCCACCGTGGACGAGCACCTGCCGGAGGCGATGCGGGCGGTGGAGCACGAGCTGACCGCCCTGCTGCGCCGGGGGCGGGCCGTCTCCTCGGAACTTGCCCGGGAGGTGCACCCCGGCCTGGAGCCCGACGCGTACGGGCTGCTGCTGTGGCTGCGCCGGTGCGGCTCGGTCCGGCTCACCGACCTGGCCGCCCGGCTCGGCGTCGGCAAGGGGACGCTGAGCCGGCAGATCCACGGGCTGGAGGGCCTGGGCCTGGTCCGGCGCGACCCGGACCCGGCCGACCGGCGCGCCGCGCGGCTCAGCCTCACCGAGGAGGGGCAGCGCCGGTTCGACGCGGCGCAGGGCGGCCGGCTCGAACGCTTCCGGCAGACCCTGGGCACCTGGTCGGCGGCGGACGTCGGGGACTTCGCCCGGCTGCTGCGCCGCTTCAACGAGGAGTACTTCTAGGCCGGCCGGAATAGGGCTGTGCCCGGGCCCGGTTGTTGCCTAGGGCAACCGGAGAGGACGGAGCTGGCATGAGCACGGACGCGCCGGAACGGGAGGAGTACGGCCCGCGCACCCGGCCGGGGCCCTACGAGCGCGGCACGGACGGGCCGAGGGTCGTGCTGGTCGGCGTGGACGGCACCCGCACCTCGGAGCGCGCCGGCTGGTACGCGGCCGGGCTGGCCCGCCGGCAGGGCTCCGCCCTGGTGGTGGTCCACGTCAGCCCCGCACCCGGGCTGACCACGCTCGTGCCCGGCCTGGACGCCGGGGAGGTGCAGCGCTGCCACGACGAGCTGACCGCGGAGCTGCGCCGGGAGTGCCGGCGCAGCGCCGAGGAACTCGGCCTGCCGGTCACCTTCCTGCGCCGGCGCGGGGACGCGTACGCCGAGCTGCGTGCGGCGGCCGACGAGTTCCGGGCCGACCTGGTGGTCGTCGGCTCCTCCGAGCAGGCCGGGCACCGGCTGGTCGGCTCGGTCGCCACCCGCCTCGTCCGGGCCGGCCGCTGGCCGGTCGTCGTGGTGCCCTGACACGTCGCGGCGCGGCGGAGCCCGGACACGTCGCGGTGCGGCGGCGCGCCGCGGAGCCCGGACACGTCCTGACGCCGGGACGGGTCACGGCGGATATGCGGTCGCGGGTTGTCGGTCGGGCCGGCGAGGATGGCCGGCATGACCTGGAGAGCACCGGAGATCACCCGGACCCCCGAGCCGTACGTCGGCGACGAACGCACCATCCTGGAAGGCTGGCTGGACTACCACCGGCAGACGCTGCTGCTCAAGTGCGCCGGGCTGACCGCCGAGCAGTTGCGGACGCCGAGCGTCGAGCCCTCCGGGCTGACCCTGCTCGGGCTGGTCCGGCACCTGGCCGAGGTGGAGGCCTGGTGGTTCCGGGAGAACTTCGCCGGCGAGCGCGTCGACTACCCCTACTTCACCCCCGACAACCCGGACGCCGACCACGACGTCAGCGCCGCCGACGCCGAGGCCGACCTCGCCACGTTCCACCGGGAGGTGGAGCTGGCCCGGGCCGCCGCGGCGGGCCGCTCGCTCGACGACACCTTCACCGAGGTCGGCCCGAAGCGCCGGACGTTCAACCTGCGCTGGGTCTACGTGCACATGATCGAGGAGTACGCCCGGCACAACGGCCACGCCGACCTGATCCGCGAACGCATCGACGGCGTCACCGGCGACTGACCGCCCCGGGCGGCGCCGCGCCAGGCCCGCCGGCGCCGCCCACCGGCACCGGGGAGCCCCACGCCGCCAGCCCGGCAGCCCCCGCACCACGGCCGAGCGGACCAGCCGGGGCAGGCCTCAGTACGCCAGCGCCGCCCGCAGGTAGCGCAGGTCCTCGGGGCGGCCGGTCCAGCGGAGCGCCGACAGCCCGGCGGCCCGGGCACCGCGCACCGACCAGTCCTCGTCGTCGACGAAGAGCACCCGGTCCGGCGGGGTGGCCACCGCCCGGCAGGCGGCCTGGAAGTACTCCTTGGCCGGCTTGTTCACCCCGAGCCGGTACGAGTTGACCACCGCGTCGAACTCGCCAACCAGGCCGAGCGCGGCCAGGTCGTCGTCGAGCAGGTCGGTGGCGTTGGTGGCGAGGCCGACCGGGAGGCCGCCGGCGCGCACCCCGCGGACGAAGTCGAGCACCTCGGTGTCCACCTCGCCCCGGTAGCGCTGCCACTGCTCGACCGCGGCCCGGGCGCGCTCCGGCCCGCCGGCCGGCCCGGCCAGCGCGTCGGCGACGCTGGTCATCCAGTCGGCGTGGCTGACCTGGCCGGTCAGCACCGGCTGGAGCCGCCCCCACTGCATGGCGATCTCGGTGAGTACGCCCTCGGACAGGCCGTACTCCCGCTCCACGCCGGCGGCCACCGCCGGGTCCCAGCGTCGCAGGACGCCGTCGAAGTCCACCAGGAGCGCCGTGGCGCGTTCCCGACCCACTACTCGTTCTCCTCGCCGCGGCCGCGCCGCTCGTCGTCCCCGTCGGCCCGGTTGAGCCGTTGGCTGATCACCTGGGTCACCCCGTTGCGCATGGTCACGCCGTACAGGGCGTCGGCGACCTCCATCGTCCGCTTCTGGTGCGTGATGACGATGAGCTGGCTCTTCTCCCGCAACTGGGCCAGCAGCGTGATCAGCCGGCCCAGGTTGACGTCGTCGAGCGCCGCCTCCACCTCGTCCATGATGTAGAACGGGCTGGGCCGGGCGCGGAAGATCGCCACCAGCATCGCCACCGCGGTCAGCGACCGCTCGCCGCCGGAGAGCAGCGACAACCGCTTGATCTTCTTACCCGGCGGGCGGGCCTCCACCTCGACGCCGGTGGTGAGCAGGTCCTCCGGGTCGGTGAGCACGAGCCGGCCCTCGCCGCCGGGGAAGAGCACGGTGAAGACCTGCTGGAACTCCCGGGCCGTGTCCTCGAACGCGCTGGCGAAGACCTCCAGGATCCGGTCGTCGACGTCCTTGACCACGGTGAGCAGGTCGCGGCGGGTGGCCTTGAGGTCCTCCAGTTGCTCCGAGAGGAACTTGTAGCGCTCCTCCAGCGCGGCGAACTCCTCCAGCGCGAGCGGGTTGACCTTGCCGAGCAGGGTCAGTTCCCGTTCCGCCTTGGCGGCCCGCTTCTCCTGCACCGGACGCTCGTAGCGCGCCGGCTCGGGCACCGGCAGGCCGTCCCGCTCGGCCGCCGCCACGTCAGCCTGGGTGGGCGGGACGGGCTGGTGCGGGCCGTACTCGGCGACCAGGGTCTCCACGTCCAGCCCGAAGTCCTCCGCGGCCTTCGCCTCCAGCTGCTCGATGCGCAGCCGCTGCTCGGCGCGGGCCACCTCGTCCCGGTGCACCTGGCTGGTCAGCCGCTCCAGCTCCGCGCCGAGCCGCTTGGCCGCGCCGCGTACCTCCTGCAGCTCGGCCTCGCGGGAGGCGCGCTCGCGCGCCACGGCGTCGCGGTGCTCCTCCGCCGCGGCGATGGAGGTGGCCAGCCGGGTGAGGGCCTCGCGGGCGCCGCCCGCCACGGCCCGGGCGATCCCCGCGCCACGGGTGCGCGCCGCCCGCCGCGCCGCCGCGCGTTCCCGCGCGGCCCGCTCGGCGGTGGCCTGCCGGCGCAGCGAGTCGGCGCGACCGGCGATCGAGGAGACCCGCTCCTCGGCCGTACGCACCGCCAGCCGGACCTCCATCTCGTTCTGTCGCGCCTGCGGCACCATCGCGGCGAGCTGGTCGCGGTCCTCGGTGGAGGGTTCCGCGTCGACCGGGGTCTCCTCGGCCAGCCGCAGCCGTTCCTCCAGCTCGGCCAGGGTGAGCAGGTCCCGTTCCCGGGCCGCCTCGGCGCGGGCCCGGGACTCGCCGAGCCGGTCGGTCTCGGCCTTCGCGGAGCGGGCGGCCGCGCCCAGCTCGGCCAGCCGCCGGGCGGCGGCGTTGCGGTGGCTCTCCGCCTCCCGCTTGGCGGCGGCGGCGTGCTGCACGGTGTCCTTCGCGGCGGCCACCTCGGCGCGGGCGTCGACGAGCTGTTCGCGCAGCTCCGCGCCGGTCCGCTCGGCCGCGAGCCGGTTCGACCGGGCCTCCTCGACCGCCGCCTGCACCTCGATGAAGCTGGGCGCTTTGGCCGACCCGCCGGCCGCCGCGTACGCGCCCACCACGTCGCCGTCCGGGGTGACCGCGCGCAACTCGGGATTGCCGGCGACCACCTCGGCCGCGGCGGCGAGGTCGTCGACCAGCACCACGTCGCGCAGCGCCCGGTGCACCGCCGGTCGAAGCTGCGGGGCGCACTCCACCAGGTCGGGCGCCCAGCGGGCGCCGTCGGGCAGCTTCGGCCGCAGCGCGTCGGGGTGGGCGTCCATGCCGGGGCCGGCGGGGCTGCCGACCAGCAGGCCGGCCCGGCCGGCGTCGGAGATCTTCAGCAGCCGCATGGCCTCGACGGCCTCGTCGACGCCGCTGACCGCGACCGCGTCGGCGAGCCCGCCGAGCGCGGCGGCGAGCGCGGCCTCCTGCCCGGGGGCGACGGTGAGCAGCCCGGCCAGGCTGCCCAGCAGGCCCGGGACCTCGTCGGCGCGGGCCAGCAGCGCCCCCGCCCCGTCCTTGCGGCGCAGGCCCAGGGCGAGCGCCTCCTCCCGGGCCTTCCAGGTGGCGGCGTCCTTCTCCGCCGACCGCTCGGCGTCGGTCAGCGACCGCACGGTGGCCTGCGCCCGCTCCAGGGCGGCGGCCGCCTCGGCGTGCCGGGCGTCGAGGTCGGCGTTGTCCCGGTCCGCCTCGGTGGACTGCTCGGCCACCGCGTCCAGCTCGGCCTGCGCCTGCTCGGCCCGGGCGAGCGCGTCGGCGTGCGCGGCGGCGAGCCGTTCGATCTCCTCGCCCGCGCTGGTGGTCCGGGCCCGGGCGGAGTTGACCTGACCGGTCAGCCGGGCCAGCCCCTCCCGCCGGTCGGCGATCGCCTTCGCGGCGGCGACCAGCTCGCGTTCGGCGGCGGCGAGCTGCCGTTCCAGCTCCTGGCGGTGCTCCACCGCCTCGGCGAGCCGGATCTGGTCGTCGGTGAGCGCGGCGCGCAGCTCCTCCTCCTGCTCGCGGACCCGCTCGGCCTCGGCCTCCAACTGGTCCGGGTCGCGGCCGGGGCGCTCGTCGTCCGGCGTGGCGCTGAGGTGCCGCAGCCGCTCCCGGGCGAGCTGCTCGATGGAGCGGAACCGCTCGGAGAGGGCGGAGAGCTTGTACCAGGTGTCCTGCGCGGCGGCCAGCAGCGGCGCGTCCTCGGCGAGGGCGGCCTCCAACTCGGCGAGGCGGGACTGCACCTCGGTGTGCTCGGCCTCGACCTGCTCCCGCCGCTCGCGCACCGCGGTCTCGTCGGCGATCTCCCGGTCCAGGGTGGCGCGCAGGGTGGCCAGGTCGTCGGCGAGCAGCCGCAGCCGGGCGTCGCGCAGGTTCGCCTGGATGGCGGCGGCGCGCCGGGCCACCTCGGCCTGCCGGCCCAGCGGCTTGAGCTGGCGGCGCAGCTCGGCGGTGAGGTCGGTGAGCCGGTTGAGGTTGGTCTGCATCGCGTCGAGCTTCCGCAGCGCCTTCTCCTTGCGCTTGCGGTGCTTGAGGACGCCGGCAGCCTCCTCGATGAACGCCCGCCGGTCCTCCGGCTTGGCGTGCAGCATGCCGTCGAGCCGGCCCTGCCCGACGATGATGTGCATCTCCCGGCCGATACCGGAGTCCGACAGCAGCTCCTGGATGTCGAGCAGCCGGCAGGAGTCGCCGTTGATCTCGTACTCGCTCTCGCCGGAGCGGAACATCCGGCGGGTGATCGACACCTCGGTGTACTCGATCGGCAGCGCGCCGTCGGTGTTGTCGATCGTCAGGGTCACCTCGGCCCGGCCCAGCGGGGCCCGGCCGGCGGTGCCGGCGAAGATGACGTCCTCCATCTTGCCGCCGCGCAGCGCCTTGGCGCCCTGCTCGCCGAGCACCCAGGCGATGGCGTCGACGACGTTGGACTTGCCGGAGCCGTTCGGGCCGACCACGCAGGTGATCCCGGGCTCCAGCTTCAGCGTCGTCGCGGAGGCGAAGGACTTGAAGCCCTTCACCGTCAGGCTCTTGAGATACACCTTCTCGATCCTCGTCCGGTGGCCGCCGTACCGTCGCCGGCTGCGCGGACCTGGGTGAACCCGCAGACTAACCCGGGACCGACGGCCGCCCGGCACGCGACCCGCCTGCCGGGCGCCCGGCCGCGCCGTGGGGCGGGCCAGCCGGGGTACGCCGGGCGACGTCGGGAGGACCATTTTCGCCGGCCCCCGACAGATCCACACAAGATCGCGAATTGGTGCCGGCGAAAAGGGGCGCGGACAGAGCTGCGCGCCGGCACAGAAGTGTCGGCGCGCTTTTTTGCGTGGTGCGATTCAGTTTTTCGATCCCGGAGCTCAGGTCAGCGCGGGCTCGGCCAGACGGAGCAGATCGTCCGCCTCCGCCGCAGCCGCCGCGAGCCGATCGTTCTCGGCACGCAACCGCGTGATCTCGAACTCCAGTGCCCGAACCGTGGCACGCAGTCGGGTGACCTCGTCGAGCAGACGCCGATCGGGCGCCGCACCTACGTGGCCGTACAGGGCCTTGGCCATGATGACTCCTTGATATGCGCTGCCGGAAAGGCCGGCCAACGCGCGCCCAATGTGTACGCGGCTGTCATTCCAGGCGATTCTGGGCATGACCGGGCGCGACTGGCGACACCTATATATTGAGCCGATACCCCCTCCTTCGTCAAGTTCCCGCAGGCCGTAGATCATTTCCACGTCGACCTGTCCACTTGCCGGGGGGCTGCCACAAGGCGCGGACACTCTCTGTCCGGACACCTTGACTCTACGCCCCGGATCCCGGGAAGTCCCTACCCGGCCGTCCGACTTCCCCTTAACTCTTCCTTAGCCACGTTGCCGCTGCTCAGGCCCCCCACGTAGCGTCACTCCGCCCGCACCCGATCCCCTTGGAGGCAGAGGCGTGTACCGCTGGACCGACCCGAACGACCCGGACGGCGCCGCCCGGCACCCCGAGCAGCCGCGCAGCGAGGAGCCGGCCTGGCTGACCGACCGTCCGGAGCCGAGGTCGGCCTACCTGTTCGGGGACGACCCGGACCGACCCGCCGACGAGTGGCACCGCGACCAGCCGACCGCCCGCTGGCAGGCCGAGCCCGCCGAACCGGCCGCACACCGGCAGGCCGAGCCCGCCGCGCGCTGGCAGGCTGGACCCGCCGACGCCGCCGAGCCCACCGGGCGCTGGCGGGACGAGCCCACCGAGCGCTGGCGGGACGAGCCGACCGGGACCTGGCCGGCCGCGCCGGCCGCCGCCTGGCAGGGCGAGCCGGTTGCCGCCTGGCAGGGCGAGCCGGGCGTCCGCTGGCACGCCGACGCCGACCTGCGGGACGGCGGGCCGTACGGGACGGACGCGCCCCCGCCCGGCGAGCGGGCGGCCGGCGGCTGGCCGGTCGACGCCCCGACCGCCCCGATCGACCTCGGGACGCACCAGGACACCGACGCCGGGACGACACCCGCCGAGGGCCGGCACCGCCGCCACCGCCGCTTCCCCCGCCCCGTGCTGATCGGTGGCGCCGCCGCAGCCGCCACGCTGGTGGTGAGCCTCGGCGTCGGCGCGGTCGCGCTGGGCGGCGACGGCCCGGAGACCGACCCGACCGCCGTCGACGACACGATCGCCGCCGCCCCGGCGTTGCCGGGGACGCCCGGCGACGCGCTGGCCGCCCCCACCCCGAGCACCGCGCCGACCACCGTCAGGCCCGCCCCGTCGCCCACGAAGGACACCAGGCCCACGCCGGTGCCCTCGCGCTCCACCGCGCCCTCGCGGCGCACCGAGCGGAGCAGCGCGCCGTCCGGCGGCGGCACGAAGGCCCCCGTGAGCAGCGGGGTCAGCGCCCAGGCCCGCGAGGTGGTGAACCTGGTGAACGCCGAGCGCGCCAAGGCCGGCTGCGGGGCGCTGAGCATCGACGACAAGCTCATGACCGCCGCCCAGCGGCACAGCCAGGACCAGGCGGACCACCGGAACATGTCGCACACCGGCAGCGACGGCAGCGACGCCGGAGACCGGCTGGACCGGGTCGGCTACGCCTGGCGCACGTACGGCGAGAACGTCGCCTGGAACCAGAAGACGCCGGCCGCGGTGATGGACGCCTGGATGAACAGCTCCGGTCACCGGGCCAACATCCTGAACTGCGCCTTGACCGAGATCGGCGTCGGCGTGGCGAGCAGCAACGGGCCGTACTGGACGCAGGTCCTCGCCGCGCCGCGCTGAACGCGAGTCGTGGCCGGGTCCGCGCTCGTTTGACCGGGTGAGGTACGCCGGACCGGCGTACCCGCTCCGGGCGGCACTCCCGCCGCCCCGGCACCCGGGAGCTTGCCGATGCGGATCCGGCCGCGTACGCGCGCCGTCGGGCGGGGCCCGCGCCGCGTCCTGTCCGCCTGCGTCGTCCTCGCGCTGCTGGCCACGGTCGGCGGTTGCCGGGTCGCGCTCACCCCGCCCGGCGCCCCGACCACCTGGCCGGCGGAGTCGGCCGGCCGGTGGCGGTGGCAGTGGCAGCTCAGCGGCGTGCTCGACCCGACCGTCGACGCCGACGTCTTCCTGCTCGACCCGGTCGCCACCACCGCCGCGCAGACCGCCGAGCTGCGGTCCCGCGACCGCCGGCTGGTCTGCCAGGTGCACGTCGGCTCGGTCCTGCCCACGGATCCGGACGCGAGCCGCTTCCCGGCCGCCGTGTGGGGCGCCGCGGCCCGTCGCCCGCAGAGCCGCTGGCTCGACGTACGGCAGTGGGACGCGCTGCGGCCGGTGCTGGCGGACCGGCTCCGGCTGTGCCGGGGCAAGGGCTTCGGCGCGGTCGCGCTCGCCGACGCCGACGGGTACGCCCACCGCGCCGGCTTCCCGCTCGGCTTCGACGACCAGTTGCTGTTCAACCGCCGGCTCGCCGAGTTGGCCCGGTCCCTGGACCTCTCCCCCGGCCTGGTCAACGACGTGCCCCAGGTGGCCGCCCTGGCGCCGGACTTCGACTTCGCCGTCAACGAGGAATGCGTGCGGCTGGGCCTGTGCGCCAAGCTGTTGCCGTTCGTCGAGGCGGGCAAGCCGGTGTTCCACGCCGAGTACACCGGCTCGACCACGGACTTCTGCGTCACCACGGTGGGCTACGGCTTCTCCTCGATCCGCAAGGACCGGGAGTTGGGCGCCTGGCGGGCCTCCTGCCCGGTGTTCTGACGCCGACCGTCACGCACCCGGGCCATGCCGGCCGCCCCGCACACACCACGTGCCCGGCCGGTCGCCCCGCACGGAGGTCGGCCCGACGGCAGGACCCGCCGCGCGTACCGACGGACGGACGGCAGGGGCCGGACCGCGGGTGCGGTCCGGCCCCTGGTGTGGCGTGGGTCAGCGGGCGCCGACCAGCTCCGGGGTCGGAGCCGGCGGGTCCGTGGGGGCCTTCGCGGGGCGCCCCCGCAGGAACTTCGGGGCCCACCAGTTCGCGTCGCCGAGCATGGTCATCAGCGCCGGCAGCACCACCGCGCGGATGATCGTGGCGTCCAGCAGGATCGCCGCCGCCAGGCCGATGCCGAGCTGCTTCATGTCGATCGTGCTCAGCGTGGCGAAGATCGAGAAGACCCCGACCATCACGATCGCCGCGCTGGTCACCACGCCGGCCGACGAGGTGATGCCGTACGCCACCGCGTCCCGGTTCGACATGCCGGCCCGGACGCCCTCGCGGATCCGGCTGACCACGAAGACGTGGTAGTCCATCGAGAGCCCGAACAGCACCACGAAGAGGAACAGCGGCAGCCAGGTGACGATCGCACCCATCGAGGTGAAGCCGAGCAGGCCCTCGGCCCAGTCGCCCTGGAAGACCAGCACCAGCAGCCCGTACGCGGCACCGGCGGAGAGCAGGTTGAGCAGGATCGAGCTGAGCGCGATCACCACCGAGCGGAACGTCAGCACCATCACCACGAAGGTCAGCACCAGCACGAAGCCGATGACGACCGGCAGCTTGTCGCGGATGTGCTGCGAGTAGTCCTCGCTGTCGGCGATGTCCCCGCCGACCGCGTACTCCACGCCGGGCACCGCGCCGAGCGCGGCCGGGACGAGGTCGTCGCGCAGCCGCTCCAGGGAGCGGGCCGCCTCGTCGGTGCGGCTGGCGTGCGGGGTGGCGACCTCCAGCACCGACACCCGCCGGTCCGCCGACACCTCGATCTTCGGGCCGTCCGCCTCGGTCGGCGCGAAGAGCGGGTCGGCCGACGCCGCGCCGGCCAGCGCGGTCAGCGCCGCCGCGACCCGGTCCGCCTCGGCCGCCGGCGCCCGCACCGCGACCGTGTGGCTGGTGCCGCTGCTCGGGAACGCCGCGGTGAGCCGGTCGTACGCCTGCATGGCCGGCGTGCTGCGCGGCAGGTCCTCCATGCCGGGGAACTTCATCTTCATGCCGAGCGCGGGCGTGGCCAGGGCGAGCAGCAGCCCGACCGAGATCACCAGGGTGGCCACCGGCGCCCGCAGCGCGGGCTTCAGCACGGCCGGCCAGAACCTCGGCTTCGCCTCGCCGTGCCGCCCGGTACGCGGGGCGGTGAGCCGCCACAGCAGCGGCACCCGGGGCCGGTCGACCCAGCGGCCGAGCTTGGCCAGCAGCGCCGGCAGCACGGTCAGCGAGCCGATCACCGCGACCGCGACCACCAGCATCGAGCCCACCGCGAGGGAGGAGAAGATGGCGTCGTTGGCGAGCAGCAGCCCGCCCATCGAGATCATCACGGCGAAGCCGGAGACCACGACGGCGTGACCGGAGGTCTCCGCGGCGATCTCCACCGCGTCGAGGCCGGAGCGCCCCTTCGCCCGCTCCTCCCGCTCGCGCCGCACGTAGAACAGCGAGTAGTCGACCCCGACCGCCATGCCGATCAGCAGGATGACGCTGGCCGTCGTGTCGGTCGCCGGCACCAGGTGCGAGGCGAGGGTGGAGAGCCCCATCGCCGCGGCGACCGAGGAGAGCGCCAGCAGAACCGGCACGCCGGCGGCGATCAGCGCCCCGAACGCGATGATCAGGATGGCCAGGGTCACCGGCAGGCTCAGCAGTTCGGCCCGCTTGAAGTCCTCGCCGAGCGTGTCGTTCAGCGCCTTGCTGATCGACGGGCCGCCGACCTGCTCGACGCGCAGCTGCGGGTGCCCCTCCTGCACCCGGGCGGTGGCGTCCCGCAGCGGCTGCACCCGGTCGGACGCGGTCTCCGCGTCACCCGACATCGTGATCGGCACCAGCAGCGCGGAGCCGTCCCGCGCCGTCACCGGCTCCCCCACCGAGGCGACTCCGGTCACCGAACGCAGTTCGGTCGCCGCGTCGGCGGCGGCGGCCTTCGCGGCGACGGGGTCCAGCGTGCCGACGCGCGCCGTGATCAGGACGTTCTCCACCGCCGGGTCGGCGAAGTCGCCGGCGTCCACGATCAGCCCCGCCCGGCCCGACTCGCCGACGGCCTGGTCGGCGCCGGTCGCCTCCTTGAGTCCCGCGGCGTTCCCGCCGACGAAGCACACCGCCACGAACACGACCCACAGCGCGATGGCCCGCCACGGATGCTCCGCGCTCCACCGCGCCAGCCGCACCGTCACCGGTCTTGCCCCCATTCCGGGTCCCCCTGTCACGTCAACCCCCTGTCAACGGGGTTGACGCTATGGACGGAACGGGCCCGGGACATCAGGGAACGGCCCCGGCCCTTCCCCGGAACCTGTACGCGGCCTGAACGACGGTCCGGCCGGGCGAGTCGGGCCGAAACCGGCGTGTCGGGAGGGCGATCCCCGACCGGCCGGGGCCGACGCGCCGACGGCGACCCGGAAAACGCCTCGGGGTCATCCCCGAAGGGCCCCCCGGGGGCGGGGCTGACAGCGCGGGCAACTGTACGACGAACGGTTCATGAACGCCTCCCGACGCACGGGCGCGCCGCAGCGGTGGCACGGCAGGCCCTCCCGGCCGTAGACGTTCAGCGACCGGTCGAAGTAGCCGCTCTCCCCGTTGACGTTGACGTAGAGGGCGTCGAAGCTGGTGCCGCCGGACTTGATCGCCTCGGCGAGGACGTCCCGGACGTGGCCCAGCAGCCGCAGCGCGGCCGGGCCGGTCAGCGCGTCGGTGGGGCGGGCGCCGTGCAGCCTCGCCCGCCACAGCGCCTCGTCGGCGTAGATGTTGCCCACCCCGGAGATCAGCGTCTGGTCCAGCAGGGCGCGCTTGACCTCCGTACGCCGCCGGCGCAGCGCGGCGGCGAACGACGCGTCGGAGAACTCCGGGTCCATCGGGTCACGGGCGATGTGCGCGATCTCCGCCGGCAGCTCCGCGCCGCCCGCGGAGACCGACAGCCCGCCGAACGTGCGCTGGTCGACGAAGCGCAGCTCCGGCCCGTCGTCGGCGAAGCGGAACCGGACGCGCAGGTGCGTCTCGTCGGGCGCGTCGGCCGGCTGCACCAGCAGCTGGCCCGACATGCCCAGGTGCCCGACGACGGCGTCCCCGCTGTCCAGCGGCAGCCACAGGTACTTGCCCCGCCGGCGCACGTCGCGCACCGTCCGGCCGGCCAGCACGTCGGCGAAGTGCCCGCCGCCGGGGGCGTGCCGGCGCACCGCGCGGGGGTGGTGCACCTCGACGGAGGCGATCCGCCGGTCGGTGACCCACCGGGCCAGCCCCTGCCGGACCGTCTCGACCTCCGGCAGCTCAGGCACGGCCCAGGCCCGCCTCGACCTCGGCGCCCGCCGCCCCGGCGGCTGCCTCGGCCCGCTCCTGCTCGGCCCGCTCGGCCTGCTCGGCCTGCTCGGCCTGCTCGGCCTGCTCGGCCTGCTCGGTGAGCGTGCGCCAGGCTGCCTCGGCAGCCCGCTGCTCGGCCTCCTTCTTGCTCCGCCCGTCGGCCCCGCCGTAGCGGTTGCCGGCAACCACCACCCAGGCGGTGAAGGTCTTGAGGTGGTCCGGCCCGGTGCCCTCGATGCGGTACTCGGGCACACCGAGCCCCAGCGCCGCGGTCAACTCCTGGAGGCTGGTCTTCCAGTCCAGGGCGGCGCCCCGCCCGGCCGACTCGGCCATCAGCGGGTCGAACAGCCGGTGGATGACGATCGCCGCGGTGTCCAGACCGTACTGGAGGTAGATCGCGCCGAGCAGCGCCTCCAGGGTGTCGGCGAGGATGCTCGCCTTGTCCCGGCCGCCGGTGGTCTCCTCCCCCTTTCCGAGCAGCAGGTAGGCGCCGAGCCCGTCCGGGCCCAGGCCGCGCGCCACGTCGGCGAGGGCGCGCATGTTGACCACGCTGGCCCGCAGTTTGGCCAGCTGCCCCTCGGGCAGGTCGGGGTGGTTGTGGAACAGCGCGGTGGTGATCACCACGCCGAGCACCGAGTCGCCGAGGAACTCCAGCCGCTCGTTGGTGGGCAGGCCGCCGTTCTCGTACGCGTACGAGCGGTGGGTCAGCGCGCGCTCCAGCAGCTCCGGATCCAGGCTGACGCCGAACGCGGCTTCCAGGTGACCGACGGACGCCCGCCGCCGCTTGTCGTTGCTCATGATGTGGGTACCTCGGTGTCGGTGGTGCGGTCGGTGCATTCCTCGCGGTCGCCCGCCTCGGTGCCGTCGAGCAGCGCGCGGACCTGGTCGGCGGCGCGCCGCCGCCAGAGGTGGGCGGCCAGGGCGATGCCGGAGGCGACGTCCTCGGGACGGGCCGCGCCGTGGCAGACGACCACCGTGCCGGCCACCCCGAGCAGGGCGGCTGCCCGGGGGGCGCCACCGCCGGGCGGGGGCCCGCCGGCCATCGCGTACGCGCCCTCGATCGCCTTGAGCAGCACGTTACCGGTGAAGCCGTCGGTCACCACCACATCCGCGCGCGCGCCGAGGGAGACGTCGTACCCCTCGACGAGGCCGACGTAGCGACCACCGCAGGGCAGCGACGCGGCAGCGAGGACGGGATCGGCGAGCCGGCGGGCACGGTCACCCTTGCCGGCCTCCGTGCCGACCGAGAGCAGCCCGACGCGCGGGGTCCCGACGGCGTGCGCCACCGCGGCGTAGGCCGCGCCGAGGACGGCGTGCCGGGCGAGGGTGGCCGGGCGCGGCTCGAGCGAGCCGCCGACGTCGAGCAGGACCACCGGGCCCGCGACGGCCGGCAGGGTGGCGACCAGCGCGGGACGGCGTACGTCCGGCCAGCGGCCGAGGCCGAGGGCGACCGCGGTGACGGTGGCGCCGGTCGAGCCGGCGGAGACGAGGGCGTCCGCGGCGCCGTCGCGAACGGCGTGCACGGCGGCGCGGACGGTGCTGTCGGAGCGGGCGGCCACGGGGTGGTCGGCCATGCTCACGGCGGTGCGGACCGGCCGGACGGCGACCCGCGCGCGCTGCGCCGGGTCGAGGGCGTGGACCACCTCGCCGGCGACCTCGGCCGGGCCGACGAGCAGCAGGTGCAGGTCAGGATCGGCGCGCACGGCCCGCAGAGCGCCGTCAACCACGACGTCGGGAGCGTCGTCCCCGCCGAGGAGGTCAACGGCGATCCGCGCGGTGCCCGGCTCCGCCGCGACGCCGGCCGGACCAGGCCGGCCGGCGTCGGTGGGAGCCGGGGCACCGGGCGTTCGCCAGGGTGCGCGCGCCGCCCGACCTGCGGTCGGGGGCGTCACTCGGCGTCCAGGTCAGACCTCGAGGACCTGGCGGCCGTTGTAGGTGCCGCAGACGGAGCAGGCGGCGTGCGGCAGCTTGGCGGACTTGCACTGCGGGCAGGCCACGGTCGCGACCACGGCAGCCTTCCAGTTCGCCCGGCGGGCGCGGGTGTTGCTGCGCGACATCTTGCGCTTGGGGACGGCCACGGTTCCTACTCCTCTTTACGGGTCAGTTGCGACAGGCCCGCCCATCGCGGGTCGATCTGCTGGTGACTGTGGTCGGCCGGCAGATCATCCCAGTGCACCCCGCAGTCGGGGCACAAGCCTGGGCAGTCCTCCCGGCAGAGCGGGTTGGTCGGCAGCGCGAGCACCACCGCGTCCCGCAGCGCCGGCTCCAGGTCGATCAGGTCTCCCTGCATCCGGCCCACCTCGTCCTCGTCGGTCGTGGAGTCCGTGGTGCTGTTCTCGTACGCGTACAGCTCCTGGATCCGCACGGCCACCGAGTCGTTGATCTCGCGCAGGCACCGGCCGCACTCGCCCCGCACGGGACCGGTGACGGTCCCCGAGACGAGCACGCCCTCGGACACCGACTCCAACCTCAGGTCGAGGTCGAGGTCCGCGCCCTCCGGCACGCCGATCAACTCCACGCCGAGGTCCGCCGGTGCCGGTGCCACCCGCTTGACCGTACGCAACGCACCAGGCCGGCGCGGCAGCTCCCTCGCGTCGAGGACCAGCGGCGACCTGGGGTTGAGTGTGGAAGGCGTGTGTTTGGGCATAGTCAGACTCCGGCCGGTGAGAGGCCGACAAAAAAGGTTACCTGGGCGACCGCCGGACCGTCGAACCGGGGGCGACGCCCGCCCCGTCCGTCGGCTGGTGAGGTGCCGTTCAGAAGGGTAGCGGGCGTTCCGCCTCGTCCCCAGCGAAGGTGCCGATCTCCCGCAGCGCGTGCATCTTGTCCCGGCCGCGCTCTATCGAGGCCAACGCCCGGGTGAGGAACTGCTCGAAGTTGGCCAGCGCGGTGTCGACGTAGTCGTCGACCTCCTCGCGCAGGCGCTGTGCCTCGGCCCGGGCCTCGGCGATGATCCGGGCGCCCTCGTGCTCGGCGGAGACGGTGATCTCGTTCACCGAGACCAGGCGGGCGTGTTCCGCCTCACCCTCGCTGATGATCCGGTCGGCCTCCCGCTTGCCGGCCTCCATGATCTTGTCCCGCTCCTCCAGCAGCGCGACGGCCTTGCGCACCTCCACCGGGAGTTCGGCGCGCAGCTCGTCGAGGGCCGCGATGAACTCGCCCCGGTCGACCATGCAGTTGTTGCGTGACATCGGGACGGAACGCGCCTGCTCCACCATGGCGATCAGTTCGTCGATGCGATCGAGCGAGTCCACCGGTAGCTCACTCCTGTCGTTCGTCGGGCCGACCTACATGATGCGGGCTACGGCCGGGTTCCCGCTCCACACATCATGTCGCGCCCCGGCCACACCGCGCCTCTCACCCCGGCCCGGCGCGTCGCGCCGTCCGCCCCGCCGACCCCGGCGGGGCGGGCGGCGGGCAGGAGCCGGCGGACGGTCGGGGCCAGCGCGCCCGACCGCCCGGTGGCGCGGCGGAGGTCAGTCGCGGGCCGGCGGCGCGAGGCGGGCCCGCAACTCCTCCCGAACCCGGTCGGGCACGTGGGCGGAGATGTCGCCGCCCCACTTCGCCACGTCCTTGACCAGGCTGGAGGAGAGGAACGAGTAGAGCGGGTTGGTTGGCATGAACAAGGTCTCGACGCCGGCCAGGCCGATGTTCATCTGCGCCATCTGCAGCTCGTAGTCGAAGTCGCTGACCGCCCGCAGGCCCTTGATCAGCACGCTCGCCTGCTGCGCCCGGCAGAAATCGACCAGCAGGCCACGGAACGACTCGACCCGGACGTTGTCGTAGGAGGCGGTCACCTCGCGGAGCATGTCGATGCGCTCCTCGACGGTGAACAGGCCGCTCTTCGACTGGTTCACCAGCACGCCCACGATCACCTCGTCGAACAGGCGGCTCGCCCGGCCGATGATGTCGAGGTGTCCGTTGGTGACCGGATCGAACGAGCCGGGACACACCGCACGTCTCATGATCGGCGACCGTACCAAAGGGTGGTCTCGCCGTACCGGCGGCTGCGCTCGCCGGTGACACCGTCCCCCCACCCGACCGGCCCGGTGCGGCTGGACCGCTCCACCACGACCAGGGCGTCGGGGGCCAGCCAGCCGCCGTCGGCCAGCGCGGCGAGCATCGCGGTGACCTCCGCGTCCGACACCGCGTAGGGCGGGTCGGCGAAGACCACGTCGTACGGGTCGCCGTCCGGGCCGGCCGCCAGCACCGTGGCCACCTTGCCGGTGACCAGCCGGGCGGCCGGGGCGGCGCGCAACGCCGCGACGTTCTCCCGGATCACCCGGGCCGCCCGCGGGTCGGACTCCACCAGCAGCACGTGCGCGGCGCCCCGGGAAAGTGCCTCCAGGCCGACCGCGCCGGACCCCGCGTAGAGGTCGGCGAAGCGGGCGCCCGTCAGGTCCACCTCGGCCTGCACGGCGCTGAACAGCGCCTCGCGGACCCGGTCCGAGGTGGGCCGGGTGCCCGCCCCGGGCGGGGCGGCGATCCGGCGCCCGCCGAGCGTCCCGGCCACGATCCGGGTCACGGACTCCTCCTGCTCATGCGCACGACGCTACGCGACGCGCCGGCGGCCAACGCCCGCCCGGTGCACGCCACGGCCGCGACCTGCGCCCGCCGGCGCCGGGTCAGCCCTTCTCCAGGTATTCCGCGCGTTCCTCGTCGACCAGCGCCGCCACCGACGCGGCCAGCGCCGGGTGCCGCGCCAGCTCCGGATCCTCCTCGACCAGGGCGATCGCCTCGGCCCGGGCGTCCCGGATCAGGTCGGCGTCGCGCAGCAGCGACAGCAGCCGCAGGTGCGACCGCCGCCCCGACTGGGTGGCCCCCAGCACGTCGCCCTCGCGCCGCTGCTCCAGATCCAGCTCGGCGAGCTTGAACCCGTCCGTCGTGGAGGCGACCGCGTCGAGCCGCTCCCGCGCGGAGGCGCCCTCCAGCGCCTCGGTGACCAGCAGGCACAGCCCGGGCGCCGAGCCCCGGCCGACCCGGCCGCGAAGCTGGTGCAGCTGGGACACGCCGAACCGGTCGGCGTCGAGCACGATCATCACGGTGGCGTTCGGCACGTTGACGCCCACCTCGACCACGGTGGTGGCGACCAGCACGTCGACGTCGCCGGCGGCGAAGGAACGCATGACCGCGTCCTTCTCGTCGGCCGGCAGCCGGCCGTGCAGCACGCCGATCCGCAGGCCGTGCAGCGGCCCCTCGGCGAGCAGCGGCGCCACCTCGGTGACCGCCATCGGCGGCCGCCGCCCGTTGTCGTCGACCGGCGGCGGCTCCTCCTCACTGGCCGGGCCCTCCCCGATGCGCGGGCAGACCACGTACGCCTGGTGGCCGGCGGCCACCTCCTCGCGCAGCCGCCGCCAGGCCCGGTCCAGGAACGCCGGCTTCTCGGCGGCCGGAACCACGTGCGAGGCGATCGGCGAGCGGCCCTGCGGCAACTGGGAGAGGGTCGAGGTCTCCAGGTCGCCGTAGACCGTCATCGCCACCGTGCGCGGGATCGGGGTGGCCGTCATCACCAGCACGTGCGGCGGCTGGTCGGCCTTGGCGCGCAGGGCGTCGCGCTGCTCGACGCCGAACCGGTGCTGCTCGTCCACCACCACCAGGCCCAGGTCGGCGAAGTCGACGCCCTCGTAGAGCAGGGCGTGGGTGCCGAGCACGATGCCGGCCGCCCCGCTGGCCACCTCGGCCAGGGCGCGCCGACGGGCCGCCGCGCCCAACGAGCCGGTGACCAGCTCGACCCGGGTGGCGTCGTCGGCCGCGCCCAGCTCGCCGGCCCGGCCGAGCGGCCCGAGCAGGTCGAGGATGCCCCGGTGGTGCTGCGCCGCGAGCACCTCGGTCGGGGCCAGCAGCGCGGCCTGCCCGCCGGCGTCGACCACCTGGAGCATCGCGCGCAACGCGACCACCGTCTTGCCGGAACCGACCTCGCCCTGGAGCAGCCGGTGCATCGGGTGGGCGGTGGCCAGGTCCGCCGCGATCTCCACCCCCACGTCCCGCTGGCCGGGGGTCAGCTCGTACGGCAGCCGGGCGTCGAACGCGTCGAGCAGGCCGCCGGGCTTCGCCGGACGGGGCCGGGCCGGCCACGCGGCGGCCCGGTGCTTGCGCTGCACCAGGGTGAGCTGCACGGCGAACGCCTCGTCCCACTTGAGCCGCCGGCGGGCCCGGTAGAGCGCCTCCTTGCTGGACGGCCGGTGGATCTCACGCAACGCGACGTCGATGCCGGCCAACTTGCGGCTCGCCCGCAGGGTGGCGGGCAGCGGGTCCTCCGGCGGGGTGAAGGTGTCCAGCACCACCCGGACGCAGCGCGCGATCACCCAGGTGGGCACCGCCGCAGCGGCCGGGTAGACCGGGATCAGCGCCCCGGCGAACTCCTCGATCTCCTCGCTGGCCGCCGCCTCGCCGTCGCCGCCCTCGCCGAGCAGGACGTACTCGGGGCCGTTGAGCTGCCGCTTGCCCCGGAACTCGGTGACCTTGCCGGCGAACAGCCCCCACCGGCCGGGGCGCAGCTCCCGCTCCCGCCACGCCTGGTTGCCGAAGAAGGTGAGGGTCAGGGTGCCGCCCGAGCCGTCGCCGACCGTCACCTCCAGCAGGTTGCCCCGGCGCTGGCGCATCGGGCGTACGGCGGTGCGCTGCACCTGGGCCAGCACGGTGACCTGCTCGCCGACGTCGAGCGAGCGGATGTCGGTGTGCTCGCCGCGCTCGTCGTAGCGGCGCGGGAAGTGGTAGACCAGGTCACCCGCGGTGTGCAGGTCGAGGTGGCTCGCGAGGGCCTTCGCGGTCTTCTCCCCGACCAGCTTCTTCAGCGGCGTGTCCACCGTGCACGGCTCGGACGTCATTCGACCCCCACCAGGAGCGGATAGTACGGCTGCCCGCCCGGGTACGCCTGCACCTCGACGAACGGCCAGCGCCGGCCGACGTGCTCGCGGACCGCCTCGGCCAGCCCGGCCGGGGCGTCCGCCCCGGAGAGCAAGGTGACCAGCTCGCCGCCGCCGCCGAGCATCCGGTCGACCACGGCGGCGCAGGTGTCGGCCAGGTCCGACCCGATCAGGTGCACCTCGCCCTCGACCAGCGCCAGCACGTCACCGGGGCGGCAGGGGCCGGCGACGGTCAGCGCCTCGCGGCTGGCGTAGCAGACCTCGGCGTAGCGGCAGGCACCGGCCGCCTCCGCCATCGCGATCACGTCGTCGGAGAAGCGGCGGGCCGGGTCGCGCACCGCGAGGGCGGCCAGCGCCTGCACCGGGGACCGGGTGGGCACCACGCTGACCTTGATGCCCAGCCGGTGCGCCTCCTCGGCGGCGGCGCTCGCCACCGCCTGCGTGTTGGGGTCGTTGGGCAGCACCACCACCCGGGCGGCGCCGGTCGCGCGGATCGCGTCCAGCAGCTCGCCCGTGGACGGGTTGCCGGGCACCACCGTGGCGCCCTCGCCGGCGACGAGTTCGGCGATGCCCGCGCCGGCGGCCACCACCACCGCCGCGCGGCCGTCGCGCGCCATCGGCGGGGCGAGGGCCGGCTGGTCGGCGAAGCGGGTCACCGAGATGCGGTGCGGCCGGCCGGCGACCACGCCCGCCTCGATCGCCGCGCCCACGTCGTTGACGTGCACGTGCACGTTCCAGGTGCCCGCACCGGCGCTCCCGTCGCCGACGACCACGAGCGAGTCGCCCAGGGCGGCCAGCTCGGCCCGCAACCGGCCCACCGCCTCGGGCGCGGCGTCGAGCAGGAACTGCACCTCGTAGGCGTACTCCTCGGAACCGGTCTCGCGGACGGCGGTGGCCGGCGGGCGGGCCGCACGCGGCGCGGGCGCGGGACGCTCCGGGCTCTCCCCCGTGACGACCTCGACCAGGGCGTCGAGCAGCAGGCAGAGGCCCCGGCCGCCGGCGTCGACCACGCCGGCCCGGGCCAGCGCGGGGAGCTGCTCCGGGGTGCGCGCCAGCGCCCGCGCCGCCTCGCCCGCCGCCGCCCGGGCGACCGCCCGCAGGTCGTCGCTGTCCGCCCGCTCGGCGGCGCGGGCCGCGGCGGCGACGACGGTGAGCAGCGTGCCCTCGACGGGGCGGGCGACCGCGGCGTAGGCGGCCGTGGTCGCGTCGCGCAGCGCGGCGGCCAGCTCCCGCCCGCGCACCGCGGGCACGGCGGCGACCGCGTCGGCGAAGCCGCGCAGGATCTGCGACAGGATCACCCCGGAGTTGCCCCGGGCGCCGAGCAGCGCGCCCCGGGCCATCAGCCGCAGCGCGTGCCCGTGCGGGGTGGGCCCGTCCTCCGGGAGGGTGCCGAGGTCCATCGCCAGCGCCTGCTGCGCGGAGGTGAGGGTGAGCACCAGGTTGGTGCCGGTGTCGCCGTCGGGCACCGGGTAGACGTTCAGGTCGTCGATCTCGCCCTGGTGCCGCCTGAGCGCGGCCAGCCCGCCCGCGCACCAGCGGCGGACCGCGGCGGCGTCGAGGGTGTCCAACACGGCGAGAAGCCTACTGGCGGGCACCGACGCGCGCCGGGGTCGCCGGCCGTCCGGCGGCGTGTCCGGCCCGGCGCTCCCCGGCCGCCCGTCACGTCGACACCCCGACGAGCCGGCGCGACCCGGCCCGCTGGTCGGGGGCCGCCGGCTCCGGTGGCCCCGGCCGGCACTACCCTCGTGGTCGCGTCCCTTCGTACGGTGCTGCCGGAAGGGACGGCGCCGACCGGGCGACCCCGCCGCGCCGTGCCAGCTCCGCCCCGGGCGCCGCCCGGGGCCGGTTGGTCGGGTGCGCGGGTCATCGGGTAACCTGGCCAGGTTGCCCGGGCAGCGCCTGGCGGCGACCTCATGAACGTTTCAAACCCAGGAGTATCCCGTGGCTAGCGTGTGCGACGTCTGTGGCAAGGGACCGGGCTTCGGCCACAACGTGTCCCACTCGCACCGGCGGACCAACCGCCGCTGGAACCCGAACATCCAGTCGGTGCGTACCCCGGCCGGTGGCGGGAACACCAAGAAGATGCAGGTCTGCACCTCGTGCATCAAGGCCGGCAAGGTCACCCGCGCCTGACGCGGTAGGCCCCAGCTTCACACTCGTCATTACCGGCGGGCCCTCGAGGGCCCGCCGGTTCTGTCGTGTCCAGGGTTGCCCGCCTCGTGCCGGTTCCCGGCGGCCCCGGGCCGGTTCGTGTCGGGTCCGGACGGGTCGGCTGACGGGTACGCGACCGCCCTTCGACGCGCGGCGCGGGCCCGGTTAGGGTCTGCGTGCGCCGCGAGTCCGGGTCGGACCGGCGCGGGGGCGACCGAGCACGGAGGGACGACTGGTGCAGCTTGACCTAGGCCGGGACGAGATGGTCATCGTCGGTGCCTCCCTCGGGATGCTGCGCTGGTTCAGCGAGGAACTGCCCGCCGACAGCGTCGTCCTCGTCGAGGAACCCGACGTCATCGAGCGCCGAGGGCTGGAGCGGTTCGCCCGCGAGATGCCCTTCATCTCCCGCGTGGTGCCCGCCGAGTACCAGATCGGCTTCGACGCCGCCGCGCTGGTCACCCGGGAACCCGGGCTGGCCGCCGCCCGGCTGGTCATGCCCGGCCTCGAGTACGCCGTCGGGGCCACCGCCCGGCTCGCCGAGGCGCTCGGCCTGCCCGGCGCCGGTCCGGCGGCGGCCGACGTCTTCTCCGACAAGCACCGGATGCGGCTGCTCGCCGCCGAGGCCGGCCTGGCCAACCCGGCCTTCGCGCTGGTCGACTCCGCCGCCGGGGCCACCGAGTTCGCCCGGCGGCACGGCGGCCGGTGCGTGCTGAAGCCCACCCGCCGCTCGGGCAGCCTGGGCGTGCAGATCATCGCCGACCCGGCGGAGGTCGCCGGGGCGTGGGCGGGCACCGCCTCGCCCGAGGACCCGCCGGAGGCGACCGGTCGGGGGCTGCCAACGGGCGTCCTCGTCGAGCAGGTCGTCGACGGGCGCGAGCACAGCGTCGAGCTGCTCGTCGCCGACGGCGAGGTGATCTTCGCCAACGTCACGGACAAGCGGGTGCTCCCGGGGCGCTCCCCGGTGGAGACCGGCCACACGGTGCCGACCGCGCTGCCCGACCCCACCCGCCGGGCACTGGTCGAGGTGGCGACCCGGCTGGCCGCCGCCGCCGGCTTCCGCACCGGCACCCTGCACAGCGAGTGGATCGTCGCCGACGGGGTGCCGACGCTGGTCGAGTGCGCCGCCCGGCTGCCCGGCGACATGATCACCGCGCTGGTGTCGATCGCGTACGAGTGCGGGTTCATCGAGGCGTACCTGCGGACGCTGTGCGGGGAGCGGCCGGCCCTGCCGGCGCGGCCGACCGGCGCGGCGGCGGTCGAGTTCCTGCTGGCCGCGCCCGGCACCGTCACCGCCGTCGACGGGCTGCGCGCGGCCCGCCGGGTGCCCGGCGTGCTGGAGGTGCAGCTCGACGTGGCAGTCGGCGACACCGTGACGGAGGTGACGTCCTCGCTGCGGCGCAGCGGTCACCTGCTGGCCTGGGGCGCCGACCCGGCCGAGGCGACCGACGCGGCTGGCAAGGCCGCCGAGCAGATCCTGTTCACCACCGCCTGATCGTGCCGTAGCCGGCCCGGCGGCTTCCCCGGCCGGGCCGGGAGCCGCCGCCGGGTCCGACGGCTCAGGGGGTGCGACGGTTCAGGGGGTGCGACGGTTCAGGGGGTGCGACGGTTCAGGGGGTGCGACCGAAGGAAAGGGCTCAGAGGGTGCGGCCGAACGAGAGGCAGCCCGGGGCGTCCTTGTAGAAGCCGAAGTTCGGGATCCGCTCGTAGCCGGCCGCGGTGTACATGGCGATGGCCTCGGGCTGCTTGTCGCCGCACTCCAGGACGATCCGCTTGCGCCCGTGCTCGCGGGCCGAGCGCTCCACGGCGGCCAGGACCGCCCGGGCCACACCCCGGCCCCGGGCCGCCGGGTCGGTGTACATCCGCTTCAACTCGGCCGTGTCGCCGTCGTCGCCGTGGCTGCGCCAGCCGCCGCAGCCGACCGGCTCGCCGCCGAGGTGGGCGACGAGGAAGGCGCCGGCCGGCGGCACGAACTCGCCCGGGTCCACCGGGGTGTCGTCGCCGCTGCCGCCGTACCGGGCGCCGAGGTCGGCCAGCGCGGCACGGATCAGCCGCTGCGCGACCGGCGAGTCGAAGCGCTCGGCACGGATCTCGATCTCACTCACGGCGTAAAGGGTACGACCAACGCCGGCCCTTACCGGAAGTGGTCCCAGCCGGCGGGTCCGTCGTACGGGGCGCCGTCGACCGTGACGCCGGAGCCCGCCGTCACCCGCCCGATCGGGCGCCAGTCGGGCGGCAGCGCCACCGCCGGCGGGAAGGTCGCGGCCAGCGCGTGGTCGTCGCCCCCGGTGAGGAGCCAGGAGTACGGGTCGACGCCCAGGGCCTGGGCGGCGTCGCGCATCTGCCGGGGCACCTCGAAGGCGTCCCGGCGCACGTCGAGGGCCACGCCGCTGGCCTTGGCCACGTGCCCGAGGTCGGCGAGCAGCCCGTCCGACACGTCGATCATCGAGGTGGCGCCGAGCCGGGCCGCGTGCGGTCCGGCCCGGTACGGCACCTCCGGCCGCCGGTACGCCTCCACCAGCAGCCGCGGGGTGCGGAAGCCCCGGGAGAGCACCGTCAGCCCGGCCGCCGCGTACCCGGTCCGGCCGGCCAGGGCCAGCACGTCCCCGGGCCGCGCCCCGGAGCGCGTCACCGGCGGCCGGCCGCCGAGGTCGCCGAGGGCGGTGACCGCGATCGTCAGCGTGGGGCTGGCGGACATGTCCCCGCCCACCACGCTCGCGCCGACCTTCGCCGCCTCGGCGCCGAGCCCGTCGGCGAGTTCCTCGGCCCACCCGGTCTCCAACTCGGGCGGCATGCAGAGCGCGACCAGCAGCGCGGTCGGCTCCGCCCCCATCGCGGCGATGTCGGCCAGGTTGGCCGCCGCCGCCCGGTGGCCGACGTCACGCGCGGCGGACCAGTCCCGCCGGAAGTGCCGCCCCTCCACCAACACGTCCGTCGAGGCCGCGACCCGGGCGTCCGGGGCGGCCACCACCGCCGCGTCGTCCCCGGGACCGAGCAGAACGGTCGATCCGTACGACAACCGGGCGGTCACCCGGTCGATCAGGCCGAACTCGCCGACCCCCGCGACACTCATGCCGGCCCTCCGCCGTGCTCGCTCACCGCTTCTCCTTGACCACCGATAGGGATCAGACCTGGTCCGTAAGGTACTTTCTCCCTTCGGGCCGCCCCGCAGGCGGCGACGGACGGAGGTCGAGTCGTGGTACAGGCGTACATCCTCATCCAGACCGAGGTCGGTCGCGCGCGCGACGTGGCCGGTCTCATCGCGGACCTTGCCGGCGTGGTGCGGGTCGACGCCGTCACCGGGCCGTACGACGTGGTCGTGCTCACCGAGGCGAACACCGTCGACGAGCTCGGCAAACTCATCGTCAGCAAGGTGCAGATGGTGCCCGGCATCACCCGCACCCTCACGTGTTCGGTGGTGCGCCTGTAAGTGGACAAGATCACTGACTCTCCCGCGACCGGTTCCGCCCAGGCGGACGAGGCCGCCCCCGACCGCCCGGCCCGGGACCGGACGACCCGGAGCGCCGCGCTGATCGCCACGCTGGTCGCGCTGCCGATCACCGCGCTGGTCGGCGTGCTCGCCTTCGTCCAGCTTTCCCCGGACGAGCCGGCCGAGCCGGCCGCCGCGCCGAGCCCGACGGCAGGTGCTCCCCGCGTCCAGTCCACCGCCCCGGTCGAGATGGCCGCCCCGGCGCTGGCCGAACGGCCCGCCACGGTCTGCCGGGCGCTGCTCTCCCAGTTGCCGCCGACGGTCAACGACCTCGCCCAGCGCCCGGTCACCGCCGGCCCGGAGCAGAACGCCGCGTACGGCGACCCGGCGCTCACGCTGGCCTGCGGCGGCGCCGAGCCGACCGTCGGCGAGACGGACGACGTGTGGACGGTCAACAAGGTCTGCTGGTACGCCCAGGAGGAGACGGACGTCACCGTGCTCACCACGCTGGACCGGGAGACCGCCGTGACGGTCCGCGTGCCGCGGTCGTACGGGCAGGCGTTGCAGTGGGTCTCCCCCATCTCGGAGACGATCGTGGCCTCCGTGCCCTCCGGCGGCGACACCCCGCGGGGCTGCCAGGGCTGACGCCCAGCCACCCGGAAGGGTCCCTCCCCGACGCCAGTCGTTAGGAAGGGACCCTTCCTATGCATCAGGCGTTAGGAAGGTGCCCTTCCTTACAGGTCAGTGCAGGCCGACGCCGCGGTGCAGGGCGGTGCGGATGAGGCGGTTGACCAGCTTCGGGTACTCCAGCCCGGACGCCGCCCACATCCGGGGGAACATCGACGTCGAGGTGAAGCCCGGCATCGTGTTGATCTCGTTGAGGTAGACGTCCAGCTCCGGGGTGACGAAGAAGTCGACCCGGGCCAGGCCGGCGCAGTCCAGCGCGGTGAAGGCGCGGACGGCGTACTCCTGGACCTGCCGGGTCACCCGCTCGGGCAGGCCGGCGGGGATGTCGTACTCGCAGGCCTCCTCGGAGTCGATGTACTTCGCCTCGAAGTCGTAGAAGTCGTACTCGCCGACCACCCGCACCTCGGCGAGCACCGACGCCTCCGGCGCGCCGCCGGCCTCGCCCTCCAGCACGCCGCACTCGATCTCGCGGCCGACGACCGCCCCCTCGACCAGCACCTTCGGATCGATCTGGCGAGCGGTGGCGACGGCGGCGTCCAGGTCCGCCCAGTCGGTGACCTTCGTGATGCCGAACGACGAACCGGCCCGGGAGGGCTTGACGAACACGGGCAGGCCGAGCCGCTCCTTGTCCGCCTCGCTCAGCGTCATCCCGTTGCGCAGCACCGCGTACGGGCCCACCGGGATGCCCTCGGCGGCGCAGAGCTTCTTGGTGAACTCCTTGTCCATGGCGGCGGCGGAGGCGAACACGTTCGCCCCGACGTACGGGATGCCGGCCATCTCCAGCATGCCCTGGATGGTGCCGTCCTCCCCGTACGCGCCGTGCAGCACCGGGAAGACCACGTCGACGTCGGCGAGCGCCCGGGGACCCTCGGTCGGGTCGAGCACCATCAGCCCGTTGCCGGTCGGGTCGGCGCGCAGCACGATGTCGGCGCCGGACTCGGCGGTGATCTCCGGCAACCGGCGCGCGTTGATCGCCAACTGGGCCGGGTCGCCGCTGGTCAGCACCCACTGCCCGGCCCGGGTGATGCCCACCGGCACCACCTCGAACTCGTCCGGGTCGAGGGCGCCGAGCACGCTGCCGGCGCTGACGCAGGAGATGCCGTGCTCCGGGCTGCGGCCGCCGAAGACGATCGCCACGCGGGTCCTGCCTGGGGTGGTCACTCCGGTCACCTCTTCGTACGCGACTGCTGCGCCGGTGGTGGCGCTCACCCGGTTGACCTTACTGTGCGTGGCGGGCCTCGGCTGCCGATACCCGGGGGACAGGCGACAGTGCGCGGCAATCGGTCAACAAAGGATATACGTTGCGTAATCGCTCGGGCGGAGATCCGGGGCGGTGACGGCACCGGAGGCCCACTACGCTGCTCGTCCTATGAGCGCTGATCCCCTCATCGAGTCCCTGACGGCGGCCCTGGACGCCCGCCCCGACGACCTGCCGCTGCGACTCCACCTCGCCTCGCTGCTGCTGGACGCCGGCCGGGCCGGGGAGGCGATCGCGCAGGTGGGTCAGGCGCTCGCCCGGGATCCGGGCAACGACCAGGCGCAGGCCCTGATGCAGCGGGCGCTGGGCGGCTCCGTACCCCCGCCGTCGGCGCCGGCCCCGCAGCCGCCGGCGCAGCGCCCGGCGCCGGCCGGGCCCGGCGGCCCCGCCGCGACCGCCGGCCACGACCCGCTGGCGGCCTACGAGCAGGAGCTGGCCGACGTCGTGCCGCCGCGCTTCGCCCGGGCCGGCGACGAGCCGGAGCCGGTGACCGGCGACTCCGACCGGGTGTACGACGTGGAGACCTCCGGCATCCGGCTGGCCGACGTCGGCGGCATGGCGGCGGTCAAGGAGCGGCTGGAGCTGGCCTTCCTCGGCCCGCTGCGCAACCCGCAACTGCGCAAGATGTACGGCAAGAGCCTGCGCGGCGGCCTGATGCTCTACGGCCCGCCCGGCTGCGGCAAGACCTTCCTGGCCCGCGCGGTCGCCGGGGAGATGGGCGCCAAGTTCATCTCGCTGTCGATCGTGGACGTGCTGGACATGTGGATGGGCAACTCGGAGCGCAACCTGCACGAGCTGTTCCAGGCGGCCCGCCGCAACGCCCCGTGCGTGCTCTTCCTCGACGAGGTCGACGCGCTCGGGCACAAGCGCTCGCAGGTCGGCTCCAGCTCGATGCGGACGCTGGGCAACCAACTGCTGGCCGAGCTGGACGGGATGGAGGGCAGCAACGAGGGCGTCTTCGTGCTGGCCGCCACCAACACCCCGTGGGACGTCGACCCGGCGCTGCGCCGCCCGGGCCGGCTCGACCGGGTGGTGCTGGTGCTGCCGCCGGACGCGGAGGCGCGCGCGTCCATTTTGGAGTACCACCTGCGGGAGCGGCCGATCGCCGGGATCGACCTGCGGAAGATCGTGGCGGCCACCGAGGACTACTCCGGCGCCGACCTGGCCCACCTCTGCGAGACCGCCGCCGAGTACGCGATGGCCGACTCCGTACGCACCGGCGAGGTGCGGATGATCGAGCAGCGGGACCTGGAGCGGGCGGCGAAGGAGGTCCGGCCCTCGACGAAGCCGTGGATGGCCACCGCCCGCAACGTGGCGATGTTCGCCAACGAGGGGGGCGTCTACGACGACCTGGTGGCGTACCTGAAGCGGCGCCGGATGCTGTGACGCCGGACGGCCCGGCGGGGCGCCGGGCCGCGCCTCTCCGCCGGGCCGGGCCGCCGGCCGGGCGGGCCGTCCGCCCGGGGGGCCGTCTCCCGACCGCGCCGCCCGTGGCGGCGTCAGCCGCGCGCGTGCCGCCGGCCGATGGCGATCACCTTGACCCTCTGCCGGCCGGCCCGCACCATGCCCAGCGCCATGAACGCGCCGGCGATCCGGTCGGCCGCCTCGCGGCTGGTCGCGCCGACCACCTGGCGGCGCCGCTCGGGGCAGGTCCGCTCGTCGCGGCCGGCGCCGTCGACGGGCCGGACGTCGGTGAGCACCACGAGGAACCGGGTCATCGGAGGCCGCCGGCGCGGTCGGCGCGGGCCTGCTGACCAGTACGCACGTCGAATCCCTTCCGGCTGGCGGCCACGGGGCGTGGCACGCGGCGATCGGGCTCGGGGGAGAAACCCGATCGCCGCGCGCCCCATCCCCTCCGGTCACTCACCACCACCGTCGCCACGACAACCGGCGGTGAGGACGCGATGACAGATTGACATGTGCACAGCCGTGAATGCAACTCTCATCGACGTTCTCTCATCTACACCTTCCCGGCAAGATGTGCGACGATCGATGCATGGCTCCCAAGACCGCCCGCGCCCGACGCCTGGGCATCGCGCTGCGCACCCACCGGGAAGCCGCCGGCCTCACGCTGGAGGCGGCGGCGGACGAGATCAGCAGCACCCGCAGCACCCTGTCCCGCTACGAGAACGCGCAGACGCTGGTCAGCCCGGCCACCGTGCGCGCCCTGCTCACCCTCTACGGGGTCGGCGCGGACGAGGTGGCGGCGGCCGTCCAGCTGGCCAAGGACGCCCGCAAACCCGGCTGGTGGGTGTCGTACTCGTACCTGCTGGACCGGCGCACCATCGACTTCATCGCGCTGGAGGCCGAGGCGACCGGGATCGCCAACTTCGAGCCGTCCGTGGTGCCGGGGCTGTTGCAGACCGCCGACTACATCCGGGGCGTCATGCGGGGCGGCCCGCACACCCTCGGCGACGACGAGGTCGAGCAGCGGGTCCAGGTCCGGCTCGACCGGCAGCAGCGGCTCACCGGCGACAAGCCGCCGATCCTGGACGCCATCATCGACGAGGGCGCGCTGCTGCGGCCGGTCGGCGACCGGTCGGTGATGGAGAGCCAGCTGCACCACCTGCTGAAGATGGGCGAACTGCCCAACATCACGGTGCAGGTGATCCCCCTCGCCGCCGGCTACCACCGGGGCACCCGGGGCTCGCTGCACATCCTGGAGTTCGCCGACCCGGAGGACCCGATCATCGCCTCGGTGGAGACCGTGGCCGGGCAGATGGTCCTGGACCGGCCGGGCGACCTGCGTACCTGCACCAAGATCATGGAGCACCTGCGGACCGTCGCGCTCAGCCCGTCGGCCAGCCGAGACCAGCTCCTCCAACTCCTGAAGGGACGGTAGGACGATGACACCGACGACCAGCGCGACGCTCACCGCGGCCCGGTGGCACAAGAGCAGCCACAGCGGCGACGAGGGGGCGTGCGTGGAGATGGCGATGCTTCCGGGAACCGTCGCCGTCCGCGACTCCAAGGACCCGTCCGGCCCGGCGCTGCTCTTCCCGCCCGCCGCCTGGGCCGTCTTCGCCGGGGCGCCGCCCCGCCGCTGACCCCACCCTCGGCGCCGGCGCCGCTTGCCCGCACGCGATGCCGGCGCCCCCGCGCCGTCGACGGTCCCGCCGTTGGGAGCCGGTGGGGCCGTCGACGGGCGGGTCAGGGCGGGAGCTGCCGCGCGCCGCCACCTGTCGCACGCCGCGAGCGGGCGGCCCGCAGGCGGCCGGCGGGCAGCGCCGGCCGGCCGGCCGCCGGAGACGCGGAGCCCGGTCAGGCGGGACGGCGGGCGGTGACGGCGGTGGCGTCCCGGTCGTCGTCGCGGGTCACCGTGGGGTGCAGGCCGGCGGCGGTCAGCGCCGCGCAGAGCGCGTCCGCCTGCGCCTCGCTCGTCTCCACCACCAGGTGCCCGCCCGGGGCCAGCCAGCGCGCCGCGCCCGCGGCGACCCGGCGCAGCACCGCCAGCCCGTCCGACCCGCCGTCCAGGGCCACCTGCGCCTCGTGCAGCCGGGCCTCCGGCGGCATCAGCGCCACCGCCGCCGTCGGCACGTACGGGGCGTTGGCCACCACCAGGTCCAGGCTCCCCCGCCAGCGCACCGGCAGCGCGTCGTACAGGTCGCCGTGGAAGACCGGCACCCCCAGCGGCGCCAGGTTGCGCCGGGCGCAGGCCACGGCGGCGGGGTCGACGTCGGCGGCGGCCAGCCAACGCGGCGCGAGCCGGCGGGCCAGCGCGACGGCGGCGGCGCCGGAGCCGCAGCACAGGTCCACCACGGCCGCCGCCGGGCCGGTCACCGCGACGGCGGCGTCGACCAGCAGGGCGGTACGCGCGCGCGGCACGAACACCCCGGGGTCGACGGCGACCCGCTCGCCGCAGAACTCGGCCCAGCCGAGCAGGTGCTCCAGCGGGAGCCCCGCGACCCGGCGGTCGGCTAGGTCGGAAAGCGCCTGCGGCGAGTCGGCGGCGGCGATCAGCAGGTCCGCCTCGTCCTCGGCGTAGACGCAGCCGGCGGCGCGCAGCCGGTGCACGAGGGCGGGTCGGTCGGGGCGGAAAGAAACGTTCATGGTGGACCTCCGGGAGCGCTCGTCGACGCTCCCGGCCGCCGGGTCAGCCGGCGTGGCGTCGGAGGGGAGCGTCGGTCCTGCCTGTCGGGTGGATCGGACTCACCTCCTCCGGTCGGGCCCGGCGCGGGCCACGGACGGCCCCGCTCGGGGCCACGGTCAAGATAGCCCAACGGCCGGCACACAACACACCGGGTGCGCAACGGCCCGCGCCCGAGCGCTCAGCGGCCGGTGCCCCGAGCGCTCAGCGGCTGGCATCGAGCGCGGCGGCCACGTCGGCGACCAGGTCGACGGAGTCCTCCACGCCGCAGGAGAGCCGGACGAAGCCGGGCGGGGTGTCGTCGCCCCACTGGGCCCGGCGGTCGGCGGTGGTGTGCAGGCCGCCGAAGGAGGTGGCCGCGGCGACCAGCCGGGCCGCGTCGAGGAACCGCGCCACCCGCGCGGCGTCGCCGAGGTCGAAGGAGAGCACGCCGGGGATCCGTCGCATCTGGACCGACGCCACCGGGTGGGCCGGGTCGCCGGGCAGCCCGGGCCAGCGCAGCCCGGTCACGTCGGACCGCCCGACGAGCAGCCCGGCGAGCGCCTCGGCGTTCGCCGTCTGCCGGGCCAGCCGCAGGTCGAGGGTGGCCAGCGACCGGTGCGCGAGCCAGGCGTCGAACGCGCCGGGCACCGCGCCGGTGACGTTCCGCCAGGCGGTCACCGCGTCCAACAGTTCGGCCGAGCGGGTGGCGACGTAGCCGAGCAGCAGGTCCGAGTGCCCGGTGAGCGCCTTGGTGCCGGAGGCCACCACGAGGTCGGCGCCGAGGTCGAGCGGGCGCTGCCCGAGCGGCGTGGCGGTGGTGTTGTCGACCGCGACCAGGGCGCCGGCGGCGTGCGCGCGGGCGGCCAGCGCCGGGACGTCGGCGACGTCCAGGCCGGGGTTGGCCGGGGTCTCCAGCAGCACCAGGCGTACGCCGTCGAGGTCCGGGTGGGGGCCGGCGGTCGGGGCGAGGAGCACCCGCACCCCGATCCCCTCCAGCGTGTCCCGGGCGAAGGCCCGGACGGAGAAGTAGCCGTCCGACGGGAGCACCACGGTGTCCCCCGGCTTCAGCACCGTCAGCAGCAGCCCGGTGATCGCGGCCTGCCCGCTGGCGAAGACCCGGCAGTCGCCCCCCTCCAGCTCCCCGATGGCCGCCTCCAACAGCCGCCGGGTGGGGTTGTCCGGCCGGCCGTAGCCGTTCGGTGCCGCCGCCGGCCCCGCCCACGGGTCGAGGTGGTACGGCGCGGCGAGGACCGGCCCCGGCAGGAACGGCTGGCCGGGGGCCGGCTCGGGCAGGCCGGCGCGGACGCATCGGGTGCCGTCGTGCGGTGCGGTCAAGGGCTCACTCCGGTTTCGTCGTCCGGCTCATCAGGGCGTCGACGGCGAGGCGCGGGTCGACGCCCTCGTGGCAGACCAGCTCCACCTGCTCGGTGATCGGCATCTCCACCGCGTGCGCCCGGGCCAGGTCGCGGATGGCGAGGGCGCTCTTGACCCCCTCGGCGGTCTGCCGGGTGGCGACGCGGGCCTCCTCCAGGGTCGCGCCCCGGCCCAGGTGCTCGCCGAACGTGCGGTTGCGGGCCATCGGCGAGGAGCAGGAGGCGACCAGGTCCCCCATCCCGGCCAGGCCGGCGAAGGTGAGCGGGTCGGCACCCAGGGCCACCCCGAGCCGGGCGGTCTCGGCCAGCCCCCGGGTGACCAGCATGGCCCGGGTGTTGTCGCCGAAGCCCATCGCGACGGCGATGCCGTACGCCAGCGCGATCACGTTCTTCACCGCGCCGCCCAGCTCGCAGCCGATCACGTCGTCGTTGGTGTAGGGGCGGAAGTAGGACGTGGTGATCGACCGCTGCACCAGCGTGGCCCGGTCCGGGTCGGTGCAGGCGACCACGGTGGCGGCCGGCTGCTCGGCGGCGATCTCGGGGGCCAGGTTGGGCCCGGAGACCACCACCACGCGGTCCGCCGCCACCCCGGCGGTCTCCACGATCACCTCGCTCATCCGCCTGGTGGTGCCGAGCTCGATGCCCTTCATCAGCGAGACCAGGGTGGCGTCCGGGTGCAGGTACCCGCTCCACTCGGCGAGGTTGCCGCGCAGCGTCTGCGACGGCACGGCCAGCACCACCAGCTCGGCCCCGGTGATCGCCTCGGCGGCGTCCCCGGTCGCCGTGACCCGGGACGGCAGGAGCACGTCCGGCAGGTACTCCGGGTTGCGCCGCTCGGCGCGGATCGTGTCGGCGACCGGCCGGCGGCGCGCCCAGATGGTGACGTCCCGGCCGGCGTCGGCGAGGATCTTGGCGAAGGCCGTCCCCCACGAGCCGGCCCCCAGCACCGCGACGTGCCCGCTCACGCCGCCACCTCGCTCCGCTCGGCGGCGGCGCGAGGCGCCACGCTGCGGTGCCTGATGGTTCGCTCGCTCCGCTCGCTCATGCCGCCGCTCCCGGCCGGCGCTCGCCACCGGGGCGGCCCGGTCGTTCCCACAGGGGCGGCGGCGTGCCGCCCCGAACCTCCGCGAGCATGTCACGCAGCCGCAGCATGATGGTGTCGGTCATCTCCTCGAGGACGGCCTTCGTCGGGGTGGCTTCGGTCCACCGGCTCAGGTCGACGGGCGGGCCGGCGACCACGGTCACCGGGATCCGGGGCCGCGGGTTGAGCCGGGCCCGGCGCGGGTCGAAGATCCGCTCCGGGCCCCACATGGCGACCGGGATCACCGGCGCGCCGGTGGCGAGCGCGAGCCGGGCCGCGCCGGTCTTGCCCTTCATCGGCCACAGGTCGGGCTCGCGGGTGGTGGTGCCCTCCGGGTAGATCACCACGGCGCCGCCCTCGTCGAGCGCGGCGACCAGGGCGTCCAGCGACTTCACCGCGTCCACGGTGCCCCGCTCGACCGGGATCTGCCGGCACCGGTGCAGGATCCAGCCGACCACCGGGACCCGGAACACGCTGGCCTTGCCGAGGAAGCGCGGCCAGCGGCCGGAGTCGTAGACGAAGTGCGCCGCGACCAGGGGGTCGGCGTGCGAGATGTGGTTCGGCACGATGATCACGCCACCGTCGCCGCGGAGGTGCTCCATGCCGCGCCAGGTGCGCCGGGTCCAGACCGTCATGACCGGCTTGACCAGCACCACGGCGAACCATTGCCAGAACCCCAGCCTCCGCCGTGTCACCGCGCCTCCTCGTGCCGCCCCGACCCGCACCGGTCCGCACCCGGTGACGCCCGCAGCGGAAATCATGCCTGCTCGCCCCGGGTCCGGCCAGAGAGGGTACCGCCGTCCGGCTGGCAGGATGGCGGGTGTGAGTCAGCCGAGGTGGACTGTCGTGGTGCCGGTGAAGCGCCTCGCCGCCGCGAAGAGCCGGCTGCGGGGGGCGCTGCCGGCCGTACCGCACGAGGCGCTGGCGCTGGCCCTGGCGGCCGACACGGTCGCCGCGGTGCGGGCCTGCCCCGCGGTGGCCGGGGTGCTGGTGGTCACCGACGACGCCCGGGTGGCCGCGGCGGCCCGCCGGGCGGGCGCCCGCCCGCTGCCGGACGCCCCGGACGCCGGCCTGAACGCGGCCTTCCGGCACGGCGCGTCGGCCGTCGGCGGAGGCTGGGTGGCCGGGCTCACCGCCGACCTGCCCGCGCTGCGCCCGGCCGAGCTGGCGGCGGCGTTGCACGCGGCACAGGCCGGCCCGGCGGGCGTACGCCGGTACGTGCCCGACGCCCCCGGCGACGGCACCGTGCTGCTGGCCGCGCCGCCGGGCGTGCCCCTGGATCCCCGGTTCGGCGGCGGCTCGGCCGCCGCGCACGCGGCGAGCGGGGCGCTGGCCCTGACCGGGGACTGGCCGAGCCTGCGCCGCGACGTGGACACCGCCGACGACCTGGCCGCGGCGGCCCGGCTCGGGCTGGGGCCGGAGACCGCCGCGCTCGCCGCCGCCGGCTGCCCCGCCGACCCGCGCCGGCCGCGTGGTACGGCGGTGTGCGGGCGGGGCTGCGGGGTGCGGGCGGTGTAGCGTGCGGGACATGCAGGGCACGGTGGCCACCTACGACGCGGCGACCCGCAGCGGGATGCTGCTCCTCGACGACGGCACCGAGCTGGCCTTCCCGGCCCGGGCGTTCGACGCCTCCGGCCTGCGGCTGCTCCGCCTCGGCCAGCGGCTGCGCGTCGAGACCGACGCCGCCGGCGAGGTCGTCCGGGTGACGTTGCCGACGATGGCCTGAGCGACTGGTCGAAGTTCATTTTGCGTTAACCCGGACCGGGTGATTATGGGCGGGTGAGCACCCCTCGCGAGCCCGCCAACCGACCGCCCTCCGCCGCCGAGCCGGCCGCAGCCCGCAACGGCACCCGCTCCCGGGGCGCCGACGGCCGCTTCCGCCCCACCGGGTCGGCCGAGACCGCCCGGACGGACGACGCCGGCCCGGACGCGGCGACCGCCTCCGCCGGCCTGGAGGAGGTGCTGGACCCGGTCACCGGGCCGTCCCCCGCCGCCCCGGCGGCCCCCGGCGCCGACGACGAGCCGCCCGCCGTGGCGCCGCTGCCCGAGGACCGCTTCCTCAACCGGGAGCTCTCCTGGCTCGACTTCAACGCCCGGGTGCTGGCGCTCGCCGAGGACCCGCGCACGCCGCTGCTGGAGCGGGCCAAGTTCCTGGCCATCTTCGCCAGCAACCTGGACGAGTTCTACATGGTGCGGGTGGCCGGACTGAAGCGGCGGCTCCAGGCCGGCCTGCCCGTGCGCGGCGGCGACCGGATGCCGCTGCGCACCCAGCTGGAGCTGGTCGCCGAGAAGGCCGCCACACTGGTCACCCGGCACTCGGCCTGCTTCACCGACGACGTCCTGCCGAAGCTGGCCGCCGAGGACATCCGCATCCTGCGCTGGGCGGACCTCGACGACCCCGAACGGGAGCGGCTGCGCGCGTACTTCCGGGAGCAGATCTTCCCGGTGCTGACCCCGCTGGCGGTCGACCCGGCGCACCCGTTCCCGTACATCTCGGGGCGGTCGCTCAACCTGGCCGTGACGGTGCGCGACCCGGACGGCGGCTCCGAGCTGTTCGCCCGGGTGAAGGTGCCGAACAACGTGCCCCGCTTCGTCCGGGTGCACCGGGACCTGCCGGGCGTGCGGATGCTGCCGGTGGAGGACCTGATCTCGGTGCACCTGGGGCAGCTCTTCTCCGGCATGCAGGTGGTCGAGTGCCACCTGTTCCGGGTCACCCGCAACGCCGAGGTGGAGGTCGACGAGGACCGCGACGAGGACCTGCTCCAGGCCCTGGAACGGGAGCTGGCCCGGCGCCGGTTCGGCCCGCCCGTCCGGCTGGAGGTGGACGCCTCGATCTCCGACCACATGCTGGAGCTGCTCGTCCGCGAACTGGACATGCACGACCAGGAGGTGCTGCGGGTGCCCGGCCTGCTGGACCTCTCCGCACTGTGGCAGCTCTACAACGAGGCCGACCGGCCGGACCTGAAGGACCCCCCGTTCGTGCCGGCCACCCATCCCCGGCTCACCGAGGGCGAGGTGCCGCGCAGCGTCTTCGCCACCCTGCGCGACGGCGACATCCTGGTGCACCACCCGTACCACTCGTTCGCCACCAGCGTGCAGCGCTTCATCGAGCAGGCCGCTGCCGACCCCGACGTGCTGGCCATCAAGCAGACCCTCTACCGCACCAGCGGCGACTCGCCGATCGTCGACGCGCTGGTCGACGCGGCGGCCGCCGGCAAGCAGGTGGTGGTGCTGGTCGAGCTGAAGGCGCGCTTCGACGAGGTGGCCAACATCGGCTGGGCGCGCACCCTGGAGCGGGCCGGCTGCCACGTCGTCTACGGCCTGGTGGGCCTGAAGACGCACTGCAAGACCGCCCTGGTGGTACGCCAGGAGGGCAACCAGATCCGCCGCTACTGCCACATCGGCACCGGCAACTACCACCCGAAGACCGCCCGGCTCTACGAGGACTTCGGCATGCTCACCGCCGACCCGGAGATCGGCGCCGACCTGACCGACCTGTTCAACGTCCTCACCGGCTACAGCCGGCAGACCGCGTACCGGCGGCTGCTGGTCGCCCCGCAGGGCATCCGCAGCGGGCTGATCGAGCGCGTCGAGCGGGAGATCTCGCACGTGCGGCTCGGCATGCCCGGGCTCGTGCAGATCAAGGTGAACTCGCTGGTCGACGAGGAGATCACCGACGCCCTCTACCGGGCCTCCCGGGCCGGCGTGCACGTCGACCTGGTCATCCGGGGCATGTGCACGCTGCGGCCGGGGGTGCCGGGCCTGTCGGAGAACATCCGGGTCCGCTCCATCCTGGGCCGGTTCCTGGAGCACTCCCGGATCTTCCGGTTCGGCAACAACGGCGACGCCGAGTTCTGGATGGGCTCGGCCGACCTGATGCACCGCAACCTGGACCGCCGCGTCGAGGCGCTGGTGCAGGTCAGCGACCCGGTCGCCCGGGCCGAGCTGGACCACGTCATGGCCGCCGCGATGAGCCCGGACGTGGAGGCGTTCGAGCTGGCGGCGGACGGCACCTGGAGCCGGCGTACCGGCACGGCCGAGGAGCCGCTGGTGCACCTGCAGGAACTGCTGCTGCGTCGCGTCGGTGGCACGGCGGGCTGACCGGCGCGCGCATAGGCTGACCGGATGTTGGATGAGCGGGACGCGGCCGGCCCGGGTCGGAGCTGGGCGGCCGACGTCCCCGACGGGACGACGCCGATCCGGGCGGCCGGCGGCGTCGTGTGGCGCCCCGCCGACGACGCCGGCCCCACCGTCATGGGCCCGGACGCGCGGCGCGCCGGGGTGCTGGTGTGCCTGGTGCACCGGCCCCGCTACGGCGACTGGTCGCTGCCGAAGGGCAAGTTGGAGCCGGACGAGCACCCCCTGCTCGCCGCCGTACGCGAGGTGGCCGAGGAGGCCGACGTCCGGGCGGTGCCGCAGCTGCGGCTGCCCAGCGTGCGCTACCGCAGCGAGGGCCGGCCGAAGCTGGTCGACTACTGGTCGATGCGGGCGGTGGCCGACGGCGGCTTCCAGCCGGGCACGGAGGTCGACGAGGTGCGCTGGCTCGACGTCGACGCGGCCGTGCGGCTGGTCAGCTACCCGCACGACGCGGAGGTGCTGGCCGCGTTCGCGGCCCTGCCGGCGGTGACCGGGACGATCGCGCTCGTCCGGCACGGGCACGCCGGCAAGCGGGGCACCTGGTCCGGCCCGGACAGCGGCCGGCCGCTCGACGCCCGGGGCTGGGCGCAGGCGCAGGCGCTGGCCCCGCTGGTGGCGCTGGTCCGCCCGGCGCGGCTGCTGTCGGCCTCGGCCCGCCGCTGCGTGCAGACCCTCGACCCGGCGGCGGCGCTGCTCGACCTGCCGATCGAGGTGAGCGGCGACCTGGACGAGCCGCGGCCGGGCCAGCAGCCCGACGAGTGCGCACTGGCCGTCGCCGCCCGCCTGGCCGAGCTGGCGGCCTCCGGCGAGCAGGCGGGGGTGTGCAGCCAGGGCAAGGTGATTCCGGCCGCCCTGGAGCGGCTCAGCGGGCGGGCGGGCGACTTCACCACGCCGAAGGGCGGCGGCTGGCTGCTCGCCTTCGCCGGGGACCGCCTGCTCGCCACCGACCGCCTCTGACCGGCCGCCCCATCCGACCGCCTCTGACCGGCCGCCCCATCCGGCCGCCTCTGACCGGCCGGCCGAGCCGGTGCGGTGCGGGCGCCCGCGCCCCGGCCGACGCGCCCCGGCGGCGGGTCAGGCCGGTGGCAGGGCCAGGGTCACGGCGACCGGCAGGTGGTCGCTGGCCGTGCCGGGCGGGGCCACCGGATCGCCGGCCCCCAGGTCGGGCGTCACGAAGACGTGGTCGATCTGCTGGCGCGGGTCGTCCGCCGGGCTGGTCGGCAGCGGGCGGGCCGCGGCCAGCGCGTCGACCAGCCCGGCCCGGGTGAACTCGGCGAACGCCGGATCGCCCGGCTCGGTGTTCAGGTCACCGGCGACCACCAGCGGGCGGCCGGCCGCGTACCGGAGGGCGAAGTCGGCGACCGCGCGGGCCTGGACCACCGGGCCCTGGCCGGGCGGCGGTTGCAGGTGGGTGGCGACCACCGCGAGGCGGACGCCGTCGCCGAGGTCGACCGTGACCCCGAGGGCCTGCGCGCCGGTGGGCGCGCCGACCGCCGGCAGCGGCCGGGTCCGGGCTCCGTCCAGGGGCCAGCGGCTCAGCACGGCGTCGCCCCAGAGCGGGTCGGCGGCCGGCGCGAAGACGTACGGCATGTCCAGCCGCTCCGCCAGCAGGTCGAGCGTGTCGTGGCCGCCGTTGAGCAGCCAGCCCCGGTCCACCTCGCTGAGCGCCACGACGTCGGCCCCGGCGACGGCCCGCGCCAACGCGTCCGGGTCGAAGCGGCCGTCCGCCCCGAACCCCATCCGGACGTTGTACGCCGCCACCCGCACCGTGTCGGGCGGCCCGTCTCGGTTGCTCGCGGAGAGCAGCTCGTCGCTGGCGATCGCGGCGACCAGCGCCAGCGCGGTGGCCGCGGCTGCGGTCCGCACCGGCGGCAGCGGCGACGGCACCGGCCCCACCGCGGGCCGGGCGGCCAGGGCGACCGCGGCGACCAGCACCGCCACGGCCACGGGCACCCCGGCGTTGGGGTGGCCCAGGTCGTACGCCGCGTAGTAGAGCACCGCCACGACGGCGAAGAGCAGCATCCCGGCGACCGCCGCGTACGCGCGCCGGCCCGCCGCCCGGCCCGGATCGGCGGTGCCGCCGTCGACCACGGCGAGCCCGGCGGCGTCGGTCTCCTCGGTGGAGCCGGCGGCGGGGGTGTCCCGTTCTTCGGCCGCGCCGGCGGACGCCAGGCAGCCGCCGAGCCCCACCGCGGCGAGCAGGACGGCCGGCAGCAGCAGCTCCCCGCGCTCGAGGGCGAAGAGGACGGCCCCGGCCACCAGGGCCGCCGGGGCGAGCCACCGCCACGCCCCCTGGCGCGGTGACGCCAGCGCGGCGAGCAGGAATCCGCCGACCGCCACGGCGATCGGGGCGGGGCCGAGGAGCGGCACGGTGGCGACCCCCACCTCGTCGCCGGGATGCGACCGCAGCAGCCCGAACTGGTACGTCGTCGCCGTCCGGGCGACCGCCGGGGAGAGCGCCACCATACCGGCGAGCAGCAGCGCCGGGCCGGCCAGCAGCCAGCTCCGTACGCCGCCCGGGCCGGCCGGCGGCGCGGGCCGCGCCTGCCCCGCCAGGAAGAGTCCGCCGACCAGGCCGGCGGCGAGCCACGACTGCCAGCTCCCGAGGAAGCCCAGGCGGTACGTGTCCAGCGCGGTGTGCAGGATCGCCCCGAGGGCCAGCCCGAGCGCCAGGCCGGGCACCGGCCGGTCGGTGGCGGCGGCGACACCGGCGAGCCAGACCAGCCCGGCGAGCAGCCCGGCCGCGGCGAGCCAGAGCTGGAGCCGCCCGCCCGGTTGGCCGGTGACGGCGAGCCGGGCGGCGACCAGCAGGACGGCGGCGACGAGCGTGACCGGGCGGGCGCCGACCCTGCGGACCAGCGCGGGCGCGGCCAGTGCGAGCACGAACCAGCCGAGCGCGAACGCTCCCAGCAGCTCGGCCGGGGTCGACGCGGCCTGCCCGAAGATGGTGATGACCGCCGGCAGGAAGACACGCAGCACGTCGACCAGCAGCACGACGCCCAGGGCGAGGGTGAGGGTGGTGCGGTGGCGGTAGCGCACGGGGCTGCCTTTCGCCGACCGGAAGGGGTGCGGCGATTCTGCGTGCGGCGCACCGCCCCGGTCAACGCCCCGTCGACAGGAGCGTGGACGCGGCGAGGGCGCCCACCGTGCCGGTGGACGCCCTCGTACCGCTGGACATCAGCGCTTGGCCGCGGCCTTCTTCGCCGGGGCCTTCTTCGCCGGGGCCTTCTTGGCCGCCGTCGTCTTCTTGGCTGCGGTCGTCTTCTTCGCCGCGGTCGTCTTCGCCGCGGTCGTCTTCGCCGCGGCGGTCTTCTTCGCCGGGGCGGCCTTGGCGGTCGTGGTCTTCTTCGCCGCGGTCGTCTTGGCCGCCTTCGCCGCCGGGGCCTTCTTGGCCGCGGTCGTCTTCTTCGCCGCGGTGGTCTTCGCCGCGGTGGTCTTCTTCGCCGCAGCCGTGGTGGCCTTGGCGCCGGTCGCCTTGGCGCCCGCCGCCTTGGCACCCGTCGCCTTGGCGCCAGTGGTCTTGGCGGCGGCCGTGGCGGTCTTCTTCGCCGCCGCCGTGGCCTTCGGCACCTTGCCGCTGGCCACCATCTCCTTGAACCCGGCGCCCGGGCGGAAGGTCGGGACGGATGTCTTCTTGACCTTCACCGCCTCGCCGGTCCGCGGGTTGCGCGCTGTTCGGGCGCCCCGGACGCGCTTTTCGAACGCTCCGAATCCGGTGATCGCCACCTTCTCGCCCTTGGTGACCGCCGCCTGGACCTCAGCGAGGACCGCGTCTAGCGCGGCCGTCGCCGTCTTCCGGTCCCCCAGGCGAACGGCGAGCGCCTCGATGAGCTCGGCCTTGTTCACGACTTCCTCCCGATTGTGCAACTGACTCGACGCGAGCCATTCTGCGCGCACGGTATGCCCTGTGCTGCCGGGACACAAACATTCGGTGGAAAAAAGCCCTTGTGTCGTAACGGATTCGCCCCCACCGGTCAGACCGGCGGGGGCGGAAACCGCTGCGGGATCGGGCGTACGGCTATGCGACCGAGGGCAGGAACGGCGGCCGGGTGGCCTCGAAGGCACTGATCTCGGCCTCGTGCCGGAGGGTGAGTCCAATGTCGTCCAAGCCCTCCAGCAGCCGCCAGCGGCTGAAGTCGTCGAGCGGGAACGACCAGGTGGCCTCACCGACCCGGACCTGCCGGGCGGTCAGGTCGACGGTGACCGGGGTGGTCGGGTCGGCCTCGACGAGATCCCAGATCTCTTCGACCGCTTTCAATTCCAACTCGACCGGGAGCAACCCCTCCTTGAGCGCGTTGCCCCGGAAGATGTCGCCGAAGCGGGGGGAGATCACGGCACGGAAGCCCCAGTCGCGCAGGGCCCAGACGGCGTGCTCCCGGGAGGAGCCGGTGCCGAACTCCGGACCGGTCACGAGAATCGACGAACCGGAATACGCTGCATCGTTGAGCACGAATTCGGGGTCCTCGCGCCAGGCGCTGAACAAGCCGTCCGCGAAACCGGTCCGGGTCACCCGCTTGAGGTACACGGCGGGGATGATCTGGTCGGTGTCCACGTTGGAACGGCGCAGCGGCACGGCCGTGCCGGTGTGGGTGGTGAACCTTTCCATCTGCGGTGTGCCCTTCTACAGGTCGGCGGGAGCGGCCAGCCGGCCCGCCACGGCGGTGGCGGCGGCGACCGGCGGGGAGACCAGGTGGGTGCGTCCGCCCCGGCCCTGGCGGCCCTCGAAGTTGCGGTTGGAGGTGGACGCGGAGCGCTGGCCCGGGGAGAGCGTGTCCGGGTTCATGCCCAGGCACATCGAGCAGCCGGCGAAGCGCCACTCGGCCCCGGCGTCGGTGAAGACCTTGTCCAGCCCCTCCGCCTCGGCCGCCTCGCGGACGGCGGCGGAGCCGGGCACGACGAGCATCCGCACCCCGTCGGCGACCCGGTGCCCGCGCAGCACGTCGGCGGCGGCCCGGAGGTCCTCCAGCCGGCCGTTGGTGCAGGAGCCGACGAAGACCACGTCGACCGCGAGGTCGCGCAGCGGGGTTCCGGGGCGCAGGTCCATGTACTCCAGGGCGCGGCGCGCGGCGGTCCGCTCGGCGTCGGTGGCGAACTCCTCCGGGTCCGGCACCGCCGCGCCCAGCGGCGCGCCCTGACCCGGGTTGGTGCCCCAGGTGACGAACGGGGTGACCGCGCCGGCGTCGAGGGTCACCTCGGCGTCGAAGGTCGCGCCCTCGTCGGTGGGCAGGCTCCGCCAGTAGGCGACCGCCGCGTCCCAGTCGGCGCCCTGCGGGGCGTTCGGCCGCCCCTTCAGGTACGCGAACGTGGTCTCGTCGGGCGCGATCATGCCGGCCTTGGCGCCCCACTCGATCGACATGTTGGCGATGGTCATCCGCCCCTCCATGGACAGCGACCGGATCGCCTCGCCGCGGTACTCGACGATGTGGCCGCGACCGCCGCCGGTGCCGACCTGGGCGATCAGCGCGAGCACCAGGTCCTTGGCGGTGACCCCGGGGGCGAGCTGCCCCGTGACGTTCACCGCCATGGTCTTCGGCCGGCTCTGCGGCAGCGTCTGGGTGGCCAGCACGTGCTCGACCTCGCTCGTGCCGATGCCGAACGCGAGTGCCCCGAACGCGCCGTGGGTGGCGGTGTGCGAATCGCCACACACGATGGTCATGCCGGGCTGGGTGACGCCGAGCTGCGGGCCGATGACGTGCACGATGCCCTGGTTGGCGTCGCCCAGCGGGTGCAGCCGCACGCCGAACTCGGCGCAGTTGCGGCGCAGCGTCTCGATCTGCGTACGCGAGGTGGGGTCGGCGATGGTGAGCAGGTCGCCACGCCGTTCCCGGAACGACGGGTCGGCGTACCCGGTCGGGGTGTTGTGGTCCTCTGTCGCGAGCGTGAGGTCGGTGCGGCGCACCCGGCGGCCGGCGAGGCGCAGCCCGTCGAAGGCCTGCGGGCTGGTCACCTCGTGCAGCAGGTGCAGGTCGATGAAGAGCAGGTCGGGCTCGCCCTCGGCGGACCGTACGACGTGCGCGTCCCAGACCTTCTCGGCCAGGGTCCTCGGCTCGGTAGTAGTGACTCCCACCATCTGGACATCCTAAATTCTGGGAGGTAAATTTCGGCTTGTGGGACACAGTATGAGCGGTGTCGGCGTTCTCGACAAGGCGGTGGTCATTCTGGCCGCCTGCGTCGACGGCGCCAGCCTGGCCGAACTCGTTGAACGCACCAAGCTGCCCCGGGCGACCGCGCACCGGCTGGCGCAGGCGCTGGAGATCCACCGGATGCTCGTCCGGGACACCCAGGGCCGCTGGCGCCCCGGCCCGCGCCTGGGTGAGCTCGCCAACGCCGCGCCGGACGTGCTCCTGACGGCGGCGGAGCCGCTGCTGGCCGCCCTGCGCGACGCCACCGGCGAGAGCGCGCAGCTCTACCTGCGCCGCGCCGACGAGCGGATCTGCGTGGCCGCCGCCGAGCGGGCCAGCGGCCTGCGGGACACCGTGCCGGTCGGCTCGGTGCTGCCGATGACGGCCGGCTCGGCGGCCCAGATCCTGCTCGCGTGGGAGCCGCCGGAGGCGGTGATGCCGCTGCTGCCCCGGTCGAAGTTCACCGGCCGCACCCTCGCCGAGGTACGCCGCCGTGGCTGGGCGCAGAGCGTCGCCGAGCGGGAGGCCGGTGTGGCGAGCATCTCAGCGCCGATCCGCGACCGCACCGGCCGGGTCATCGCCGCGATCAGCGTCTCCGGCCCGATCGAGCGCCTCGGCCGCCGCCCCGGCGAACGCCACGCCATGGCCGTCGTCCGGGCCGGTCAACGCCTCTCCGGCCTCTGACCCACCCCGCCGGCGGCCTTCCGGGGCCAGATCCGGAAGGCGGGCGGGCCGCCGGGAGCCGGGCGGTGCCGAGAGCCCGAGCGGGCCGCCAGGGGCCGGGGGCGGGAGCCGGAGGCCGGGGCGGGAGGCCGGGGCCGGGAGCCGGACCGGCTGGGGAGCGGGTGGGGGGCCTGGAACAGCGAAATGGTCCGCCTCGCCGGAGCGAGGCGGACCATTCGTGTTGTAGCCCCGACCGGATTCGAACCGGCGCTACCGCCTTGAGAGGGCGGCGTCCTGGGCCGCTAGACGACGGGGCCAAGACTTTCCCTGCTTCCACCGCCCTCACGAGCGGTGCCGCTGTAGTCTAGCGGCGTCCCCTGAGGGAGCCGGCACCGGGTCGGGCGGGCGCGCGGGCCTCCGTGACGCCAGGCGCCGGCACGCGATCGCCGCAGGGAACCGGCACCCGCGACCGCCGCAGGGAGCCGGCACCACAGGAGGCCGGGCGGGTGGCACCGGACCGGGCTGGGAATGCGAAACGGCCCGCCTCACCAGAGCGAGACGGGCCGATCATGCTGTAGCCCCGACCGGATTCGAACCGGCGCTACCGCCTTGAGAGGGCGGCGTCCTGGGCCGCTAGACGACGGGGCCAGAACTTCCTTGCCGCACCGCTCTCCCGAGCGGCGCTGTTGGACTCTATCAGAGAGAACCTCCGACCCCCTGACGGGAACCGGAGCTGCTCTCCACCGAGATCCAGCGCCCGAGGCTCTCTCGAACCTCGGCTGCGCTGGGGTACCAGGACTCGAACCTAGACTAACTGAACCAGAATCAGTCGGGCTGCCAATTACCCCATACCCCATTGGCCCCTTGCGGCGCCGGGAACAAACTTTACCCTCCCGGTGCCGACAGGCCAAATCGAGCCCCCGGAACCGCCTCTGAGCTGCGAAAACCGGGCCTCGACCCGGATCAGGCGACGGGCACCACCGGATTGGTCAGCTCCCCGATCCCCTCGATCCGCACGGTGACCGTATCCCCGTCCGTGAGCGGGCTAACCCCCGCCGGCGTGCCCGTGAGCACCACGTCGCCGGGGAGCAGCGTCATCACGTGCGAGACGTACGACACCAGGGCCGGCACGTCGAAGACCATGTCCCGCGTACGGCCGAGCTGGCGGACCTCCATCTCCTCGGGATTGCGACCCACCTCACACCGGACCTCCAGGTCCCGCACGTCGAGCCCGGTCGTGATCCACGGCCCGATCGGGCAGAACGAGTCGAAGCCCTTGGCGCGGGTCCACTGGCCGTCGGAGCGCTGGAGATCCCGGGCCGTGACGTCGTTGGCGCAGGTGTAGCCGAAGATGGCCCGCTCCGCGGCGGCCCGGTCGGCGCGCCGGGCGCCCGGCGCGCCGATCACCACCGCCAACTCCGCCTCGTGCTCGACCTGCTTGGAGAAGATCGGCAGCCGGATCGCGTCGCGGGGCCCGATCACCGACGTGGACGGCTTGAGGAACAGCAGCGGCTCCTTCGGCACCTCGGTGCCGTGTTCGGCGGCGTGCTCGGCGTAGTTGCGCCCGACGCAGACGACCTTGCTGGGCAGGATCGGCGAGAGCAGCCGGACGTCGGAGAGCGCCCAGCGGGCGCCGGAGAACTGGATCTGGCCGAACGGGTGGCCCTCGATCTCGGCGACGGTCAGGCCCTGCGGGCCCGCCTCCGGCTCGCCCTCGACGACCCCGAACGACATTCCCTTGGCATGAGCAAAACGAGCGATACGCACCAGGCCAATCTAGTCCCGGACGACTCGCACCCCGGCCCAGGCCACGCCCCGTCCAGGCGGATCCCGGCCGGCGGACGGCAGCGCGGCGTCGCCCCGCCCGGCCCGCGGCACCGTAGGCGCGCCGTCCGGCAGTCGCACCCTGGCACCGACCCGGCCCGCGCAACCCCGGGCGCGCCGCCCGGCCGCGCACCCTACGCCACGTCCCGCGTCCCGGGGCGGACTTCGCGACTTCGTACCCGCCCGGCGTCGCCCCGCCCCTAGCGTCGGCTCCGGAGGTTCGTTCGTATGCCTGCATCGACACGACACCACAGGGCCCTCGCAGTGTTCGTCCACTGCCTCGGCATCCTCGCCGCCGTGCCGGCACTGCCCACGGCGGCACCACCCGCGGCGGCCGCGCAGCCACCACCGGCGGCGGCCGCGCCGACCCCGGCGCCGGCGATGCCGTCGGTGCCACCGGCGGTGCCCACCCCGACCCGGGCCGCCCCGCCGCTGCCGAAGCCGCCGGTCACGGTGGCGGTGGCGCCGGAGAGCACGCCGGCGCCGCGCTACCGGATCCAGGTCCGCAACGCCGGCAACACGCCGCTGGACACCACCGTGCGGCAGGAGCTGCCGCCCGGCGCCTCGGCGACCGCCATCACCACCGGCGGCCGGGCCACCCGCACCGCCGGCCAGTCGGCCACCGCGGTGACCTGGCAGCTCAAGCTGCCGGCCCGGAGCACCACCACCCTGGGCACGACGCTGACCACCGCCGCCCCGGACCGGCCGCTGACCGCGCCGGCCTGCGCCTTCGCCCGCGACGGCAGCCGGCCGTACGACTGCGCGACGGCGACCTGGAACGCGGCCGCGCCGGCGGCGGCGAAGGAGACCCGGGAGACGCCGGTGTGGCGTCGGACGCCCGTGCTGCTGGCCGGGCTGGCCACGGTGGCGGTGCTCGCGCTCGGCGGGATCTGGACGTGGCGGCGGCGCCGCCGGCCCGTCGCCGCGGCCCTCTCGGCCGGCGGGCGGGGGACCGTCTACCCGCGGCCCGCCACGCCCCGGCCGGCGCAGACCCGCCGCACGCCGTCCGGCTGGCTGATCGTGCCGGTGGCCGCCGCGGTGCTGGCCGGCACGGTGGGCACCGCCGCCTGGACGGCCACCCGGGAGGTCGCGGCCATCGACACCGACAGCCAGCCGACCAGCGGCGCGTGGATCGGCCGGGGCACCAACGGCGCGATCGGCGAGCCGCTGCGCGAGTCGGCGTTCGAGTTCACCGTCTTCCGGGTCGCGTGCGAGCCGGGCCGCGGCGCGCGGCAGTGCCAGGCCACGGTCGGGGTGCGCAACCTCACCCCGGAGAAGCAGAGCTGGCACGGCCGCCTGCAACGGGCGTACCTGCCGGACGGCAACTTCGTCAGCACCGACGAGCAGGCCACCCGGGCCGCCAACCAGGGCCGGGACGTCTTCGCCCAGCCGCTGGCGGGCGGCAGCCGGACGGTGCTGCCGCTGGTCTTCACGGTCGACGGGCAGGCGCCGCCGCAGCAGTTGGAGCTGCGCAGCGGGGTGTTCTCCGCCGGGGTCCGGGTGGACGTGCCCTGACCGGCGGCGGGGCGGCGGTCGTACCCTTGGCTCCGTGACCGCCGCCCTCGCCCCGACCGCCGTGCTCGACGCGGCGCGCTGGCGGGCCCGGCGCCGGGCGCACGAGGAGCGGGTCGACGCCTGGCTCGCCCCGCATCTGGCACGCCGCCGCGGGGGCGGGAAGCACCCGGTGGAGGACTTCCTCTTCACCTACTACTCGCACCGCCCGGCCCAGTTGCGCCGGTGGCACCCGGGGGCCGGGGTGGCGCTGCGGGACGCGGACCCGGCCGAGTTCGGCCGGGACTACCGCGCCACCGCCGCCGGGGTCACCCTCGACACCGAGGGGGTACGCGCGCGGCGCGCCGAGTCGGTCGAGTGGATCCGGGCGCTACTGGTGGCGACCGCCGGCCGGCCGGCGCACCTCGGCTGTTTCGGGATGCACGAGTGGGCCATGCACGAAGCGGACAACAAGGGTCCGTACAGTTGACCAGCATCCCCGCCGCAAGCTGGCTTCCCCTCTTGGAAGCTCACGAGAAGCGCGCCGACTCCCTTACCGCAGGCCACCGCGCCCGCAAGGCCACGAGGGAACGCCACGCGATCGATGACTTCTTGTACGACTACTACGGCACCCGGCCCTCCGTTCTCCGACGGTGGCACCCCGGCGTGGGCATCTCCTTGGAACCGGGACCGCACGGCTCTGCCCCACACCAGCAGTGGCGTTGGTATGCCACGGACGCGGACGGGATCGTGAGCTTCGACATCGCAGCGTTCCTCGCCGACCGGGCTGAGTCGGTGCGCTTCATTCATCGACTGTTGTCCGCCATCTCGTCACGACCAGCCTTCACTGGCTGCTTCGGCCTGCATGAGTGGGCGATGGTGTATCGCCAACGTGAGCATCGGCATCCGCTCCCCTTGCGACTTGGGCAAGAGGGAACTGACGCGGTAGTCGAGTCTCACCAGATCCGCTGCACGCACTTCGATGCGTTCCGGTTCTTCACCCCTGACGCGGTCAGCCTCAACCGGCTCCAACCAACGAGGGAGAGCCAGGTAGAGCTTGACCAGCCGGGCTGCTTGCATGCCTCGATGGACTGCCACAAGTGGGCAACCAAGCTGGGCCCTGCGGTTCCGGGGGATCTGGCGCTCGACTGCTTCGAGTTGGCGAGGGACATCCGGCTGCTCGACATCCAGGCGTCCCCGTACGACTTCTCCTCCTACGGAGAACCGGCGGTGGCCATCGAGACACCCGAGGGCAAGGCCGAGTACGTCGCTCGTCAACGCGAGTTCTCGCAGCGCGCGGGCCGACTACGCGCCCGGTTGATCGATGTGTGTGCGGCGCTGCTTGAGGGAGCGGAGTCACCGGCAAGGGTGGAGGCATGACCCCCAAGCGTCCGCGCCACAGGATCGCTGCGCTCCCTGGTGTTCATGTCGGCGGAGAACCCGAAGATCAGGAGCCCGAAGATGGGCCCCTTCGGGGCCCTCTCCCCGGTTCGGTTCCTTCCCCGGGTCAGATGCTCGCAACCTTCGCGGGGTCTCCCGCCCTGAACAACACATCGACATGCCGCTCATCGGTGCGGCGGACGCCACGCCCCTTCTGGCGGAGACGGCAGCTCACGACAACCGCGAGGATCAGGGACCGCCTGCGGTCTACATCCAACCCATCCCAGTGACGGCGTACCTGCTCGTCCGTCATCCCGGCGACGCCCTTGACGGCGCTGTCACTCCCCAACTGGGATAGCTGATCCTCCAACTCATCCACCCGGCTGCGCATGGTCTGGGATGCAGTCAGAAACTGCGATCGAGTAACGAGCCCAGCGGCATAGTCGGTGGCCAGATCATCGAGCCGTGACCGCAGGCTCCCCAGCGACCTCTACAAGTGGGCGTACAAGCTGTCGCCACTCGTGCCCGCCGAACTCGTCGCGGACTGCTTCGAGCTGGCCAGGGAGATCCGCACCCTGGACATGCGCGCTTCCCCGTACGACCTGTCCGACCTGGGCTACCCACCGGTGCGGGTGGAGACCCCGGAGGGGCGGGCCGAGTACGCCGCCGCGCAGCGGGGGTTCGCCGACCGGGCCGCCGTGCTGCGAGCCCGACTGCTCGACGCCCTGCCGGCGTAGATCCGCCGGTCGACGCCCTGCCGGCGTAGATCCGCCGGTAGCGGCCCGCCGGCCCGTCGGCCGCCCCTGCCCGTCGGTCGCCGCAGTCGCCCGTCAGTCGCCGTCGACGCGGCGGTCGCGCTTGCGCTGCGACTGGCGCTTCTTCTCGGCCAGCCGGCGCTCCTTGGCGCCGCGCGAGGGCCGGGTCGGCCGCCGGGGCGGGGGTGGCGGGGCCGCCGCCTCGCGCAGCAGCGCGGCCAGCCGTTCCCGGGCCGCCTCCCGGTTGGCCAACTGCGCCCGGTGTTCACTGGCGGTGACGGTCAGCACGCCGTCGACGAGCCGACCGGCGAGCCGGTCCAGCGCCCGCGCCCGCAGCGGTTCGGGCACCCCGGGCGAGGCGCCCAGGTCGTAGCTCAGCTCGACCCGGGAGTCGGTGGTGTTGACGCCCTGGCCGCCGGGGCCGGACGAGCGGGAGAAGCGTTCCCGCAGCTCAGCGGCGGGGACGACCCACCGGTCGGTCACCCGCAGTCCGTCGTCCACACCCCGAGGCTAACGCCCCGGCCGGATGCTCGGGGTGGCGGACGGGCTCGGGGTCGGGCCGGGTGGCGCGGGCTCGGCGTCGGAGTCGACGGCGGCGTACGCGACCGCCCCGACGAGCAGCAGGGCGATCACCCCGATCTTCGTGGTGACCACCTTGATCAGCAGCCACGCGGTGCGCCGGGCACCGGGCACGGTCTTCTTGACGGTCTGGTAGTCGGCCCACCCGCGTCGCGCCCGGGCGTACGCCGACCCGACACCGGTTCCGATGATCAGGCCCACCAGCAGGAGGGCCACGATGACAGGACGCTCCACCCACGCCAGTATCCACACTCAGCGTAATATTTCCATTGTCCGATCATTCCGCGCCGGGTATCCGACAGTTCTCACGTTCCCACGCCGTCTCCGGCGGGCATGAGGGCAGCTCAGCCGCCCTTTCCGATGATCGTGTCGGCGGTCTTCTGCACCTGTTCGATGGGGATGGCGAAGCCGATCCCGATGGAGCCGTTGCCGTCGATGGTGGCGATCGCGGTGTTCACCCCCACCACCTCGCCGCGCGCGTTGACCAGCGGGCCGCCCGAGTTGCCCGGGTTGATCGAGGCGTCGGTCTGCACCGCGGTGTGCCGGTTGTCGCCGAGGCGCACCTCCCGGTCCAGGGCGCTCACGATGCCGGCGGTGACGGTGCCCGCGAGCCCCAGCGGCGAGCCGACCGCCAGCACCGGCTCGCCGACCCGGGTCGACCCCGGCTTGGCCAGCGGCAGCGCCGCCAGGCCGGCCGACGGGGGCACCCGGAGCACCGCCAGGTCGCTGCGCGGCTCCCGGCCGACCACCTCGGCGGCGAACCGCCGCCCGTCCGGCAGCTCCACCGTCACCGAGCCGCCACCCCCCTTCGCCAGGATGTGGTCGTTGGTGATGATGTGCTGCTGGTCGTCGACGGCGAAGCCGGAGCCGGTCGCCGAGGCCCCGCCGCCGCCCCCCACGAGCACCGAGACGACCCCCGGCACGGTCTTCTCGGCCGCGGTCACCAGCTCCGCCGGGACCGCGGCCGCCGTGGCCGCCGCCGGGCCGGGCGCGCCGTCCCGGCTGGCCACCACGCCGCCGGCCACCGCGCCGGAGGCGGTGGACAGGGCCACCACCGCCAGCCCGGCCAGCAGCCGCCCGTGCCGGCGCCGTCCGGCCGGGCCACGGTCCGACCCGGGCCCGTCCCACCGGGACCGCCCGTCCGGGTCCAGCTCCGGCGAGATGAACCAGGGGCCGCGCGGCTCGCCCAACCCGGTCTGCACTGCCATGCGTACGCTCCTCACGTGTTCTTCTCGACGATGGCCGTACGGGGTCAGGGCAGCCGGGAGAACCAGCGCATCGAGCCGGCTGCGGCGCCCATCGCGAACACCAGTCCCAGGCCGATGAAGCGGGCCGAGACGTCCTGCCGTTCGGTGCGGTAGCCCACCGAGGTGCCGATGTCGTCGTAGACGGCGCGCAGTTCGTCGCTGGTGTGGGCCTCGTGGAACCCGCCCCCGGTCTCCTCGGCGACCGCGCGCAGGGTCTGCCCGTCCACCGGCACCTGGATCGGCCGGCCGCCCCGGTCCACGGTGCCGCCGGGGGTGCCGAACGAGATGGTGTGCACCGGCACCTTCATGGTCACCGCGTCGGCCGCCGCCTCCATCGGGTCCATGCCGGAGGTGTTCGCGCCGTCGGAGAGCAGGATGATCCGGGCCGGCGGTGGGTCCTTGGCCGCCTGGCTGTCGAAGCCCTTCACCGCGCCGAGCGAGGTGCTGATGGCCTCGCCGATGGCCGTGCCCTGCACCCCGGTGGCCCCCTCGACCAGCCGCTCGACCCCCTCGTGCAACGCCTCCCGGTCGGTGCTCGGCGGCACCAGCACCGCCGCGCTGCCCGCGAAGGCGACCAACCCGACGTTGAACTCGTCGGGCAGGCTGTCGACGAAGCGCCGGGCGGACTCCTTGGCGGCGCTGAGCCGGTCGGGTTCCACGTCGCCGGCGAGCATCGAGGTCGAGACGTCCACGGCCACCATCACCGTCGCCCGCTCGCGGGGGACCCGCACCTCCGCCGTCGGCCGGGCGAAGCCGACCACCAGCAGCGCCAGCATGGCGAGGAAGAGCCCGGCCGGCAGGTGCCGCCGCCAGGTCGGCCGCTGCGGCGCGACCCGGTCGAGCAGCCGCAGGTTGGTGAAGCGGACGGCGTACCGGCTGCGCCGGCGCTGCGCCAGCAGGTAGCCGACGGCCAGGGCGAGCACCCCGAGCAGCAGCCAGAGCCGGACGGGCGACTGCCAGATCACGCCGCACCTCCCCGGGCTGCGCCGGCCGGGGCCGCCGCGAGCCGCCGCTGGGCGTGCACGTGGCGCACGATGTCCGCGCTCCAGTCGCGGTCGGTGCGCAGCGGCAGGTGGGTCGCCCCGCTGCGGCGCAGCGCCTGGCCCACCTGGTCGCGCTGGGCGGCGGCGGCGACCGCGTACCGCTCGCGCAGGCGGGGGTCGCCGGTCCACACCTCCCGCGTCCGGCCGGTCTCCGGGTCGGCCAGGGTGATCAGGCCGACGTCCGGCAGTTCCAGTTCGCGCGGGTCGGTGACCTGCACGGCGAGCACCTGGTGCCGCACGGCGAGCCGGCGCAGGGGTGCCTCCCAGGCCGGCGCGTGCCGGGGGTCGTCGGGCAGGCCGTCGAGGAAGTCCGAGACCACCACCACGAGGCCGCGCCGCAGCGCCACCCGGTGCACGGCGGCCAGCCCGTCGGCCAGGTCGGGGCCGCCGGGCGGCGGGCGGCGCTCGTCGTACGCGCTGGTGCGCGGCGCGGTCAACAGGGCCCGCAGCAGCCCGAGCAGGTGGGTACGCCCGCTGCGGGGCGGGAAGCGACGCAGCCCGGCCGGGCCGAGCACCTGCGCGCCGAGCCGGTTGCCGACCCCGGCGGTGAGAAAGCCGACCGCCGCCACGGCCGCCACGGCCAGTTCGCGTTTGTCCAGCTCGGCGGTGCCGTACTCCATGCTGGGGCTCGCGTCCACCAGCAGCCAGGTGGTCAGCTCCCGGTCGGCGTCGACCTCGCGGACGTGCGGGACTGTGGTCCGGGCGGTCACCGCCCAGTCCATCCGGCGCACCTCGTCCTCACCGGGGCGGTACTCCCGGCTGCCTGCCGGCTCGCTGCCCGGCCCGGGGAGCAGGCCGCGGTACCGGCCGTGCAGCAGGCCGTCGAGCCGCCGGGTGACGGTCAGTTCCAGCCGGCGCAGCCGCCGGTCCGGGGCGAGGTCGGCCAGCCCCGGGTCGGCCGGCACGGGCGCCGGCGAGGTGGCCCCGCGCCACCTCATGCCGCCGCCAGGTCGGTCGCGAACTCGGGGTGGCCGGTGGCGACGCGGGGCGGCGGCACCGCCTCGACCAGCCGGCGCACCAGCGACTCGGCGGACACCCCGTCGGCGACCGCGTCGAAGGAGAGCACCAGCCGGTGGGCCAGCACGTCGACGGCCAGCTCGCGGATGTCCTCGGGCAGCACGTACTCCCGGCCGCGCAGCAGCGCCTGGGCCCGGGCGGCGGCGACCAGCCCGAGCGTGGCCCGCGGGCTCGCCCCGTACGCGAGCAGCGGGGCGATCTCCGGCAGGCCGAACCGGCCGGGGTCGCGGGTGGCGAGGATGAGCCGGACGACGTACTCGGCGAGGGCGTGGTGCACGAAGACGTGGGTGGCGCGGGCCTGGAGGTCGCGCAGCCGCTGCGGGTCGAGCACCCGCCGGGCGGTGGGCCGGTCGGCGCTCATCCGGTAGAGGATGGCCAGCTCGTCGGCGTCGCTCGGGTAGTCGACCACGATCTTCATCAGGAACCGGTCGCGCTGCGCCTCCGGCAGTTGGTAGACCCCCTCGGACTCGATCGGGTTCTGGGTGGCCAGCACCAGGAACGGGTCGGGCACGGGGTAGCTGCGCCCGCCGATGGAGACCTGGCGCTCCGCCATCGCCTCCAGCAACGCGGACTGCACCTTGGCGGGGGCACGGTTGATCTCGTCGGCGAGCACCAGGTTGGCCATGACGGGGCCCAGCTCGATGTCGAAGGTCTCCTTCGACGCCCGGTAGATCCGGGTGCCGACGATGTCCGACGGGACGAGGTCGGGGGTGAACTGGATCCGGGAGAAGGTGCCGCCGACCACGGTGGCGAGGGTCTGCGCGGCGAGGGTCTTGGCCACCCCGGGCACGCCCTCCAGGAGGCAGTGCCCGTCGGCGACGAGGGCGGTGAGCAGGCGCTCGACGAGCCGATCCTGCCCGACGATCACGCGTTTGACCTCGAAGAGGGTCTGTTCCAGCTCGGCCGAACTCGCGTCGGGATCGGCCGGGCTGGGCACGCTGGCCAGGGTGTCCGAGATGTCCGTCACGGTGCTTGCTTCCCGTGGCGGCCCTCGGACAAACGTCGGATTATCAGCGCCGGGGCAGTCCTTACCGGCCCGAACCGGGACGAGCCTCCCGGGCCGGCAGCGACGACGCGGCCGGCCACACACCGGCGGGGGGGCGCCCGCGTGCCCGACTCGCCCGCCGGTGGCCCACCGCGTGGCGCCGGCCCCCACGGGCGGTGGGGGCCGGCGGGTCAGCGGGTGCGTCAGTTGGTGATGGTCAGGTGGAAGGGCCGGTCGGACGGGCTGCCGGACGAGTTGCGGGTCTGGACGAAGACCGCGTTCGGCGTCTGGAGCCGCGGCGCCACCGAGATCTCCCCGCCCGGCGGCACGTTGTACGGGTCGGTGGTGCCGATGGTGGCGTGGAAGCCCTTCAGGGTGACGTTGTAGTTGAACAGGACCTGGTACTGCCCGGGGCCGTACCTGGTGGCGGAGACCGCCTCGGGCGAGCCGCGGAGCAGCGTGCCACCGCTGCTGACGACGGCGAAGGAGATGGTGCCCGGCGCGGTCGCCTGCGTGGACGGCCCCTGCGCCAGCGCGGCCTTGGCCTTGCGGGCCTCGGCGGGGGTGACCGCCGGCTGGCTGCCGTCGCCCGGCTGACGGAGGGACGGCTGGGCGACCTCGGCGGGCGCCTTCGCCGCCGGCTGGGCGACGGCGATGCCGCCCCCGGCCAGGGTGAGCGCCAGGGCGGCGAAGGCCACCGCCACCGCCTTGCGTCGGAAGAGTGTGGTCATGACAGGGTCTCCCTTTTGTTGACCGTGCGAATTCGACCGTTCCCGCGCTGTCACGGGACGGCAGATTTCCATTCTTGGGCCGGGAAAATGAGCGACAACCGCCGGAAGCCCGCACTTCAGGCCGCACCCTAGATGTTGTCGCCTCAACGATTTTCACCGGCCCTGAGCAGGCATTACTACTCAGAGTTTCGACGTCTCAACCCACTGGAACGTAGCACCACAAAAAGCCGGACGTCAATAGTTGATCACGCTTCATCAAAACGGTCGACAGTCGCCGACAATTTGTGAAAAGCGAATGCCACGGCATTCACGAATGCGCGCGGCGGAGGCGACGGGGCCGCGGCGCGCGGGGGGCCGGGCTACTCTCCAGCCATGATCACGCCAGGCGCGCCCATGATCGCCAAGGCCCGGCCATGACCACCGGGGCGGCGGAACGGACGACGGGCAGCCGGGCGGGACGATCGGGCACCGCGCTCTGCTGGGCGGCCGTCGCGCCCGGGGTCGCCTGGGCAGCCCTGCGGCTGGCCGGCCTCGACCACGGGCCGCTGGTCCAACTGCTGGCCTTCACCCCGTACGTGGCCGCCGGGAGCCTGCTGCCGCTGGTGCTCGCGCTCGCCCTGCGGTGCCGGTGGCCCGCGGTGGTCGCGGCGGTGGTCACGACGGCGCTGGTGGCCGTGGTCGCGCCCCGGGCCCTGCCCGCCGGGCAGCCCTCGGCCGCGGGGCCGACGGTGCGGGTGCTGACCGCCAACCTGCTCGCCGGGGCCGCCGACGCGCGGGCGCTGGTCGACCTGGTCGAGCGGCACCGCGTCGACGTGCTCACCGTGCAGGAGTTCACCCCCGGGGCCGGAGCGGAGCTGGACCGACTCGGCCTGGACCGGCTGCTCCCCCACCGGCACCTCGACCCGCAGCCGGGCACGGTCGGCTCCGGGCTCTACGCCCGGTTCCCGGTCGACGAGGGCGGCGTCCGACGCAATCGCGGCGGTTGGGGCTTCGACCAGGCATACGGCACGGTGACGGTGCCCGGGGCGCCGCCGGTGCGGGTCGAGTCGGCGCACCCGGCGGCGCCGTACGCGGTGGACCAGGTCGGCCACTGGCGCACCGACCTGGCCGCGCAGCCGCCCGCGACGCCGGACGGGCCGCTGCGGATCCTGGCCGGCGACTTCAACGCCACCCTCGACCACGCCCCGCTGCGCGCCCTGCTGGCCACCGGCTACGTCGACGCCGCCGACGAGGTCGGCGCCGGTCTCACCGGCACCTGGGGCCCCTACGACGGCGACCCGATCCCACCGGTGACCATCGACCACGTGCTGGTCGACCGCCGGATAGCCGTACGGGCGGTGGCCGTGCACCGGGTGCCGGGCAGCGACCACCGCGCCGTCCTGGCCGAGTTGCGCCTGCCGGCCGGCTGACCCGCCGGGCCGGCTGCGGTGGCCGGCGCCCACGCGGTGGCTGGGCCGCCTCAGACCCGGGCGCGGTCGAGGCCGTAGGTGAGGGCGTCGACGAGGGCGTGCCAGCTCGCCTCGACGACGTTGGGGTGCACGCCGACCGTGGTCCAGTCGCGGCCGTTGCGGTCGGCGGTCTCCAGCAGCACCCGCGTCACCGCTCCGGTGCCGCTGCTGCCCTCCAGGATCCGCACCTTGAAGTCGGCCAGCTCGAAGTCGCGCAGCTGCGGGTAGTGCCGGGCCAACCCGGCCCGCAGCGCCTCGTCCAGGGCGTTGACCGGGCCGTTCCCCTCCGCGGTGGCGATCACCCGCTCCCCGCGTACGCGGATCTTGACGGTCGCCTCGGAGACCACCGCGCCGTCCTCCCGGTGCTCGACCAGCACCCGGTACGACTCCAGCGTGAACGGCCTCGGCGGCGCGGTGTCCAGCTCGGCGCGGACCAGCAGCTCGAACGAGGCGTCGGCGGCCTCGAACGACCAGCCGTCGGCCTCCAGCTCCTTGACCCGCCCGGTCACCCGGGACAGCGCCTCCGGATGGCCGGCCAGGTCCAGGCCCAGCTCGCGGCTCTTGAGCTCGACGCTGGCCCGGCCGGCCATCTCGGTGACGAGGATCCGCATGTCGTTGCCCACCACCTGTGGGTCCACGTGGTTGTAGAGCAGCGGATCCACCTTGATCGCGCTCGCGTGCAGCCCCGCCTTGTGGGCGAAGGCCGCGGCCCCGACGTATGCCTGGTGGGTGTCGGGGGCGATGTTGGCGATCTCGGCGATGGCGTGGGAGACCCGCACCATCTGCCCCAGGCAGCCGTCCGGTAGGACGGGCAGCCCGAGCTTGAGCTGGAGGTTGGCGACCACGGCGAAGATGTCGGCGTTGCCGGGGCGTTCGCCGTAGCCGTTCGCGGTGCCCTGGAAGTGCCGCACCCCCGCCTCGACGGCGGCGATCGTGTTCGCCACGGCGCAGGCCGTGTCGTTCTGGCAGTGGATGCCGAGCAGCTCCGGGCTCACGCCCAGCCGGGCGGTCAGGTCGGCGATGGCGGCGCTCACCTGGGAGGGCAGCATGCCGCCGTTGGTGTCGCAGAGCACGAACCGCTCGGCGCCGGCGGCGAGTGCGGTCTCCACCACGGAGGCCGTGTACGCCGGGTCGGACCGGTAGCCGTCGAAGAAGTGCTCGCCGTCGACGAAGACCCGGCGACCCTCCGCCACCAGGTGCGCCACGGTGTCGTGGACCATCGCCAGGTTCTCCCCGGCGGTGGTGCGCAGCGCCCGCTCGACGTGCCGCAGGTCGGCCTTGGCGACCAGGGCGACCGCCGGGGTCTGCGCGTCGAGCAGACCCCGCACCTGCGGGTCGTCGGCGACCTGCACGCCGGCCCGGCGGGTGGCCCCGAACGCCACCAGCAGCGCGTGTCTCAGGTCCAGCTCGCTGCGCGCCCGGCGGAAGAACTCCGTGTCCTTCGGCACCGCGCCCGGCCAGCCGCCCTCGATGAAGCCGACCCCGAACTCGTCGAGCAGCCGGGCCACCGCGAGCTTGTCGACCACCGAATAGCTGAGCCCCTCGCGCTGGGCACCGTCGCGCAGCGTCGTGTCGTACACCTGGAAGGTCATCAGGGATCCTTTCGAGAGCAACAAAAAGACCCCCCGCGGATGCGGGAGGTCTGCGCGCTCGGCGGAGGGGAGGCCGGCGCGCTAGGTGCGAATAATCAGGTGGGTGCTGGTCACGATCGCCACTCTGCCACTCGAGCACTGGTTTTGGGAGGCATAGTCCACATGACGGGACGGTGACGGAGGGTCGCGACACCCCGGCCGGCGCAAGCACGCGGGCGGAACCGGAAGCTGGTGATCCACTTCACAAGCAACCCGGCCGCCGCCAGGCGGAAACAGCGCTGAGGAAGAATCTGGAACCGATCCAGTTTTACCGGCCTCGTGCCACTGTCAAGGAGGACCTGTGCTCACTGTCGGTGACCGCTTCCCCGAGTACGAACTCACCGCCTGCGTGTCGCTGGACGCCGAGAAGGCGTTCGAGACGATCAACCACAAGTCCCACGAGGGCAAGTGGCGGGTCGTCTTCTTCTGGCCGAAGGACTTCACCTTCGTCTGCCCGACGGAGATCGCCGAGTTCGGGCGGCTGAACGACGAGTTCGCCGACCGGGACGCCCAGGTCCTCGGCGTGTCGGTCGACAACGAGTTCGTCCACTACGCGTGGCGCAAGGACCACCCGGACCTGCGCGAGCTGCCGTTCCCGATGCTCAGCGACATCAAGCGCGAGCTGACCGCCGCCTGCGGCGTGCTCGGCGAGGACGGCGTGGCCCAGCGGGCGACCTTCATCGTCGACCCGAACAACGAGATCCAGTTCGTCATGGTGACCGCCGGTTCGGTCGGCCGGAACGTCTCCGAGGTGCTGCGGGTGCTCGACGCCCTGCAGACCGACGAGCTCTGCCCGTGCAACTGGAACAAGGGCGGCGAGACCCTGGACGCCACCAAGCTGCTCGCCGGCGCCGGGGCCTGACCGTGGGTCTGGACGCGGTCAAGGCGGCTCTGCCGGAGTACGCCAAGGACATCAAGCTCAACCTCGGCTCCACCATCGGCACCAGCACGCTGAAGCCGGAGCAGGCGTGGGGCACCGCCCTGGCCTGCGCCGTCGCCGCGCGCAACCCGGTGGTGCTGCGGGAGATCGCCGACGAGGCGGCCACCCACCTCGGGCCGGAGGCGATCGAGGCGGCCAAGGGCGCCGCCGCGATCATGGCGATGAACAACGTCTACTACCGGGCCAAGCACCTGATCGGCGACGAGCAGTACCAGTCGATTCCGGCGCGGCTGCGGATGCAGATCATCGCCAAGCCGGGCGTGGAGAAGGCCGACTTCGAGCTCTGGTGCCTGGCCGTCTCGGCCATCACCGGCTGCGGAGTGTGCCTGGAGTCGCACGAGAAGACCCTGCGCGGCGCGGGCTTCAGCCGCGAGCAGGTGCACGAGGGGCTGCGCATCGCCGCCGTCGTGCACGCCGCCGCGGTCACCCTGGACGCCCAGGCCGCGCTCGCCTGACCCGTACGCCCCGGTGGGCCGGCGCCGCACGACGGCGCCGGCCCACCGTCGTCTCCAGCGCCGGCCCACCGTCGTCCTCGGCACCGGCCCACCGCCGTTTCCGGCGGCGACCGCCCGGGTAGCTCCTCCCAGGACGAGGACTCGATCCGGCGAGACGACTGACGACAGTCGGGGCAGGAGTTGTCACATGGACAGGCTCGACCCGCACAGCACACACGGCAGCCCGGACCCCGTGCGCCACGGCGGCCAGGGCGAGTTCGCCGGCGGCGCGCCCGCCGGCACGTTCGACCCGTGGCGCTACCGGGACACGGCGCGGGTGGCCGACGCCGACCTGGTCGGCTACAAGGTCGAGGCCACCGACGGCGGCATCGGCAAGATCGACAATGCCAGCCACGAGGTCAACGACAGCTACCTGGTGGTGGACACCGGCCCGTGGATCTTCGGCCGGAAGGTCATGATCCCGGCCGGCACCGTCAACCACGTCGACCACGACGAGCGCAAGGTCCACGTCGACCGGAGCAAGGACCAGATCAAGGCCGCCCCGGAGTACGACGAGACCGCCGACACCGACCCCACCTACCGGGACCGGCTCGGCGGCTACTACGGCGAGACGTACTCGGCGATCCCGCCCGGCACCGCCCGCTAGCCGTAGTCACCGGCGCGCGACGGTCTCCCGCCAGCCGCGGGAGGCCGTTACCGTGTCAGCGTGGACGCCACCGAGGTCAACCGCAGGATCCCGTTCGCCACGATGTTCAACTTCCGCGACGTCGGCGGCCACTCCGGCCGTGACGGGCGCACCGTCCGCCGGGGCCGGCTCTACCGCTCCGACTCGCCGCACCGCATCGACGACGCCGACCGGGAGGCGTTCGCCGCCCTCGGTGTGCGCACGGTCATCGACCTGCGCCGCCCCTACGAGGTGGAACGCGACGGCCGGATCCCCCACTTCGACGGCCTGACCTGGCGCAACATCCACCCCGAGCACGCCGAGTGGGGCGAGCGGCCCTACCAGCCGGGCACCGACCTGGCCCGCTACCTGGCCGACCGGTACGCCGACCTCGCGGAGACCGGCACGGCCGGGCTCGCCGAGGCCGTCGGGCTGATCGCCGACAGCGCCAACGCCCCCGTGGTGGTGCACTGCGTCGCCGGCAAGGACCGCACCGGCATCGTCTGTGGGCTCACCCTCGCGGTGCTCGGCGTCGACGACGACGAGATCGCCGCCGACTACGCGCTGAGCACCGAGGCCGGCGAGCGGTACCGCGCCTGGTTCGAGGCCACCGGGCAGCAGGCGGGGCACACCCTGCCGGTGCTGACCTGCCCCGCCGAGGCCATGACGCTCTTCCTCGCCGAGCTGCGGGCGGCCCACGGCTCGGTCGAGGGCTACCTCCGCCACGCCGGCGTCACCGACGCCCAGCTCGCCGCCCTCCGCGCCCACCTCCTGACCTGACCCGCCCCCGCCCCGCTCCCGCCCCCGCTCCCGCTCCCGCTCCCGCTCCCGCTCCCGCTCCCGCTCCCGCTCCCGCTCCCGCTCCCGCTCCCGCTCCCGCGATCTTGCAGTTTGTGCCCCCCGAATGCGCGACCTGCCCTGATTTGTCCGGGCACAAAGTGCAAGATCGACGCGGCAAGGGCGGGGCGGCGGGGGCGGGGTGGCGGGGGCGGGGTGGCGGGGGTGGGATCGGGTGGGGTGGGGTGGGGTGGGCACGGACGACGCCGCCCCCGCGCCGAGGGCGGCGCGGGGGCGGCGTCGGTCGCGCGTACGGGTCAGAGGATGCGCCGGACCCAGCCGTGCGGGTCGTCGGCCATGCCCCGCTGGAGGTCGACGAGCTGCTGGCGCAGGGTCATGGTGACCCGGCCGGGCCCGCCGTCGCCGACCAGGAACTCGCCGTCGGGGAAGCGCACCTGCCCGATCGGGGTGATCACGGCGGCGGTGCCGCAGGCGAACACCTCGCGGAGCCGGCCGCTGGCCGCGTCGGCCTGCCAGTCGGCGAAGCTCACCGGCCGCTCCTCGATCCGGTGCCCCGCGCCGGCGGCCAGCTCGAGCACCGACTCCCGGGTGATGCCGGGCAGGATCGTGCCGGTCAGCGGCGGGGTGACCACGGTGCCGTCGTCGTAGACGAAGAACACGTTCATGCCGCCCAGCTCGTCGACGTAGCGGCGCTCGACCGCGTCGAGGAAGACCACCTGGTCGCAGCCGTGCTCGATCGCCTCGGCCTGGGCCACCAGCGAGGCGGCGTAGTTGCCGCCGCACTTCGCCGCGCCGGTGCCCCCGGGGGCGGCCCGGGTGTAGTCCGGAGAGACCCAGACCGTCACCGGCTTGACCCCACCCGAGAAGTACGCGCCGACCGGCGAGGCGATCACCACGTAGAGGTATTCGTTGGCCGGGCGGACGCCGAGGAACACCTCGCTGGCGAACATGAACGGACGCAGGTAGAGGCTGCCGTCCTCGCCCTCGGGAATCCAGTCCCGGTCGATCTCGACGAGCCGGCGCAGCGAGTCGACGAACGCCTCCTCGGGCAGCGGCGGCATCGCCATCCGCCGGGCGGAGGCGGCGAACCGGGCGCCGTTGGCCTCCGGCCGGAACATGGTGACCCCGCCGTCGGGCGTCCGGTACGCCTTCAGGCCCTCGAAGATCTCCTGCGCGTAGTGCAGGACCGCGGCGGCCGGGTCCATCGGGATCGGCGCGCGCGCCTCGACCCGGGCGTCGTACCAGCCCTTGCCGTCGGCGTAGCGGATGGTGACCATGTGGTCGGTGAAGACCCGGCCGAACCCGGGGTTGGCCAGCAGGGCGGCCCGGTCGGCGACGGATACCGGCGCGGGATTCGGACGGATCTCGAAGTCGAGCTTGTCACCACCGCTCATCGCGCTGACCTCCCTGGGGACGGACGGCACACGGGTCCGCATGCCGAAAAATATGGTGCGAGAAACTTACCCCGAACGGTCGTTCAGGGGGTAGCTACGCCCGGCGCATCGACGGCGCCGGACGGGTGACCCGCCGCGGCGCCCGTGGCGGCGGAGGGGCGGCGGACGGGAAGGGGCGCCCCGGTGGGGCGGGCCCGCCGGCTTCAGGAGGCGGCGTACCCGGCCAGCCGGTCGCCGACCTCCTCGGTGCGCAGCGGTACGCCCGGGGCCCGGCCGGCCAGCTCCGTGCCGACCGCGGCGGTGACGCGGGCCGCGGCGTCGGCGTGCCCGAGCTGGTCGAGCAGCAACGCGGCCGAGAGCACGGCCGCGACCGGGTCGGCCACGCCGCGCCCGGCGATGTCCGGCGCGGAGCCGTGTACCGGCTCGAACATCGAGGGGTAGGCCCCCTCGGGGTTGATGCTGCCGCTGGCCGCCAGCCCGATCCCGCCGGTGACCGCCGCGGCGATGTCGGTGAGGATGTCGCCGAACAGGTTGTCGGTGACCACCACGTCGTAGCGCTGGGGCTGGGTGACCAGGAACATCGCGGCGGCGTCTACGTGCTGGTATTCCGTGGTCACGTCGGGGTGCTCGGCGGCGACGGCCTCGAACGCGCGCGCCCACAGCGAGCCGGCGTGGGTGAGCACGTTGGTCTTGTGCACCAGGGTGACCTTGCGCCGCTCGCGGCGCGTGGCGCGGGCGAAGGCGTCGCGGATCACCCGCTCCACCCCGTGCCGCGTGTTCAGGCTCTCCTCGGTGGCGACCTCGGCGGGGGTGCCGCGGTGCAGCGCGCCACCAGCGCCCGCGTACAGGCCCTCGGTGCCCTCGCGCACCACCACCAGGTCGACCTCGCCGGGCTTGACGCTGGCCAGTGGCCCGGCCACGCCGGGCCAGAGCCGCGCCGGACGCAGGTTGACGTACTGGTCGAAGGCGAACCGCAGCTTGAGCAGCAGGCCCCGCTCCAGCACGCCCGGCGGCACGGTGGGGTCGCCGACCGCACCGAGCAGGATGGCGTCGTGCCCGGCCAACTCGTCCAGCACCGAGTCGGGCAGCACCTCGCCGGTGCGGTGCCAGCGGGCGGCGCCGAGGTCGTATTCGGTAGCCTCCACCCCCGGGAGCACGGCGTCGATGACCTTGCGGGCCTGCGCGACCACCTCGGGTCCGATCCCGTCCCCGGCCACCACCGCGATCCGTGCCACGTCCTGCGCTCCTTCGCCTCGCCGTTACGTCTGACCGTACGCCGCTGTCCCGCCTCCCGGTACGAAGGTTCCACGATTCGGGAAACCGAGATGCACAGGATGCTCTCAGGTGACATTCATGGTGGGGTCATCTCCGCTGCCTAGCGTGGTGACGAGCGGGTCACGGGGGCCCGCGACGGCACCGCGACGACGCGGCCCGCCGGCAGCGAGGGAGCACTGTCATGCGGATCGACCAGCAGCCACGGACCCGCTGGGTGGACCAGCCGGCCTTCCAGCCCCGCCGGCCTGACCTGCGCCTCGGCGCCCGCAGCCACCGCGTCGACCGCCCCGGCGCGGCCACCGGCGACCGGATCGCCGTCCAGCACACCGTGCGGACCTCGACGGCGGAATACTCGCTGCTGCTCAACGCGCCCGAGTGGCTGGGCCGCCGCGGCGTCGGGGACGCGCTGCGCGACGCGGTGGCGGAACTGCGGGCCATCGACCTCACGTACGGCCCGAGCCGGCCCGAGAGCCTGGTCTCCCGGCTGCGCCGCGGCGAGATCAGCCCCGAGTCGTACCCGCCGCTGGCCGACCTGGTCGACCGCTGCGCGGCGATGCGGGCGGCCACCGACGGCTGGTTCGACGCCTGGGCGGTGCCCGGCGGCTTCGACCCGGGCGGCCTGCTCGGCGGGTGGGCGGTCGAGCGTGCCGCCGCCCGGCTGCGCGCCGCGGGCATCCACGACTACGCCGTGCTCACCGGCGCCGACCTGGTCGTACGCGGGCACGCGGCGCACGGCGGCCCGTGGCGGGTGGCGGTGCACCACCCGACGGATCGGCACCGCGCGCCGCTGGTGCTGGAGATGACGGCGGGTGCGGTCGGCACGTCCGGGGTGAGCGGCCGGCAGGGACACGTGGTGGACCCGCACACGGGCGAGCCGGCCGAGCAGTTGGTCGCCGCGACGGTGGTCGGCCCCGACCTCGCCGTCGCCGACGCCTACGCCACCGCGCTCTACGCCGCCGGGCCGGCCGGTCTCGTCTGGTTCCGCAACGGGTCGGACTACCGCGCGCTCTTCGCCCACCGCCGCTGAGCCGCCGGACGGTGCGGGCGCCGAGCCGGCGACCGGTGTGGAGCGTCGCCGAGACGCCGGCCGGTGCCGTGCGGTCGGGTGCCGCGCGGCGGCGGGCGATGCGGGGGCCCGGCATGCGCGATCGGCCCCCACGGTCTCGGCAACGACCGTGAGGGCCGGTCAGCGACGAGTGCGCGTGGCTCGCGCAATCGAGGGGTGCGGGCCGGTCGGCCGGACGTCGACCTCGCCACCCGAAGACGGGCCTACGCCGCGAGCTCGGCCAGTGACCGCACCGGTACGCTAGCGAATCGACGTAACTCGACGCAAGGGTCTCCACACCGGACCGTCGCGGCACGGAAAGGCCCATCGGCGGGGCGATTTCGACAGGCTGAACGGCGGATGGCACGCTGTCCGCCGTGAGTTTCGATCTGAGCGTGTGGGCCCTGGCGGACGGGGCAACACCCGAGGACGTGCGGGCCGCGGTGCGGCGCTGCCGGCAGGGGCAGCACGTCGAACGCCACCCGGACCCGCGGGTGGTGGCGTTCTACCGGGCGATCACCAGAAGCTATCCGGACCGGCCCGCCGGGCGGGACACCCCGTGGGCGGTGGCGCCGCTGCACGCGGCGAACGACCACGTCGAGCTGAACCTGCACCCGACCTGCCCGGACCAGGTGCTGCTCGACATCGAGCGGCTGGCCGGCGAGCACGACCTGATGCTCTTCGACGCCCAGGACGGCTCGGTCTACCCGCCGCCGGCGCGCCTACCCGGCTGAACTGGCGGTCCGGGTCGGTCACGTCCTGCATCGCCGCGATACCGCCCGGCATCACGACGCCCCCCGCCGCCGGCTGACCGTCGAACGGACGACGAAGGGCCCGCCGCCGCCCGGAGCGGTCCGCACGCGACGACGGGCCCGCCGCCCGGCGGACGACGAAGGGCCCGGCGGAATCGCCGGGCCCCCGTCGTCGTGCGTCAGGTCACTCGTCGCGCAGGTCGGCGGCGCTGGCCGCGACCGCCCCGATCGAGTCCGCCGCGGAGGTGAGCAGGTCCGCGCCGAGCGCCTGGTCCACCGTGAGGGTCATCAGCGTCTCGCCGCCGGCCTCCCGGCGGGCCACCTGCATCGCCGCGATGTTGATGCCGGCCTCGCCGAGCAGGGTGCCGACGGTGCCCACGACGCCCGGCCGGTCGACGTAGCGGAGGAAGACGAGGATGCCCTCCGCGCCGATCTCCACGTCGAAGCCGTCCACCTCGGTCAGCTTAAGGACGTCCCGCGTGCCCGCCTGGGTGACCGTGCCGGAGACGCTGACCGTACGCCCGTCGGGCAGCGCGCCCCGGACGGTGACCAGGTTGGGGTGGTCGACCGTCTCGGCCTGGGTGACCAGGGTGACCTCGACGCCGCGCTCGGCCGCCAGGTGCGGGGCGTTGACGTAGGTCACCTGCTCCTCGACCACCGAGCTGAACAGCCCCTTGGTGGCGGCGAGCTTGAGCACCGACACGTCGTGGTTGACGATCTCGCCACGCACCTCGACGGTGACGCTGGCGGCGACCCCGCCCGCGACGGCGGTGAAGGCCCGGCCGAGCTTCTCGGCCAGCGGCAGCAGCGGCCGGACGTCCTCGGCGACGACGCCGCCGGCCTGCACGTTGACCGCGTCCGGCACGAACTCGCCCTGGAGCGCCAGCTTGACGCTCTTGGCCACGGCCAGACCGGCCTTGTCCTGCGCCTCGGCGGTGGAGGCGCCCAGGTGCGGGGTGGCCACCACGTTGTCGAAGGCGAACAGCGGCGAGGAGGTGCAGGGCTCCTTGGCGTAGACGTCCACGCCCGCGCCGGCGACCCGGCCCTCGGCGATGGCGTCAGCCAGGGCCTGCTCGTCGACCAGCCCGCCGCGGGCGGCGTTGACGATCCGGACGCCGGGCTTGACGACGGCCAGCTCCTTCTCACCGATCAGGCCGACGGTCTCCGGGGTCTTCGGCAGGTGGATGGAGATGAAGTCGCTCTCCCGCAGCAGCTCCTCCAGGCCCACCAGGCGGACGCCGAGCTGGGCGGCGCGGGCCGGCTGGATGTACGGGTCGTACGCGATCAGCCGGGTGCCGAAGGCGGCGATCCGCTGCGCGAAGAGCACGCCGATGCGGCCGAGCCCGACCACGCCGACGGTCTTGCCCTGGATCTCCACGCCGGTGTACTTCGACCGCTTCCACTCCCCCGCCTTCAGCGCGGCGCTGGCGCTGGCGGTGTTGCGGGCCACGGCCAGCAGGAGGGCGACGGCCTGCTCGGCGGCGGAGACGATGTTGGAGGTGGGGGCGTTGACGACCATGACGCCCCGCGCGGTGGCGGCCGGCACCTCGACGTTGTCCAGGCCCACGCCCGCCCGGGCGACGACCTTCAGCCGCGGCGCGGCGGCGATCGCCTCGGCGTCGATCTGGGTGGCGCTGCGCACGATGACGGCGTCGGCCTCGGAGAGCGCCGAAAGCAGGGCCGGACGGTCGGTGCCGTCGACGTGGCGGACGTCGAAGTCGTGGGCGAGCACCTCGATGGCGGCGGGAGCGAGTTCTTCGGCGATCAGTACGACAGGAGTCATTGGTCCTCGTAGTTGTCGTCAGAGCGGTAGGCCGGGCTGCGGGACGCCGCGCTGCGCCCTGCACTGATCCGTGCCATGGCCGTCAGGTGCCGGCTACGCACCTACCCGCGATCGTAGGGGGCCGGCCGGCCGGCATGTCCCGGACCGTGGGGTGAGTGCCCTCACAACGGGCGACGACCTGCCGGTGAACGGCGCACGACGGGGCGCCCGCGCCGCCTCGGCGAGGCGGGCGAGGTCCCGTTCGGGGCGGGTGGCTCCGGCTCGGATCGGCCGGATGGCGTCGGCGCGGCGAGCGGTGTCGGTGGGTGGCGGAAAGGAGGCGGCCCGGCCGGGCGCCGGGGAGAGCGCCCGGGCCGGGCCGCCGGGGGTGTTCGTCAGGCGGTCTCGGTGATCGGGCGGTCGACCCAGCTCATCATGCCGCGCAGCTTGCGACCGGTCTCCTCGATCGGGTGCGCCGCGCCCTCGGCCTGCCACTTGCTGAAGTTCGGCCGGCCGGCCTCGTCCTCGGTGACCCACTCCCGGGCGAACTCGCCGGACTGGACCTCGCTGAGGATCTTGCGCATCTCCTCCTTGACCCGGGCGTCGATGACGCGCGGCCCGCGGGAGAGGTCGCCGTACTCGGCCGTGTCCGAGATGCTGTAGCGCATCTTGGCGATGCCGCCCTCGTACATGAGGTCGACGATGAGCTTCAGCTCGTGCAGGCACTCGAAGTACGCCACCTCGGGGGCGTAGCCCGCCTCGGTGAGCACCTCGAAGCCGGTCTGCACGAGTGCCGCCGCACCACCGCAGAGCACCGCCTGCTCGCCGAAGAGGTCGGTCTCGGTCTCCTCGGTGAAGGTGGTCTTGATCACGCCGGCCCGGGTGCCGCCGATGCCCTTGGCGTACGACAGGGCCAGGGCGAGCGCGTTGCCGCTGGCGTCCTGCTCGACGGCGACCAGGCAGGGCACGCCCTTGCCGTCGGCGTACTGGCGGCGCACGAGGTGACCGGGGCCCTTCGGGGCGACCATCGCCACGTCGACGTCGGCCGGCGGCTTGATCAGGCCGTAGCGGATGTTGAAGCCGTGGCCGAAGAAGAGGGCCTTGCCCGGCTTCAGGTTCGGCGCGATCGAGTCGGCGTAGAGGCGGCGCTGGGCCGTGTCCGGCGCCAGGATCATGATGACGTCGGCCTCGGCCGCCGCCTCGGCGGGCGTGACCACCCGCAGGCCCTGCTCCTCCGCCTTGGCCCGGCTCTTGGAGCCCTCCGGCAGACCGATCACCACGTCGACGCCGGAGTCGCGCAGCGACAGCGCGTGCGCGTGGCCCTGGCTGCCGTAGCCGATCACGGCGACCTTCCGGCCCTGGATCAGGCCCAGGTCGGCGTCGTCGTCGTAGTACACCTCAACGCTCATGATTTTCCCTTTCGTACGGCGGCCCGGGCGGCCCGTCGTGGATCTGTGCGAATGGCGGTTCCGGCGGCGCGCCGCGCCGGCCAGGTGGGGCGGGTCAGGCGGCGCGCCGCGTGGGCGGCCGGGGTCAGGCGGCCCGGAGCGCGGGCCCGGCGGTGATGGAACGCGAGCCGCGCCCGATCGCCACCAGCCCCGACTGGACCATCTCCTTGATGCCGAAGGGCTCGAGGTCGCGCAGCAGCGCATCGAGCTTGTCCGGCGTGCCGGTGGCCTCGATGGTCAGCGTGTCCGGTGCCACGTCGACCACCCGGGCCCGGAACAGGCCGACCGTCTCCAGGACCTGGGCCCGGGCCGCGCGGTCGGCGCGCACCTTGACCAGGAGCAGTTCCCGGGCGACCGAGACCTGCGGGTCCAGCTCGACGATCTTGAGCACGTTGACCAGCTTGTTGAGCTGCTTCGTCACCTGCTCCAGCGGGGACGACTCGGCGTTGACCACGATGGTGATCCGGGAGACGTCCGGGTTCTCGGTCTCGCCGACGGCGAGGCTGTCGATGTTGAAGCCGCGCCGGGAGAACAGGCCGGAGACCCGGGCCAGGACGCCCGGCTTGTTCTCCACCAGCACGGACAGGGTGTGCATCGTCATGCCACGACCTCGCTGCGCACGGTCGCGTCCTGACGCGGGTGGGGGCGGAACCGGATGATTCGCTCGCTCATGGTCAGAGTTCGTCCTCGTCGAAGGCGGGGCGGACGCCCCGGGCGAACATGATCTCGTCGTTGCTGGTGCCGGCGGCGACCATCGGCCACACCATGGCGTCCTTGCCGACCACGAAGTCGATGACCACCGGGGCGTCGTTGATGGCCATCGCGGCCTCGATGGTCCTGTCGACGTCCTCCGCGTTCTCGCAGCGCAGGCCGACGCAGCCGAGCGCCTCGGCGAGCTTCACGAAGTCGGGGATCCGGTGCTTGTGGGTGCCGAGATCGGTGTTGGAGTAGCGCTCCCCGTAGAACAGGGTCTGCCACTGCCGCACCATGCCGAGGTTGCCGTTGTTGATCAGGGCGATCTTGACCGGGATGCCCTCCAGCGCGCAGGTGGCCAACTCCTGGTTGGTCATCTGGAAGCAGCCGTCGCCGTCGACCGCCCAGACCACCGTGTCCGGCTTGCCGACCTTGGCACCCATCGCCGCCGGCACCGCGTAGCCCATCGTGCCGAGGCCGCCGGAGTTCAGCCAGGTGTACGGCTTCTCGTACGAGATGAACTGGGAGGCCCACATCTGGTGCTGCCCGACCCCGGCGACGTAGATCGCGTCCGGGCCGGCGATCTCGCCGAGCCGCTTGATCACGTACTGCGGGGAGAGGGTGCCGTCGGCCGGCTCCTCGTAGCCCAGCGGGTAGCGCCGGCGCAGGTCGTCGAGCTGGGTCCACCAGTCGGCGGTGTCGGCGCGGTGGCCGGCCGACTGCTCGGTGGTCACCGCCGCGACCAGCTCGTCGATGACGTGCCGGGCGTCCCCGACGATCGGGACGTCGGCGTGCCGGTTCTTCCCGATCTCGGCCGGGTCGATGTCGGCGTGCACCACCGTCGCGTCCGGGGCGAACGAGTCCAGCTTGCCGGTGACCCGGTCGTCGAAGCGCGCGCCCAGGGCCACGATCAGGTCGGCCTTCTGCAATCCGTAGACGGCGGCGACCGTGCCGTGCATGCCGGGCATGCCCAGGTGCTGCGGGTGCGAGTCGGGGAACGCGCCCAGCGCCATCAGCGTGGTGACCACCGGAATCCCGGTCAGCTCGGCCAGCCGGCGCAGCCCCTCGGTGGCGCCGGCCTTGAGCACGCCGCCGCCGACGTAGAGCACCGGACGGCGGGCGGAGGTCATCAGCCGGGCCGCCTCGCGGATCTGCTTGCCGTGCGGGTGCAGGGTCGGCCGGTAGCCCGGCAGGTCCAGCGTCGGCGGCCAGGTGAAGGTGGTGGGCGCCTGGAGGACGTCCTTGGGGATGTCGACCAGGACCGGCCCGGGCCGGCCGGTGGCGGCCAGGTGGAACGCCTCGGCCAGCACCCGCGGGATCTCCTCGGCGTTCTGCACGAGGAAGTTGTGCTTGGTGATCGGCAGCGTGATGCCCTGGATGTCCGCCTCCTGGAAGGCGTCCGTGCCGATCGCCGGCCGCGCGACCTGGCCGGTGATCGCCACCATCGGCACCGAGTCCATGTACGCGTCGGCGATCGGGGTGACCAGGTTCGTCGCGCCGGGGCCGGAGGTGGCCATGCACACGCCGACCCGGCCGGTCGCCTGGGCGTAGCCGGTCGCCGCGTGCCCGGCGCCCTGCTCGTGGCGGACCAGGATGTGCCGGACCGTGGAGTCGTAGAGCGGGTCGTACGCCGGCAGGATCGCGCCGCCCGGGATGCCGAAGACGACGTCGACGCCGAGCGCCTCGAGGGACCGCACGAGCGAGCCGGCTCCGGAGACCTGGGCCGTGGCGGGTGTGCGTACCCCCGGGACGGCCGAGGTGGCCGCGGCGCGGGTGGCGCCGGCGTGGTCGGCGTCGGTCGCGGGCTCGGCGGCCGGGCGGGCGCGCCGGGCGGAGTGGGCGAGTGTCTCTGGCGTGGGTCTCGTCATTGCGGTTCAGCCCCTCGGCTGGAGTGGGTGCGGCTGTTCGAGCGGTGTGACGCGGGGCACGGGGCCCCCGTCGATGGGTTCGACGGCAACAAAAAAGCCCTCGTGCAGGTTGCACGGGGCCGGCGCACTCTCGACAGGGAGAGTGCGCTCAGGTAAGTACTCGCAGCGACCGGTACGACGACATGCGGTCAAGCCTGACGCATCTCACGCGATGAGTCAACTGATCCCACATGTTGGTTAACGGAGTGTGGAGATTCACCCGTCCGAGGGGCCTGCGCACCCCGCTCCACCTGCCCGGACTCGGGCTCGGGCGGGCGCGGGGCGGGCACCGTCGGCAGCCGCCGGGACGGCGGGGCCGGCGAGACGGAGGTGGGGGCCGTCGGCAGCCGCCGGGGCGGCGACACGGGCGGGGCCGGGGCGGGGGCCGGCCGGGCGCCGGGGGACGTGGCCGCCTCCAGCATCGCCCCCAGGTGCTCGGCCGGGACGCCCCAGCCGGACAACGCGCCCTGGCCGAAGCGACAGCCGGCGGCGACCACGGCGGCCAGCTCGGTGCGCGTGGTCACCCCCTCGGCGATGACCTCCAGGCCGAGCTGGTGACCGAGCCGCATGACGATGTCGACCATCGGCGCGAAGGCCGGGCCGTCCCGGCCCACCGGCCGCACCGGCTCGTGCTCGGCGACCAGGCTGTGGTCGATCTTGAGGATGTCGATCGGCAGGCGCCGCAGCTGCCCCAGCGAGGAGTAGCCGGCGCCGAAGTCGTCCAGCGCGATCCGGACGCCGGTCAGCCGCAGCGCGGTCAGCCGCCGGATCAGCTCGTCCAGGTCGGTCGCGACGGCGTGCTCGGTGACCTCCAGCACCAGCCGCTGCGGCGGCACGTGGTGGACGCGCAGCGCCTCGGCGACCTGGACCACGTACTCCGGGGCGTGCAGCTCGCGCGGCGAGACGTTGACGGAGACCCAGACGTCGTGGCCGTCGGCCAGCCAGCGGGAGAGCTGGTAGCAGGCCTGGTGCAGCACCCAGGCGCCCAGCTTGGCGATCATCCCGCACTCCTCGGCCAGCGGGATGAACTCGTCGGGGCGGACGTTGCCCAGCGCCGGGTGGTGCCAGCGCAGCAGCGCCTCCGCGCCGACCGGGCGCACCGAGGGCAGCGAGGCCACCGGCTGGAACACCAGCCGCAGCTCGTCGCGCTCGATCGCGCCGCGCAGCTCGTGTTCGAGCGTGGTGCGCCGGCGCAGCAACTGGTCGTACGCGGCGTCGTAGCGCTCGATCCGGTTCTTGCCGCGCTGCTTGGCGTAGCGCAGCGCCAGGTCGGCGTGGCGCTGCAGCAGCTCCACGTCGGGCTCCCCGGCCCAGCCCGCCAACCCGATGCTCACCGAGAGGAAGACCGGCCCCTCGGGCTGGTCGTAGGCGCGGCCGAGCACGCCGAGCAGGCGCTCGGCGACCCGGTCCGCGTCGGCCGGGCAGCCGTGCATCAGCACCGCGAACTCGTCGCCGCCGAGCCGGGCCGCCACGTCGCCGGGGCGCAGGTTGCCGCGCAGCCGCCGGCCCACCTCGGCCAGCACCGCGTCGCCGACGTCGTGGCCGCGCATGTCGTTGACGTTCTTGAAGCCGTCGAGGTCGAGGCCGAGCAGCACGCAGGGCGTGCCGGCCTCGGCGCAGCGGTGCAGCGCCCGCAGCAGCCCCCGCCGGTTGGCCAGGCCGGTCAGCGGGTCGGTGTGGGCCAACTCACGGAAGTGCGCCTCGCGCTCCACGAGCCGCCGGGCGTAGCCGCGCACGTCGTGCAGCGTCAGGTACTGCCGGGTCACCAGGGCGAAGCCCTCGACGCTGCCGGCGACGATGCCGAGCGCGTCGAACCGGCCGTCCTGGAGGAGGTGGTACATCGCCGAGGCGGCCATCGCGAACATCGGGACGAACGCGTGGTCGCCGTCGCGGCGGATCAGGTCGAGGTCGGCCTGGCCGGCCGGGTCCACCCGCCGGGCGGCCAGCGCGGCGGCGCCCAGGCCGGCGGCGAGCGCTCCCGCCCCGGCCAGCGCCACTTCCGGCCCGGCCTGGCAGAGGCCGGTGGCGACGCCGAGCCCGCCGCAGGTCACCATGGTGGCCCCGGCGCCGAGACCGGCGAGGAACCGGCGCGGGGGCGGGGCGCGGAACGCCACGACGAGGGCGGTCCCGGCGGTCAGGGCCGCGCTGACCGTGGCCAGCAGGATCGGCGGGCAGGCCAGCGGGGTGGCGTCGCCGAGCAGCCGGGTGGGCTCGGAGAACAGCACCCAGCCGACGAACCAGAACGCGGCCGCCAGCACCAGGCCGTCGAGCGCCAGCCGCACCGTGGCCGCCCCCGACGCGGCCACGCCGGGCAGCCGGAGCAGCCCCGCGGCGAAGAGCAGCCCGCTGACCGTCGTGCCGACCGCGACGACGGTGGCCCAGCCCGTACGCCGGTCCGGCCCGTGCGCCCCGTGCCCGGCGGCGGCGAACGTCACGGCGATCCCGACCAGCAGGCCGGCCAGCGCCACCGCGGACGCCGCGGCGAGCAGCGCGTGCGCCTGCCGGTGCGGCCCGGACCGCCGCCGGGCGTCGGCTGCCGACAGCGCGCCGGCCGCCGCCGCGACCAGCCCGCACAGCACCGCTGCCGCGACCATGCCCGGGGGGAGATGCACGTCCCCAACTGTGCCGGATGAGGGTCCCGCGCGGGGCCCCGGGTGTGCATCCTTTGGGACACGGCGCGCGCCCCCGGCGGGTGCTCCGGCGGCGGTGCAACACTGGTAGGCATGCCTGAGCTGCGGTCGAAGACCTCCACGCACGGTCGGACGATGGCCGGCGCCCGGGCCCTGTGGCGGGCCACCGGGATGACCGACGACGACTTCGGCAAGCCGATCGTCGCCATCGCCAACAGCTTCACCCAGTTCGTACCCGGTCACGTGCACCTCAAGGACCTCGGCGGCCTGGTCGCCGAGGCGGTGGCCGAGGCCGGCGGGGTGGGCCGCGAGTTCAACACCATCGCGGTGGACGACGGCATCGCCATGGGCCACGGCGGCATGCTCTACTCCCTGCCCAGCCGGGAGTTGATCGCCGACGCCGTCGAGTACATGGTCAACGCGCACTGCGCCGACGCCCTGGTCTGCATCTCCAACTGCGACAAGATCACCCCGGGCATGCTGCTGGCCGCGCTGCGGCTGAACATCCCGACCGTCTTCGTCTCCGGCGGGCCGATGGAGGCCGGCAAGACGGTGGCGATCGAGGGCGTGGTGCACTCCAAGATCGACCTGATCGACGCGATGGTCGCGGCCTCCAACGAGGCCGTGACCGAGGACCAGCTCGACGCCATCGAGCGGTCCGCCTGCCCGACCTGCGGCTCCTGCTCCGGCATGTTCACCGCCAACTCGATGAACTGCCTCACCGAGGCGATCGGGCTGGCCCTGCCGGGCAACGGCTCGACGCTGGCCACCCACGCCGCGCGCCGGTCGCTCTTCGTCGAGGCCGGCCGCACCGCCGTGGAGATCGCCAAGCGGTGGTACGACGGCGACGACGCCTCCGTGCTGCCCCGCGCGATCGCCAACCGGGCCGCGTTCGAGAACGCCGTCGCCCTGGACGTGGCGATGGGCGGGTCGACCAACACGATCCTGCACCTGCTCGCCGCCGCCCGCGAGGCCGAGCTGGACTTCGACGTCGCCGACATCGACGCGATCTCCCGCCGGGTGCCCTGCCTGGCCAAGGTCGCGCCGAACTCCCCGCAGTACCACATGGAGGACGTGCACCGGGCCGGCGGCATCCCGGCCATCCTCGGCGAGCTGGACCGGGCCGGCCTGCTCCACCGGGACGTGCACGCGGTGCACTCCCCCAGCCTGGAGCGCTGGCTGGCGGACTGGGACGTCCGGGGCGGCTCGCCGACGCCGGAGGCGGTCGAACTGTTCCACGCCGCGCCCGGCGGGGTGCGCACCACCGAGCCGTTCTCCACCACCAACCGCTGGTCGTCGCTGGACACCGACGCGGCCGACGGCTGCGTCCGGGACCTCGCCCACGCCTACAGCGCCGACGGCGGGCTGGCCATCCTGCACGGCAACCTGGCCCCGGACGGCTGCGTGGTGAAGACCGCCGGGGTGCCCGAGGAGTGCCTGACCTTCCGCGGCCCCGCCAAGGTCTACGAGTCCCAGGACGACGCCGTGTCGGCGATCCTCGCCAAGGAGGTCGTCGCCGGCGACGTGGTGGTGATCCGCTACGAGGGGCCGAAGGGCGGCCCCGGGATGCAGGAGATGCTCTACCCCACCTCCTTCCTGAAGGGCCGGGGGCTGGGCCGGGCCTGCGCGCTGCTCACCGACGGGCGCTTCTCCGGCGGCACCTCCGGCCTCTCCATCGGGCACGTCTCCCCCGAGGCCGCCTCCGGCGGGCTGATCGCCCTCGTCGAGCCCGGCGACGAGATCGTCATCGACATCCCGGGCCGCTCGATCGAGCTGGACGTGCCGGAGGACGTGCTCCAGGCCCGCCGGGTCGCCCAGGAGAAGCGCGACCGGCCGTACACCCCGGTCGACCGGCAGCGGCCGGTGTCCGCGGCGCTGCGCGCGTACGCCTCGATGGCGACCTCGGCCAGCGACGGCGCCTACCGCCGCGTCCCGGAGTGAGAGGGCACATTCCGTCGGTTACCATCGCCGTCAATCAGACTGAAGGAGCAGGGCTCGCAGACTGAAGGAGCAGGGCTCGCGGATGGTAGTCGAGACGCCCGACGCGGCGACGGAGGAACTCTTCGAGGGCGAGGCCATCGGCCCTGAGATCGAGGACGCCAGCCAGGAGACCGAGCCGCACAACCTGTGGGGCGTGGCGATGGAGTTCGGCCATTTCGGGGTCGGTCTCTCTCCGGAGAGCCCAACAGCCGCGGCAGTGCGAAGCTGATGAGTGAGCGAACGGTCCATCTGGACGGCACGGCGTACCGCTGTGAATGGCACGCCAAGCTGGTGCCCCACCGCAACCCAATCCACTTCAGCCTTCCCCACGATGCCATCGACGGCCGCCGCAGCAGCGGGGACGGCGGACAGGGAGGAATCCCCCGGGTCGGCGGCAGACCGTGTCGCTCCGGGGGACGGTCAGCCATCGCCCGTCCGTGGTCCCGACCGCCTCAGTGGGCCGAGGCGAGAGCCAGCTCGCGGGCGTGGCGGATGGCGGCCGGGGTGTCTGGGAAGACCAGCCCGTCGCGGCGCAACCGCGCGGCGACGCCGAGGGTGGCGAGCATCTGGTCGTGGCCGGGGGCGATGCCGGAGAGCAGCACGGTGATGCCGCGCTCCTGGAGCCGGAGGATGGCGTCGCCGAGCACCTGCGCACCGGTGGCGTCCAGGGCGGACACCCGGGACATCCGCAGGATGACCACGCGCACGTCGGCGACGTCGGAGAGCTGGAGCAGGAAGCTGTGCGCGGCGGCGAAGAAGAGCGGGCCGTCCAGCCGGTAGGCCACGATGTGGTCGGCGAGCAGGGCCCGCTCCTCGGCGCTGTGCTCGCCGGGGTCGAGCGGAACCCGTTCCACCCGCGCCGTGCGGGCCACCGCGCGCAGGGCGATCACGATCGCCACGCCCACCCCGACCGCCACGGCGGTGACCAGGTCCAGCGCCACCGTGACCGCGAAGGTGAGCACCAGCACGAGGGCGTCGCCCCGGGTGGCACGGGCCAGCGCCCAGAGCGACCCGGCCTCGACCATCCGGACGGTGGTGGCCAGCAGGACGCCGGCCAGGGCGGCGAGCGGGATCCGGCCGACCAGCGGCGCGGCGGCCAGCACGATCCCGGCGAGGGCGACGGCGTGGGTGAGCGCGGCCAGCTTCGAGCCCGCGCCGGCGCGCACGTTCACCGCCGTACGGGCGATGGCGGCGGTGGCCGGGATCCCGCCGAACGCCGGGGCGGCGAGGTTGGCCAGCCCCTGACCGAACAGCTCGCGATCGGGATCGTGGCGCTGGCCGATGGTCATCCCGTCGGCCACGGTGGCGGAGAGCAGGCTCTCCAGGGCGGCCAGCGCCGCGACCGCGAGGGCCGAGGGCAGCAGGACCCCGACGGCGTCGAGGTCGAGAAAGCCCAGCGAGGGCGCGGGCAGGCCGGCGGGCAGGGCGCCGATGCGGGCGAGCTCGACCGGGGTGGTCTCGGCCAGGACGGTCGCGGCGGCCACGCCGAGCAGGGAGAACGGCCAGCCGGGACGCCACCGGGCGCCGAGCAGCATAACCGCCGCGACGCCGAGGGCCACAGCGACCGGGACCGGCCGTGGGTCCGCGACGAACCGGGTGACCGCGTCGGCGGCCACGGCCCAGACGCGGTCACCGTGCGCGTCGGCCACCCCCAGCGCGGCCGGCACCTGTTGCAGGGCGATGACCACCGCGATTCCGGCGGTGAACCCCTCGATCACGGGGACGGGCAGGTAGTGCACGTACCGGCCGAGGCGGGCGAGGGCCAGCGCGATCAGCACCAGCCCGGCCAGCGCCCCGACCATCAGCACCCCGGTGGCGCCGAACTGCTGGACCACCGGCACCAGCACCACGGTCATCGCCCCGGTCGGCCCGGAAACCTGGAGGTGGGAGCCGCCGAAGACCGCCGCGACCGCGCCGGCCACCACCGCCGTCACCAGGCCGGCCTGGGCCCCGAGCCCGGAGGTGACACCGAAGGCCAGCGCCAGCGGCAGCGCCACCACCGCCACGGTCAGCCCGGCGAGCAGGTCGCGCCGGGGTGCGCGGCGCACCGCCAGCCAGTCGGCGCGCCGCGGCAACAGCCCGACAAACCGCTCGCGCAACGACAGTGTCCGGCTCACCGGTCCCGCCCGTCGGCCCGCAGCTCGTTCAGCAGCGCGTCGCGGTCGGTGAGGACTGCGCCGAGGATGCGGCGGCCTGCGGCCAGCAGGTCGACCACGTCCGGGGTGCTGAGCGCGTAGACGACTAGGGCGCCGTCGCGGCTGGAGGTGACCATGCCGGTCCGGCGGAGCACCGCGAGTTGCTGGGACAGGTTCGACGCCTCGACGTCGATCGCCGCCAGCAAGTCGCGAACGGGCTTCGGCCCGTCCTGGAGCAGCTCCAGCACCCGGATCCGCACCGGGTGGCCGAGGGTGCGGAACAGCTCCGCCTTCGCCTGATAGAGCGGTACCGACATGCCAGCCTCCCTCTCAACCGCAACCAGACATGAAGACTTTAGCACTTGCGAAATCCTTCAACTCCCTGCCGGAAGGTGCGGAAGGACGCGCGGCGGGAACGCGGCCGGCGCGGGTCGCCAGGTCTAGCTGTACTGCCCAGCGACCTTGGTTGAGGTCGTGTGACGACACGACGTAGGCAGTACATCTAGCGCGACGCCGACGGGAACTCCTCGAAGTACGCCTCCACCCGCTCCGCGGTGGCCGGGCGGGCCAGCGCGAAGCCCTGCCCGTAGCGGCAGCCGGCCCGGCGCGCGCCGTCGACCAGGCCCGGCGACTCCAGCTCCTCCACCACGATGTCCAACCCCAACCGGTCCCCCACGGCCACCACCACGTCGATCAGCGGGCGCTGCGGGTCCGCCGGGTCCACCAGCTGCGGGCCGACCTTGAGCAGGTCGATCGGCAGCCGGCGGAGCTGGGCGAGCGAGGCGTGCTCGGCCCGGAAGTCGTCCAGCGCGGTGCGGATGCCCAGTGACCGGAGCCCGGCCAGCCGGGCCACCACGGTCGGCAGCTCGCCGGCTACCCTCGGCTCCGCCACCTCGACCACCAGGCGGTCGGGCGGCACCCCGTACGCGTCCAGCACCGCCGCCGTGCGGGGCACGAAGTCGGGCGCGGCCAGCTCCCGGACGGTCACGTTGACCGCCATCCAGAGCCGCCGGCTCCCCGCCGACCAGGCGGCGAGCTGCCGGCAGGCCCGGTCCAGCACCCAGCAGCCCAGCTCGCCCACGATGTCGAGGTCCTCCGCCACCGGCAGGAACTCGGCCGGGAGCACCGTGCCGAGGACCGGGCTGCGCCAGCGCAGCAGCGCCTCCGTGCCGACGGGCTGCCGGTCGGCCAGGTCGAGCACCGGCTGGTAGACGAGGTCCAGCTCGCCCCGCGCGACCGCCCCGGGCAGCTCCCGCTCCAGGTCCAGCCGGCGGACGAGCTGCTCCTCCAGGTAGGCGTCGTACCACTCGACCCGGTCCCGGCCGAGCTGCACGGCCCGCCGCCGGGCCAGGTCGGCCTGGCGCAGCACGTCCTCCGGGGCGGTGCCGGCGACCTCGGCCAGCCCGATGCTGGCCCGCAGCCGCAGCACCCCGCCCGGCACCTGGTAGGGCTGGGTGAGCGCGGCGAGCAGCCGGGTGCCCAGCGCGTACGCCAGCACGGGGCCGGTCCCGGTGACCACCGCGAAGCCGGCGGCGGTGAGGTCGGCGAGCAGGTCCCCGGGGCCGACGACGGCGCGGACGCGACGGGCGACCTCGGCCGTCACGGCCTCCCGGGCGGCGTCGCCGGGCCCCTCGGCGGTGGCGCCGGGGATGTGCAGGTCGACGACGAGCAGCGCGCCGCAGGGGGACGGTGCGTCCCGCAGCGCGGCGAGGGCCCGCAGCAGCTCGGCGCGGCCCGCCGGCCCGCCGGATCGGCCGGTTCCGGGCGAGCGGTGCCGGGCCGGTGCCGCCTCGGCGCAGGTCGGCATGGTGTCGACGCGGGCCGGCGCCGCCTCGGCGCAGGTCGCCGCGGCGTCCGCGCGCGCCGGCGCCTCCGCGCGCGCCGGCGGGGCGGCGGCGGGGGCCGGCGGTAGCGGTTCGCCCGCCCGGAGCAGGTCGCGGAGCACGAGCGGCGGCGCGACCGCGAGCGCGAGCAGCACGGCGGTGAGGTCCGGCGGCCCGTCGGAGCGGAGCTCCCAGCCGGTCGCCGCCACGGCCGCGGCGGCCGGGACCACCGCCCGGGGCCACACGAGGGTGGGCAGGGCCGACGGGTCGGGCTGCGGCCGGGCCGCCCACCGCGCCCCCGCCGCGGTCAGCAGCACCCCGCCCACCAGCGGGGGTACGGCCAACAGCGCCGCCCAGACCGGCGACGTCCCGACCGGAAGCGCGGCCAGCGCCACCAACCCGAGCAGGGTGAGCGCCGCGCCGCCCCGGCACCGGGCGGCGCCGGAGCGCCGGTGCGGCCCGGTCAGCGCCGTGAGCACCGCGATCGCGAGCCCGCCGAGGGCCACCGCCGCCGCGAGCCGGGCCGGCGGGTCGAGGCGGTCGCGGGGCAGCAGCAGCCAACCGGCGAGGACCAGCCCGAGGCCGGCGGCGGTCGCGTCGAGGGCCCGCCGCAGCCGGACCCGGGTGGCCGGGTGCGGCGTCCGCGCCCGCGAAGGCAGCCCGGCGGCGAAGAGCGGGGCGGCGACGACCAGCCCCGCCACGGCGACGGCGGGCCGGTGGCGGGGGTCGGCGAGCGGGAGGACGGCGGCGGCCAGCCCCGCCGTCACCACGGCGGCGTCGAGCAGCACGGCGACGCGACGGGGCAGCGCCGTGCGGCAGCGGGCCGCCCGGGAACGGCTGGGCGCCGACGTGGGCGGGCCGACGGCCAGCCGGGACAGCCGCGCGCCGGCCAGCGCGGAGCCGGCGGCGCCCGCCAGCGCCACGACGGCCGGTGCCGGCATCCGGCCGGTCGCGCCGGCGAGCAGGAGCAGCGCGACGGCGGCGAGGACGAGGGTCTCCGGCACGGCCGGACGGCGGGCGCGGGCGTGGGACGGGTACGCGAGGGGCACGGCGGTCGCCTTCGTGAGGGGGCACGGGCGGTGCGGCGGTGCGGGGCGCCGGAACGAGGTGGGTCCGCTGCCCATCTATCGCCAACGAGCGCGCAGGCACGCGGTGACGCCGAGGCGACAGTGGTCCTCGTCACTGCCGGCCGTCGGGTGGAGCCCGGCGCCGCCCGGCGCGTACCGGGGGCGGCGGGGGTGGGATCATCGGGGGGTGAGCAGCTCCGGCACCGTCCGCTTCCGGCACAACCAGGCGATCCTGGCCGCCGCGATCATCGCCTTCATCGGCGCCCTGCCGTTGGCCGGCGCCCGGTGGTACCTGCTGCCGGTGCTGCTCGTCCCGCTCGCCGTCGGGGTCTGGGCGTGGCGGGCCGGCACCGACGTGGACGCCCGCGAGCTGCGCCTGCGGGCGCTGGTCGGGCAGCGCCGGATCAGCTGGGACCGGGTCGTGGAGCTGGCCCCGGACGCACGGGGCCGGGCGGTGGCCCGACTCGACGACGGCCAGGCGGTGCTGCTGCCGGCCGTCCGCGGCGCCGACCTGCCGCGGCTGGTCGAGGCCACCGGCCAGACCCTGCCCGACGCGGCCGGCTGACCCGCCGCCCCGGCGCCGGCGCCGGTCAGTAGCCGTCCACGACCGCGTTCACCAGCGGCTCGCCGGCCGCGAACCGCCGGACCTGCTCCCCGACCAGCCGGTACGCGCGCGGCAGCAGGCCGCGCACCGAGCCCGCCACGTGCGGGGTGAGCAGCACGTTCGGCATCGCCCACAGCGGGTGGTCGGCGGGCAGCGGCTCCGGGTCGGTGACGTCCAGCGCGGCCGAGATCCGGCCGGTCCGCAGCTCGGCGACGAGCGCCTCGGTGCGGGCCACCGGCCCGCGCGCGGCGTTCACCAGCAGCGCGCCGTCCCGCATCGCCGCGAGAAACTTCTCGTCGACCAGACCCCGGGTCTGCTCGGTCAGCGGCACCAGCAGCACCACCACGTCGGCCTCGGGCAGCAGGCCCGGCAGCTCCTCGACGCCGTGCACCCCCTGCCCCGGGCGGGCGGTCCGGGCCACCAGGGTGAAGCTCACCTCGAACGGCGCGAGCCGGTCCCGCACCGCCGCGCCGATCGAGCCCGCCCCGACGATCAGCACCCGCTTGCCGGCCAGCTCGTCGGTGGGGGCCACCTCCGCGTACGCCCACTCGCGCCGGGCCTGCGCCCGGGCCAGGGCCGGGAAGGCCCGCAGCTGGGACAGGATCGCCGCGACCACCCACTCGGCGGTGGACGGATCGTGCACGCCCCGGGCGTCGCAGAGCGTCACCCCCTCCGGGATCCGGCCGGCCCAGGCGTCCGCCCCGGCGGAGAGGAGCTGCACCACCGCCAGGTCGGGCAGCTCGCCCAGCAGCGCGGTGGCGTCGCCGCCGGCCAGGAACGGCGGCACCCAGAACCGGACGCCGGCCGCCGCCGAGGGGAGCCGGGCGGGGTCCTCGACCACCTCGACGGTGATGTCCCGGGGCAGCTCCCCGAGGAGCGCGCGGCCGGACTCGTGCGGGATCCATACCTTCACGCCCGCCGACGATAGGCCCCCGGCCGGGCCGCCGGCCGGGCGGGGCGGATCGCGGCACCCGGTCCGATCCGTCGGCCCCGGTACGGCGCCCCGGCGGGCTACCCTGGGCCGGGTGAGCGCCCGTCCCCCGTACCCTCGCACCCGCCGCCTCCGGGCGGCCCTGGCGGCGTCGTGCGCGGCGCTGCTGCTCGCGACCGCCGGTTGCAGCTTCGGCGAGCCCGAGCCGGACCCGGCCGGCGAGCCGCCGACCTTCCCGACCCCCTCGACGACGGCGAGCGCCGGCGGCGCCGGCAGTGAGGTGGTCACCACCGTGCTGGCCAAGGGCCTGCGGGTGCCGTGGGGCATCGCCTTCCTGCCCGACGGCGCCGCGCTGGTCACGGAGCGAGACAGCGGCCGGATCCTGCGGGTCGGCCCCGAGTCGGGGCCCGACGGGCTGAAGGTCACCCCGGTGCAGACCGTCCCCGACGTGGCCGCGTCCGGCGAGGGCGGGCTGATGGGCATCGCCGTCTCCCCCGACTACCAGCGCGACAAGTCGGTCTTCGTCTACTACACCACGCAGCGCGACAACCGGATCGCCCGGCTGGAGCTCGGCGGCACGCCCACCCCAATCCTCACCGGCATCCCCAAGGCGGGCATCCACAACGGTGGCGGCCTCGCCTTCGGCCCGGACGGCCTGCTCTACGCGAGCACCGGCGACGCCGGCGACCGGCCGCAGGCGCAGGACGTCAAGCGCCTCGGCGGGAAGATCCTGCGGATCACCAGGGACGGCAAGCCCGCGCCCGGCAACCCGTTCCCGAACTCCCCGGTGTGGTCCCTCGGCCACCGCAACGTCCAGGGGCTCGCCTGGGACCCGGGCAAACGGATGTACGCCGTCGAATTCGGCCAGAACACCTGGGACGAGATCAACCAGGTCACCAAGGGGCGCAACTACGGCTGGCCGCAGGTCGAGGGGCGCGACGACGACAAGCGCTACGTCAACCCGATCACCCAGTGGCCGACGTCGGACGCCTCCTGCTCCGGGCTGACCGCCGCGGACCGGCTGCTGGTCACCGCGTGCCTGCGCGGCGAGCGGCTGTGGCTGGTCGAGCTGACCGACACCGGCACGGTGCTCGGCCAGCCGCGCGAGCTGCTGACCGGGCGGTTCGGGCGGCTGCGGGCCGTGGCCGCCGCGCCCGACGGCTCGATCTGGGTGAGCACCTCCAACCACGACGGGCGGGGCGACCCCGCGCCCGAGGACGACCGGCTGCTGCGACTGGTCTTCGCCGACGGCGGAGCCGGCCGGAGCTGACCCGACCGGCTCCGCCGGGTTTACCAAGATCCCTCACTGGGCAGGTCAGAATCTCAACATGGACGGGCAGGAGAACGAGCAGCACGAGCACCGGGACGAGGACGCCCCGGTGACCGGTGGTGCCCGCCGGGGCGGCCCCGACCGGGCCGGCCGGCGCGCGCTCCGTGCGGCCGGGGTGACGCTGGCGGTCCTGGTCGTCGCCCTGGTCGGGGTGGTCGTCGGCGTGCTCGCCGGCGGCCGGGTGAGCACCGACATCGGCCCGTTCCAGGCGGACCTCACGGTGGCCCCGGCCGTCAGCGGCAGCACCACCGTCGACATCCCGCCGCTGGGCGCGTTGCTGCTCGACAGCCACGACGGGCCGACGCACCTGACGGTCGAGCTGGGCGCGCTGGACCAGAGCCGCGTCCAGGCGCTGATCGACGACCCGGCCAGCATCAACCGGGCGAGCCAGACCGCCGTCGACGACGTCCGCGAGGGGGTGATGCGGCTCGGTCTGCGTACGCTCGCGTCGGCCGTGCTGGTGACCCTGCTGCTGGCCCTGCTGGTCTTCCGCGACGCCCGCCGGGCGGCCTGGGCCGGCGGGCTGGCGCTGGTGATCACCGCCGGCGGCCTCGGCGCCGCCGCGGCGACCCTGCGGCCGCAGGCCATCGAGGAGCCACGCTACGAGGGACTGCTGGTCAACGCCCCCGCGATCGTCGGCGACGCCCGCCGGATCGCCAACGACTACACCCGCTACGCCGAGCAGCTCCAGCACATCGTCGGCAACGTCAGCCAGCTCTACACCACTGTGTCGTCGCTGCCGGTCTACGAGCCGGCCCCCGGCACGACCCGGGTGCTGCACGTCTCCGACATGCACCTCAACCCGACCGGCTGGCAGCTCATCCGCACCGTCGTGGAGCAGTTCGGCATCGACGTGGTGATCGACACCGGGGACATCACCGACTGGGGCAGCGAGCCGGAGGCCTCGTTCGTCGGCTCGATCGGCCTGCTCAAGAAGCCGTACGTCTACATCCGCGGCAACCACGACTCGGGCCGGACGGCGGCGGCGGTGGCCCGCCAGCCGAACGCGATCGTGCTCAACAACACCACCACCACGGTCGCCGGGCTGACCATCGCCGGCATCGGCGACCCGCGCTTCACGCCCGACAAGAACACCTCGCCGGCGGGCAGCGGCCTCACCAAGCAGGTCGCCGACCAGGTGATCGGCGCCGGCGACCAGCTCGCCGCCACGGTGCGCAGCTCGCCGCGGCCGGTGAACATCGCGCTGGTGCACGACCCGGCCTCGGCCGGCCCGCTGTCGGGCACCTGCCCGCTGGTGCTCGCCGGGCACACCCACAGTCGGCAGGTGTCGAAGCTGCCGGAGGTGCCCGGGAAGATGCCGACCCAGCTGCTGGTGCAGGGCTCCACGGGCGGTGCCGGGCTGCGTGGTCTGGAGGGCGAGAAGCCCACCCCGTTGTCGATGAGCGTCCTCTACTTCGACAAGGACAAGCTGCTCCAGGCGTACGACGACATCACCGTGGGCGGCACCGGCCAGGCGCAGGTGAACCTGGAGCGGCACATCGTGGAGAACCCGAAGGTGGGCGTCCCGGCCCCCGTCACCCCCACCCCGACCCGCTGACCCACACCGCCCTGATCCTCGGCCGCGCCGCCCTGCTTCCGTGCCGCCCTGCCCGGACGCCCTGATCGGCCGTCTGTCGGTGGCCCCGCTCGGTTGCCCTGGTCTCCGACGTGTGGCAGCCCACTCAAGGTCCGTTGCGTAGAGTAGCGACCTCCGCGCCGCAGCCAACCTCGCCCTCCGACGCTTTGCTCTGCACCCACCGAAGCGCCAGTAACCAGGCGTAGCCAAACGCTGCCGCTCACCAAGCGAAGCTCCGGACGTCGTCGCTGCTCAGAGGCGTGTTGCGTATATGGCTGCAGAGCAAAGGGCGCGCACACCTGCCATGTCGCCCCGCACTGACGGTTACGCTCCGCCACCTCGGACGCTGATTACTCTCGGCAACCTCGGCAGGGGCTCCGGACCGCCTCCCGGCCCCACGACGGCCTAGCGACCGCCCCGCAACGACCCAGCGACGGCCCGCAACGGCCCCGCGACGGTCCCGGCGCGGCTCAGCGCAGGGACAGGGCGGCGAGGGCTGCGTTGACGATGCTGCCGGGCAGCAGGTCGTGCAGCTCGTACAGCTCGTGGACGCTGCCGGACTGGCCGAACTCGTCCACCCCGAGCGGCACCGCCGGGGCGCCGACCGCCGAGCCGAGCCACGCCATCGCGTGCGAGGCGGCGTCGTGCACGGTCACCACCGGCACCCGGTCGGCGAACGCCGAACGCAGCGCGCCGGGCACGCTCGGCACGGTCGCCGTGCGGACGCCCTGGCGCAGGGTGCGCTGCCAGGCCCGGTAGAGGCGGTCCAGCGAGGTGACGTCGACGACGTGCGCGGCGATGCCCTCCTCGGCCAGCTCCGCCGCCGCGACGAGCACCTCCGGCAGCACCGCGCCGGAGGCGGCGAGCTGCACGACCGGGGCGTCGGCCAGGTGCGGGTACGCCTGGTGGGCGTCCACCAGCCGGTACGCCCCGGCGACCGCCTGCCGGCGCAGCACCGCGTCGCCGAGCCGGGCCCGGGCCGCCTCGAAGGGCGCCTGGTCGATCGGGCGGGTGCTGAGCCGGAAGTAGTACGCCCCGTCCTCGGCCGGCGCGGCCGTCGCCGACGGGGCCGATCCGCCGGCGATCCGGCCCAGCGCGTCGCAGAGCAGCCAGTCCAGCGTGGCCGCGTACGCGGGTTCGAGGAACGTCACCCCCGGCAGCTCCAGGCCGACCGAGGCGGTGATGGTCGACTGGTGCGCCCCGCCCTCGGGGGCGAGGGTGATGCCCGACGGGGTGCCGGCGACCACGAACCGGGAGCCCGAGTAGGTGCCGTAGAGGAACGCGTCGAGCCCGCGCAGCACGAACGGGTCGTAGACCGTGCCGACCGGCAGCAGCGGCTGGGCCGACAGGTCCCAGGCCAGGCCGAGCTGGCCGAGCAGCAGGAACAGGTTCATCTCCGAGATGCCCAGCTCGATGTGCTGGCCGGCGGGGCTCTCCGTCCAGCGCAGCATCCGGTCCTCGGTCCAGGAACGCTGCTCGGTGGGCGCGAAGACGCCGGTCTTGTTGATGAACCCGGCGAGGTTCGTGGAGGTGGCCACGTCCGGCGCGGTGGTGACCAGGTAGCGGCCGACCTCGGGGTTGCGGGCCAACTCGACCAGCACCCGGCCGAAGACCTCCTGCGTCGAGATGGGCTTGTTGGCGCGTACCCGCGTGGTCTCCGGGACGGTGACCTCCAGCGCCCGCTCGCGGGGCGCGCGGGACAGCGCCTCCCGGCGCTCGCCGGCCCGGATGCCGGCCGGGGACGCCGGGTCGAGGCGGTCCCACTCGGTCCCCGGCGTCAGGCCGTGCGCGGCGCGCAGCGCGTCGACCTGCTCGGTGGTGAGCAGCGCCGAGTGGTTGCGCGGGTTGCCGGCGATCGGCAGCCCCCACCCCTTCACGGTGTACGCGAACACCACGCTGGGCCGGTCGGTGACGGCGTCGCACTGGGCGTACGCGTCGAGCATCGCCGCCATGTCGTGCCCGCCCAGGTCGGTGACCAGCGGCCCCAGCTCGTCGTCGCCGATGTCGGCGATGAACGCCTCGATCCCGTCGGGCGCGCCGTCGAGGAACTGCTTGCGCAGCGCCGGCCCGGCGAGCCCGAACAGCGACTGGTACTGCTCGTTCGGCATCGCGTCGATCCAGTCGCGCAGCCGCTCCCCGCCCGGCCGGGCGTACGCCCCGGCGAGCCGGCGGCCGTACTTGACCTCCACCACGTGCCAGCCGGCGGCCTCGAACTGGCCCCGCCACTGGTTGATCCGCACCCCGGGCACCACCCGGTCGAGCGACTGCCGGTTGAAGTCGACCAGCCACATCACGTTGCCCAGGCCGGTGGTGGCCGGGTCAGCGACCGCCTCCCAGATGTTCCCCTCGTCCAGCTCGGCGTCGCCGATCAGCGCGACGAACCGGGAGTGCGGGCGGGCGCCGAAGTGCGCGTCGACGTAGCGCCGCGTCGCGGCGGCGAAGAGCGGCGCCGCCGCGCCGAGCCCGACGGAGCCGGTGGAGAAGTCCACCTCGTCCGGGTCCTTGGTGCGCGACGGGTACGACTGGAGCCCGCCCCGGGCCCGCAGCGTCGTCAGGTACGACCGGTCGAGGTTGCCCAGCAGGTACTGGATGGCGTGGAACACCGGCGAGGCGTGCGGCTTGACCGCCACCCGGTCCTCGGCGTCCAGGTGCGCGAACCACAGCGCCGTCATCGCGGTGACCAGCGAGGCGCTGGACGCCTGGTGCCCGCCCACCTTCACCCCGTCGCCGGTGTCACGGTCGTGGTTGGCCGCGTCGACGATCCGGGTGGCGAGCCAGAGCACCCGCCGCTGGATCTCGTCGAGGAGGTCGAGGTCGGTTCGGTTCACGTTCGGCTCCAGGGGTCCGGCACGTCACCGTTGACGGCCGGTCGGGGGCGGGAACTGCGCGGGTACGCAGCTGAACTGCGCAGATACTCAGCCGCACTGCGCGGGTACGCAGCCGCCGCGCACAACGGACGCACGCGGCGGCTCGGGTGTAAGGAAGGGGCCCTTCCTATACAAAATGCGTTAGGAAGGTGCCCTTCCTTACACCTCAGGCGCCGAGGCGGGAGAGGATCAGCTCGCGGACGGTCTTGGCGTCGGCCTGGCCGCGGGTGGTCTTCATGACCGCGCCGACCAGTGCGCCGGCCGCGGCGACCTTGCCGCTGCGCACCTTCTCGGCGATGTCCGGGTTGGCCGCGATCGCCTCGTCCACGGCGGCGGTGAGCGCGCCGGTGTCGGAGACGACCTCCAGGCCCCGGTTGGTCATGATCTCGGTCGGCGAGCCCTCGCCGGCCACCACGCCCTCCAGGACGCTGCGGGCCAGCTTGTCGTTGAGCTTGCCGGCGTCGACCAGACCCTGCAGCTCGGCGACCTGCGCCGGGGTGGCCCCGACGTCGGCCAGCTCCACGCCGGTCTCGTTGGCCCGCCGGGACAGCTCGCCCAGCCACCACTTGCGGGCCGCGGCCGGGGACGCGCCGGCGGCGACGGTCTGCTCGATCAGCTCGACCGCGCCAGCGTTGAGCACGGACTGCATGTCCGCGTCCGACAGGCCCCACTGCTCCTGGAGCCGGCGGCGGTGCAGCCGGGGCAGCTCGGGCAGGGCGGCCTTCAGCTCGGCGACCCAGGCGGTGTCCGGCGCGAGCGGCACCAGGTCAGGCTCCGGGAAGTAGCGGTAGTCGGTCGCCGTCTCCTTGGACCGGCCCGGCGTGGTGTCGCCGGTGTCCTCGTGGAAGTGCCGGGTCTCCTGGGTGATCCGGCCGCCCGCGTCGAGCACGGACGCCTGCCGGATGATCTCCGACCGGACCGCCCGCTCGACCGACCGCAGCGAGTTGACGTTCTTGGTCTCCGTCCGGGTGCCCCACTCCTCGCCGGGCAGGTTGAGGGAGGTGTTGACGTCGCAGCGCAGCGACCCCTCCTCCATCCGCACGTCGGAGACGCCCAGCGAGCGGATCACGTCGCGCAGCTCGGTGACGTACGCGCGGGCCACCTCGGGGGCCAACGCGCCGGTGCCGGGGACCGGCTTGGTGACGATCTCCACCAGCGGGATGCCGGCCCGGTTGTAGTCGACCAGCGACTCGGTGGCGCCGTGGATGCGCCCGGTGGTGCCGCCGACGTGCAGCGTCTTGCCGGTGTCCTCCTCCAGGTGCACCCGCTCGATGCCGATCCGCACCAGCTCGCCGTTCACCTCGACGTCCAGGTAGCCCTCGAAGCACAGCGGCTCGTCGTACTGGCTGATCTGGAAGTCCTTCGGCATGTCCGGGTAGAAGTAGTTCTTCCGGGCGAACCGGCACCACTCGGCGATCGAGCAGTTCAGCGCCAGGCCGATCCGGATCGTCGCCTCGATGGCGGCCCTGTTGGCCACCGGCAGCGAGCCGGGCAGACCCAGGCAGACCGGGCAGACCCGGGTGTTCGGCGCGCCGCCGAAGTCGGTCGGGCAGCCGCAGAACATCTTGGTGTTCGTGCCCAGCTCGACGTGGGTCTCCAGGCCGATCACCGGTTCGTAGCGCGCGACGACCTCGTCGTACGCGGGCAGTGTCGTCGTCATCTGAGCTCCTGCCTCACAGTGCCGGTGGGGTGAACGTGCCGACCGCGCTCTCCAGCGCCGCGGCGACCCGGTACATCCGGTCGTCGGCCATGGTCGGGGCCATGATCTGGAAGCCGACCGGCAGCCCGTCGGAGAGCCCGCACGGCACCGAGATGCCCGGCCCGCCGTACAGGTTGGTCGGGATGGTGAACAGGTCGGCCAGGTACATCTGGTACGGGTCGGAGGTGCGCGCCCCGATCGGGAACGCCACGAACGGGGTGGTCGGCGAGATCAGCGCGTCGACCTTCTCGAACGCGGCCGTGAAGTCCCGGGTGATCAGGGTCCGGACCTTCTGCGCCTGCCCGTAGTAGGCGTCGTAGTAGCCCGACGAGAGCGCGTACGTGCCGATCATGATGCGGCGCTTGACCTCGGGGCCGAAGCCGGCCTCCCGGGTCAGCGACATGACCTCCTCCAGCGACCGGTTGCCGTCGTCGCCGACCCGCAGGCCGAACCGGACGCCGTCGAAGCGGGCCAGGTTGGAGGAGCACTCGCTCGGGGCGATCAGGTAGTACGCCGGCAGCGCGTACGTGAAGTTCGGGCAGGACACCTCGACGATCTCGGCGCCCAGCTTGGTCAGCGCGTCGACCGACTCGCGGAACGCGGCCAGCACGCCGGGCTCGGCGCCCTCGCCGGTGAACTGGGTGACGATGCCGAGCTTCACGCCGGTCAGGTCACCGGTCGCGCCCCGCCTCGCGGCGGCCACCACGTCCGGCACCGGCTGCGGGATCGAGGTGGAGTCGCGCGGGTCGTGCCCGCCGATCACCTCGTGCAGCAGCGCGGCGTCCAGCACCGTACGGGCACACGGGCCGGGGGTGTCCAGCGAGGAGGAGAACGCCACCAGGCCGTAGCGGGAGGTGCCGCCGTAGGTCGGCTTCGCGCCGACGGTGCCGGTGACCGCGCCGGGCTGGCGGATCGAGCCGCCGGTGTCGGAGCCGATCGCCAGCGGCGCCTCGTACGCCGCGAGGGCCGCGGCGCTGCCGCCGCCGGAGCCGCCCGGGATGCGGCTCAGGTCCCACGGGTTGTGCGTCGGGCCGTACGCCGAGTACTCGGTGGAGGAGCCCATGGCGAACTCGTCCATGTTGGTCTTGCCGAGCATCACCGTGCCGGCGGCGCGCAGCCGCTGCACGATCGTCGAGTCGTACGGCGGGCGCCAGCCCTCCAGGATCTTCGACCCGACGGTGGTCGGCACGCCCTTGGTGGTCAGCACGTCCTTCACCGCGACCGGCACGCCGGCCAGCGGGCCCAGCTCCTCGCCGGCGGCACGGCGGGCGTCCACCTCGCGGGCGGCGGCGAGCGCGCCCTCGCTGTCGACGTGCAGGAACGCGTGCACCCGGTCGTCCACGGCGGCGATCCGGTCCAGGTGCGCCCGCGTGACCTCGACGGCGGAGGTCTCGCCGGCGGCGACGATCCCCGCGATCTCCGTCGCGGTCAGTCTGGTCAGGTCACTCATGCCGCCGCCTCGCTTCGCTCACCGGCGTCCTGCGCGCCGGACACACCGGGCCTGGTGATCCGCTCGCTCATGACGCCACATCCTCGTCCAGGATCCGCGGTACGCGGAACCGCTGCTCCTCGGCGTCGGGCGCGCCCGACAGCGCCTCCTCCGGGGTCAGCCCGGGCACCACGACGTCGTCCCGCAGGACGTTGGTCAGCGGCACCGAGTGCGAGGTCGGCGGGATGTCCGCCGCGGTGACCTCGCCGACCTGCGCGACCGCCTGGAGGATCACGTCGAGCTGGCCGGCGAAGGTGTCCAGCTCCTCCTCCGTGACGGCGAGCCGCGACAGTCGCGCCAGGTGCGCGACCTCCTCGCGGGAGATGGCGGCCATCGGTGCCCCCTTCGTGACGGTGTTGCCGGTCGGGCCGGTGCCGGCCGCGCGGCGATGTGCGTGACGCGCGGTGACCGGAGCGAGTCTATTGTTCCGTCCCGGCGGCGCGTCCCCGACTCCCCCTATGGGCGCGGCGCGCCGGGCCGCCGCCCCGTGGGAGGCATCCCGGCGACGGGCTCGGCGGACGGTGGGCTCAGCGGGCGTGCCGGCGGGGGATCTCCGCGTCGGGGCTGGGGGTCGGGCGGACCGGGCGGTAGCGGGCCAGCCAGGCGACGAGTTCCTCGGCCGGCATCGGCCGGGCGTAGAACCAGCCCTGCGCGGCGTCGCAGCCGGCGGCGTGCAGCATGCGCCAGGTGCGCTCGTCCTCCACGCCCTCGGCGACCACCCGCAGCCCGAGCGCCTTGGCCAGCTCGATCGTCGACCGCACGATCGCCGCGTCGTCGGCGTCCTCGGCCATCCCCAGCACGAAGGAGCGGTCCACCTTCACCTCGGACAGCGGCAGCCGGCGCAGGTGCTGCAACGACGAGTACCCGGTGCCGAAGTCGTCCAACGCGATGCCCACCCCGATCCGGTGCAGGCGGGAGATGGTGGCCAGCACCCGGCGGGGGTCGGCCATCAGCGCCCCCTCGGTGATCTCCAGTTGCAGCCGCTGCGGCGGCACGCCGTACCGGGCGAGCCGGTCGGCGATCTGGTCGGCGATCTCGCCGGTGTGCAGGTCCCGCACGCTGACGTTGAGCGCCGCCGGCACGGCGATCCCGGCGGCCGACCACTTGGCGAGCTGTTCCACCACGTCGTCCACCACCCGCCGGGTCAGCAGCCGCATCACCGCGCTCTGCTCGGCGACCCGGATCAGCTCCTCCGGGTCCACCATCCCCCGGCGGGGGTGCCGCCAGCGCAGCAGCGCCTCCACGCCGACCACCTCACCGGTCGCGATCGCGACCTGCGGCTGGTAGTACATGGTGATCTCGCCCGCGTCGGCGGCCGGGTCCGGCTCCGCGTCCCGCCCCCGAGTCGGCCCGGGGTCCGCGCCCCGCCGCCGGGCCGCGTCCTGCCCGCCACCCCGCCGGCCCGCCGGGTCGCGGTCGCCGCGCCGGCCGCCGTCGCCGGTCGTGCCCTGCCGGCGTACGCCGACGCCGGTCTCGCCCCCGGGCCGACCGGCGTGCTCGCGGCGGCCGGGACCGTCGCCCCGGTCCGGGCCGGTCTCGGGCGATGCCGCCGTCCGGCGGCGGATCGGATCGGCGGCGGTGACGATCCGGTTGATCAACTCGTCGGTGGGCGGCGGCTCGGTCCGCTGCCGGCGGCGGCGCAACCGCCAGCGGCCGGATCCGGCGTCGGGGCGCAGACCCGCCGCGTCGGCCGGAAGTTCCGCGCCGTCTCCGCCCCGCGCGCCCATCGCCGGCGTGGCCGGTGCCGTCGCGGCGGCACCATCGACGCCGGCGAGATCACCGCCCCCCTCGGCCAGGACCCCACCGGCCACGGTCCGGTCGGCCGCCCCCTGCGGCCCGTCGCCGCCGCCCGGGAGCCCGGCCCGCGCGCCTTCCCCCGCCGGTAGGCCGTCCGGGGCAGCTTCCCCCGCCGGGAGCCCGGCCGGCGCGGCGTCCTCAGGCGGGAGCGTGGCCCGCGCGGCGTCCTCAGGCGGGAGCCCGGCCCGCGTCGCCGGCGGCGCGCCGGCCGGACGGCCGGACTCCAGCACCCGGCGCAGGTCCGCGAGGAGGCCCAGCCGTTCGGCGGAGTTGTGGTCCGACTCGGCCGCGTAGACCGCCACGGTGTCGTTGCGGTGCTTGGCGTCGTACATCGCCACGTCGGCGTGGCGCATCAGGGTCGCGAAGTCCTCGCCGTGTTCGGGGAAGAGCGCGATGCCGATGGAGCCGCCCACGTCGAGCGGCAGCCCGTCCAGGGGCACCGGCTCGGCCAGCGCGCGGACCACCCGGTCGGCGAGGTCCCGGGCCTCGCCGACGTCGGCCAGCCCGGTCATCACGATGGCGAACTCGTCCCCGCCCAGCCGGGCCACCATGTCCTCCCCGGCCACGCCGGTCAGCCGGGCGCTCACCTCGACCAGCAGCCGGTCACCCACCGCGTGCCCGAGGGCGTCGTTGACGTTCTTGAACCGGTCGAGGTCGATCAGGAGCAGCGCCAGGTGGGCACCGGGCTCGCCGCGGGTTGCCCGTTCGGCGTGCAGGTGCACCTGCTCGCCGACCTCGGCCAGCAGCGCCTTGCGGTTGGGCAGGCCGGTGAGCGGGTCCAGTGAGGCCAGCTGTTGCTGCTCCACGCTGAGCCGGGCCATCCGGTAGACGGCGAACAGCGGCACCAGCACCAGCGGGATCAGCGCCGCGCTGGCCCGGGCCGCGGCGACCAGCACCGGGGCGAGCAGCAGCAGCGAGCCGGTGGAGAGCAGCTCGAAGCCCAGCCCCTGCCGCAGGCTGGGCCACCAGCGGTCGCCGAAGCGCAGCCGGACGGCGGCGCTCACCAGCGCGTAGTTGACGGCGAACCAGGCCACCGTCGCGCCGCCCACGGCGGCCACGTCCGTCCAGCGCAGCGGGCCGCCGTCGAAGATGCCGCCGGGCCCGAGCCAGGTGACCACGTACGCGGCGGCCAGGGCGCAGGCGTACTGGCCGGCGTTGAAGGCCGTCCGCCAGGGGGCGTGCCCCATCCGCCAGCCGGAGACGACGACGGCCACCGCCTGCACGGCGACCGCCGGGCCGAGCCCCCAGCCGAGCAGGATCGCGAAGGTGAAGCAGGTGGACGGGAAGACCGCCGAGGTCTGCCGGCGCCCGGGCGGCACGAACGGGCGCGCGTCGCAGCCGACGGCGAGGGCCGCCATCACCCAGAACGCCGCCGGCAGCTCCGGCAGCTCCTCCGGGAGGGCGAGCAGCGGGCGTACGCAGAACAGCACGGCGAGCGCGACGACCGACCAGACTAAGACGAAGAACGGGCGTCCCCGGCCGGGCGGAACGGAGTTTCGCAGGTCGGCGGCCTCCATCGCACCTCCCGGGGGTCTCGGTCCACGAGGCGTGACCCGCTGGCACGCCGTGCCGTCAATGAAACGCCCTCGGTGGCGCAATGCCCGACACGACAGTCGCGAATCGGTCGTAGTCGTAATTAAGTTGGTATCCGGGCCAGTCCCCGCAAGCCGCCCGCGACAACGCCCACCGACGACACCGCGGACCGTCCGCCCGCGTGCCCGGGTGGCTTCCCCGCGTGCCCGCCGTCACTCCTCGGTGCGGGCGACCCCCCGGGCCGCGTCCGGGCCCTCGTCCAGCAGCACCTGGAAGCCCGCCTCGTCGAGGACGGGCACCTTGAGGCTGGCCGCCTTGTCCGCCTTGGAGCCCGGGTTGTCGCCCACGACCACGAAGGAGGTCTTCTTGGAGACCGACCCGCTCACCTTGCCGCCCCGGCTCTGGATCGCCTCGGACGCCTGGTCGCGGCTGAACCCGGCCAGCGTGCCGGTCACCACGACGGTGAGCCCCTCCAGCGGGCGCGGCCCCTCGTCGACCGCCTCCTCGGCCATCCGTACGCCGGCCTCGGCCCACTTGCGGACCACCTCGCGGTGCCAGTCGACGGCGAACCACTCCCGGATGCTCGCGGCGATCGTCGGCCCGACGCCGTCGACCGAGGAGAGCTCGTCCTCGGTGGCCCGGTCGATCGCCTCGACGGAGCGGAAGTGTCGGGCGAGCGCCTGCGCGGCGGTGGGGCCGACGTGCCGGATGGACAGGCCCACCAGCACCCGCCACAGGTCGCGTTCCTTCGCCACGGCCAGGTTGTCCAGCAGCTTGTGGGCGTTGCTGCCGAGGGTGCCGTCCTTGTTGACGAAGAAGGGCGACTGGGCGAGCTGCTTCTCGTCGAGGGAGAACAGGTCGCCCTCGTCGGTGATGACGTGCGCGTCGAGCAGCGCCGCCGCGCCCTTGTAACCGAGCGCCTCGATGTCGAACACCTTGCGGCCGGCGAGGTGGTAGACCCGCTCCCGCAGCTGCCCGGGGCAGGTGCGGGAGTTGGGGCACCGGATGTCGACGTCCGCTTCCTTCGCCGGCGCCAGCGGCGAGCCGCAGGCCGGGCAGGTGGTGGGCATGACGAACGGCCGGGCGTCGGCCGGACGCAGGTCGACCACCGGGCCGAGCACCTCGGGGATGACGTCGCCGGCCTTGCGCAGCACCACGGTGTCGCCGATCAGGACGCCCTTGCGCTCGACCTCCCGCGCGTTGTGCAGGGTGGCGTACGCGACGGTGGAGCCGGCCACCTTGACGGGCTGGAGCACGGCCCGCGGCGTGACCCGGCCGGTGCGCCCGACCTCGACGTCGATGTCGAGCAGCTTCGTGTTCACCTCCTCCGGCGGGTACTTGAAGGCGATCGCCCAGCGCGGCGCCCGGCTGGTCGAGCCGAGCCGGCCCTGGATGGAGACCGGGTCGACCTTGACCACCACGCCGTCGATCTCGTGCTCGACGTCGTGCCGGTGCGCGGCGTAGTGGGCGATGTATTCCGCGACGCCGGCCAGGTCGGGCACCACCCGCCAGCGGTCGCTGGTCGGCAGCCCCCACGCCTTCAGGGCCGCGTAGGACTCGGACTGCGTCACCGGCTGGAAGCCACGGCGGGCACCGAAGCCGTGCACCACCAGGCGCAGCGGCCGGGAGGCGGTGATCCGCGGATCCTTCTGGCGCAGGCTGCCGGCGGCGGCGTTGCGCGGGTTGGCGAACGGGGGCTTGCCCTGCTCGACCAGCCCGGCGTTGAGGTCGGCGAAGGCGGCCACCGGGAAGTAGATCTCGCCCCGCACCTCCACGAACTCCGGGATGTCGGGGAACTCGGCCGACGTGCTGAGCTGGCCCGGCACGTCGGCGATGCTGCGCACGTTGGCGGTGGCGTCCTCGCCCGTGCGGCCGTCGCCCCGGGTCGCCGCCCGGACCAGCCGCCCGCGCTCGTAGGTGAGGTTGATGGCGAGCCCGTCGACCTTCAGCTCGCACAGGTAGGCCACCGGCCCGCCCGCGTCGCGCTCGACCCGCTCGGCCCAGGCCGCCAGCTCCTCGTCGGCGAAGGCGTTGTCGAGGGAGAGCATCCGCTCGGCGTGGGCGACCGGGGTGAAGTCGGTGGAGAAGGTGCCGCCGACCCGCTGGGTCGGCGACTCGGGGGTGCGCAGCGCGGGGAACCGCTCCTCCAGCGCCGCCAGCTCCCGCAACTGCCGGTCGAAGTCGGCGTCGGAGATGGTCGGCGCGTCCAGCACGTAGTAGCGGTACTGGTGGTCCGTCAGCTCCTGGCTGAGCGTGGCGTGCCGCTCCCGGGCCTCCGGGGTCGGCTCGGCGCCGGCCGCCGCCTCCTGCGCCGGAGTGACCTGCTGGGCGATGGCTTCCTCGGACACCGTGCGACCTCCCGTGATTCCGCTACCCCGGCACCGTATCGGTCCGGTGGGACAATCCGCCGGCCACCCGCCACGCCCGAGCGGCGACAGGGCCGCCGACGTGCGAGGATCGCCGGACTGCGGGCTGCGCCAGGGGCCCGCCACCTGCGGCGTCCGCGCCGCACCAACTGTCGAGGCGGGGGTACGGATGCCGGAATGGCTGCTCTGGGCGGCGGCGGTCGTGCTGGCCGTGGCGGCCGGCTGGGCGTGGAGCGAGTGGCGGCGCGGTGCCCGTGACGACGCCCCGCGCCGACGGGAACGCCCGCGCACCCGGCCCGGCCGCGGCACCGCGTCGCCGGGCGGGCCGGGCCGGTCGACCGCACCACCCCGGCCGCGTACCGCCGAACGGGCGCCCGCCGGCGCGCCGCGCCCCGGCGAGATCTGGTGGGCCGACGTCCCGTACGCCGACGGCACCGGCTCGAAGGTGCGGCCCTGCCTGGTGCTGCGCGCCGATGCCCGGGGCGCCGACGTCCTGAAGATCACCAGCCAGGACAAAAGCGGCCGGGACGACCACGTCCGCATCCCGACCCGCGAGTGGGACCCCGGCGCCGACCACAACAGCTTCGTCGACCTGGCCGAGCCCGCCCACGTTCCGCTGGCCGACTTCTCCCGCCACGCCGGTGCCTGCGACCCCGCCCTGTGGCGCCGCATCCGCCGCCTGCCCCACCTCCCCGGCGCCTGACCACGCGCCGTCCGGCCGGCTCTCGCACGGCCCGGCGGGACGCGCCGTCCGGCCGGCTCCCGGACGGCGGGGCAGGTCAGTCCCAGGCGCGGGCGAGGGTGTGGAGCTGGTCGGCGTACTCGATGCGGGCGGACCAGGCGTCGGGCCAGGCCGGCATGCCCAGGGCCGCGCCGACGAAGGCGCCGGCCAGCGCGGCGATCGAGTCGGAGTCGCCGGCGGTGGTGGCGCCCCGGGCCAGCGCGGCGACCGGGTCGTCGGCGTGCCGGATCGCGCAGAACAGCGCGGTGGCCAGCGCCTCCTCGGCGATCCAGCCCTCGCCGGTGTGCCGGCACGGGTCGCCGCCGTCGTCGGGGTCGGCGAGCGCGGCGTCGAGGCGGCCGAGGACCGCCAGGCACTCGTCCCAGCCGCGGGCGATGAAGTCCTCCGGCGTGTCGACGCCGGGGCGCTGCCAGAGGTCGCCGAGCCAGTCGGCGCGGTAGACGCGCCGCTGGTCGCGGGCCCGGTCGGCGAGCAGGCGGGGCAGGTCCGCCGGTGCCGCGCCGGCGCGCAGCAGCCGCACGGCGTACGCGGTCAGCTCGCTGGCCGCCAGGCCGGTCGGGTGCCCGTGGGTCAGCCCCGCCTGGAGCTGGGACAGCCCGGCGAGGGTGTCCAGGTCGACGTCGAGCAGGCCGACCGGGGTGACCCGCATGTTCGCCCCGCAGCCCTTCGAGCCGGCGACCGTCGCCTCCTGCCAGCGCACACCTCGCCCGAGTTCGGCGCAGGCGCGCAGGCAGGTCATGCCCGGCGCCCGGTTGTTCTCCGGGCTGGCCGCCCAGTCGAGGAAGCGCTGCCGCAGCAGCGGCTCGACCGCCTCGGGCGTCAGCGCCGGGGCATCGTGCAGCGCCCAGCCGACGGCCAGCGCCATCTGGGTGTCGTCGGTGACGAGTGCCGGGTGGCCGGCGAGCTCGCGCGGGCCGGCCGGGCCGTAGCGGCGGACGATCTCGGCGACGGTCAGGAACTCGGTCGGCTTGCCCAGCGCGTCACCGTAGGCGAGGCCGAAGAGCGAGCCGGCGGCCCGCCGGAGCGAGGTGTCGATCATTCCCGCGATCATGCCGCCCGGCCGCAACCCGCACCACCGCGACGGCCGGGCACCCGCGCCGCGGCCCGCCGAGCCCGTGCCGCCGGACGGTCGGGGCGACCGGCGGCCGGCGGTCGACTCAGTCGAAGAAGACCAGGCAGAACGGGTGGCCGGCGGGGTCGGCGTAGACCCGGAAGTCGTCGCCCTCCCCCGGCAGCCGCCGGGCGCCGAGCGCCAGCACCCGCTTCTCGGCCGCCTCCACGTCGTCCACCTCGACGTCCAGGTGGAACTGCTGGGGGCGCTGCGGGTCGGGCCACGTCGGCGGGCGCAGGTCGGGTGCCTTCTGGAAGGCGAGCCGGTGCCCGGAGCCGGAGATCACCACCCAACCGTCGTCGCTGGCGTCGGCGTCCAGCGGCAGACCCAGCAGCTCGGAGTAGAAGTCGGCCAGGGCCCGCGGGTCGGGACAGTCGATCACCACTGTGCGCAGCTTTCCAATCATGCCGACCATCGTGCCCCGCCCGTACGACGGGAAACCTCAGTCCTCGGCGAGCCGCCGCCCCGCGTCCCGGCAGGCGGCGAGCACCGCGCGGGCGTACTGCGGGGTCGCGTTGGCGAGGCCGCACGCCGGGGTGACCACGACCTGCTCGGCGAGCCGCCGGCGCGGGAAGCCGAGGCGGTCCCAGAGCTGGCGTACCCGGTCGGCGACCTGAGCCGAGGTGGGCGCGCGACCGGCGGCCGGCGGCCGGGTCGGCGCGGCGCCGGCCAGCAGCCCGAGCCCGGCGTCGACGGCCTCGCCCAGCGGGTCCAGGTCGGTGACGAGGTCGAGGTCGAGGGCCACGCCGACGGCGCCCGCGGCGCGGATCAGCTCCAGCGGCACGTCCGGCGCGCAGCAGTGCACCAGGACCGGCACGCCGGCCGCCTCGACGACCGTGCGCAGCAGCGACCCGGCGACGCCCGGCTCCACGGCCCGGTACACGCCGAACCCGCTCTCGGTGGGCACCCGCCCGGCGAGCACGGCCGGCAGCGACGGCTCGTCGAGTTGGAGCAGCACGGTGGCGTGCGGCAGCCGGCGGACGACCGCCGCGACATGCGCGCGCAACCCTTCCGCGAGCGAACCCGTGAGGTCCCGGACCGCGCCGGGATCCCGCAGCATCCGGCCCCCGATCGGCAGCTCCAGGGACGCGGCCAGGGTGAACGGGCCACCCGCCTGGATCTTGACCGGTCCCGCGTACTCCTCGGCCTGCTCGGCGAGCTGGTCGAGGTCGCGTTCCATCAGGTCGCGGGCGCGGCGCAGGTCCCGCCCCGGGCGGGGCGCGATCCGCCAGCGGGCGGCGTACAGCTCGACCGGCAGCTCGACCAGCAGGCCGGCGGTCCGGCCGACCAGGTCGGCGCCGGGGCCCCGGGCCGGCAGCTCCGGCAGGTGCGGCAGCGCGGGAAGCTCGCCGAGGACGATCCGCTGTGCCTCGGCGATGTCGGTGCCGGGGAGGGAACCGATGCCGGTCGCCGCGCCGGCCGGCCAGGGCCACGCCTGATCTGTCACGGCCGAAGACTATCCGGCCGCCGGGCGGTCGGACCGCTCAGCCGGCGATCGTGGCGGAGCCGAGCACGACGTCGCCGGCCGGGTCCGGCCGGTAGGCGACGATCGCCTGGCCGGCGGCGACCCCGCGCACCGGGCGGCGCAGCTCGGCGCGGAGGCCGTCGGCGCTCACCTCGACCGTCGCCGGCACCACGTCGCCGTGCGCCCGCAACTGCACCTCGCACTCCAGCGGGGCCTCCGGGCGGGGCCCGCCCGTCCACACCGGACGCTCGGCGCGCACCCGGGAGACCTCGAGGGCCTCCGCCGGGCCGACCGTCACCGTGTTGGTCTTCGGCGTGATGGAGAGCACGTACCGGGGGCGGCCGTCCGGCGCCGGCCGGTCCAGGTGCAGGCCGCGCCGCTGCCCGACGGTGTACGCGTACGCGCCGGCGTGGCTGCCCACCACGGCGCCGGTGGTCGCGTCCACCACGTCGCCGGGCGCCTCGCCGAGCCGCTGCGCGAGGAAGCCGCGGGTGTCGCCGTCGGCGATGAAGCAGATGTCGTGCGAGTCGGGCTTGTCGGCCACCGCCAGCCCCCGCCGGGCGGCCTCCTCGCGGACCTGCGCCTTCGTCGAGTCCCCGAGCGGGAAGACCGACCGGTCGAGCTGCTCTCGGGTGAGCACCGCGAGGACGTACGACTGGTCCTTGGCCACGTCGACGCTGCGGCGCAGCAGCCCGTCCGCCCCGAGCCGGGCGTGGTGGCCGGTCACCACGGCGTCGAAGCCCAGGGCCACGGCCCGGTCCAGCACCGCGGCAAACTTGATCTTCTCGTTGCAGCGCAGGCAGGGGTTCGGCGTACGGCCCGCCGCGTACTCGGCGACGAAGTCGTCCACCACGTCCTCATGGAAACGGTCGGCCATGTCCCAGACGTAGAACGGGATGCCGATCACGTCGGCGGCCCGCCGGGCGTCGCGGGAGTCCTCCAGCGTGCAGCAGCCGCGCGCGCCGGTGCGGTACGTCTGCGGGTTGCGCGCCAGCGCCAGGTGCACGCCGGTCACGTCGTGCCCCGCCTCCACCGCCCGCGCCGCCGCGACCGCCGAGTCGACCCCGCCGGACATCGCCGCCAACACCCTCACCGGCCCACTCCCTTCACCCCACCGAGCCTATCCCCGCCCCCGCCCCACCCGACCTCCCCGCCCCTGGCGCCAACGTCCCCCCGCCGCGCGATCTTGCAGTTGTCGCCCCGGCAGAAGGGGCAAACACCGCGATTGAGGGGCCGAAGTGCAAGATCGCGAGCGCGACAGGGCGAGCGCGACGGGGTGGGGGGTGCGGTGGGGTGGGGTGGGGTGGGTGGGGTGCGGGGGTGGGGGGTGGGGGGTGGGGTGGGGTCAGCGGGGGGTGCGGAGGGCGGCGGCGCGGCGGGCGCGTTCGACGGTGGCCGGGAGCGCGGCGATGAGGGCGTCGACGTCGGCGGGCGTGCTGGTGTGGCCGAGGGTGAAGCGCAGCGAGGAGCGGGCCCGGTCGTCGTCGGCACCCATGGCCAGCAGCACGTGGGACGGCTGGGCCACCCCGGCGGAGCAGGCCGAGCCGGTCGAGCAGGCGATGCCCTGGGCGTCCAGCAGGAGCAGCAGGGCGTCTCCCTCGCAGCCGGGGAAGGAGAAGTGCGCGTTGCCCGGCAGCCGGCCGGTGGGGTCGCCGTTGAAGACCACCTCGGGCACCGCCTGCCGGACCCGCTCGACCAGGTCGTCGCGGAGCGCGGCGATCCGGGCCGCGTACTCCTGCTGGCCCTTGACCGCCGCCTCCACGGCGACGGCGAAGGCGACGATGCCGGCGGTGTCGAGGGTGCCGGAGCGCACGTCGCGCTCCTGGCCGCCGCCGTGCAGCAGCGGGGTGGCTGGTACGTCGCGGGCGAGCACGAGGGCGCCCACCCCGGTCGGCCCGCCGAGCTTGTGCCCGGTCACGGTCAGCGCGGCGACCCCGCTGGCGGCGAAGTCCACCGGCACCTGCCCGACCGCCTGGATCGCGTCGGTGTGGAACGGCACCCCGTGCTCGGCGGCGACCGCAGCCAGGTCGGCGACCGGCTGCACGGTGCCCACCTCGTTGTTGGCCCACATCGCGGTCACCACCGCGACCCGTTCTCCGTGCTCGGCCAGCTCGGCGCGCAGCTCGTCGGGGCTGAGCCGGCCGCTGGCGTCCACCGAGAGCCAGCCCACCCGGGCCCCCTCGTGGTCGGCCAGCCAGTCCACGGCGTCGAGCACCGCGTGGTGCTCCACCGCGCTGGAGACCACCCGGTCCCGCCGGGTGTCGGCCCCCCGCCGTGCCCAGAAGATGCCCTTGACCGCGAGGTTGTCGCTCTCGGTCCCGCCGCCGGTGAAGACGACCTCGGAGGGGCGGGCGCCCAGCGCGGCGGCCACCCGCTCCCGCGACTCCTCCACCCGTCGGCGGGCACGGCGGCCCGACGCGTGCAGGGAGGACGCGTTGCCGACCTCGCGGGCGGTGGCGACGTACGCCTCCAGTGCCTCGTCGAGCATCGGAGTCGTCGCCGCGTGATCCAGGTATGCCATCACGGCTCAGCCTAACGACCGGCCCCGGACCGGACGGACGCCGGAGTACGCCGTCCAACCCACGGGGGCGGTGGGGACCCCGTACCCGCACGTCACGAATCTCTCGGACGTCGCGGGGTACTACCGACCCGCGCGACACACGGATGTTCCCGGTCGGGGTGCTCGGCGACGGGTCGGACGAGCGGCTGCCGTTGCCACCGGACGTCGACCGTCAGGCATACTCGGTTGTCGACGTTTCCGCCGAGGCGTCCGACAGCCCACGGCCCCGCGAGAGCGTGCCGAGGGGCCTCTGACGGGCTGATCGGCGGGCCGGCTCAGCTCCCCGGCCCGCCGATCAGCTCCCCACCCGCGGTCAGGCCGCGCCCGATGACGTCGTCGGTCCCGATCCTCCCCGTTCGGGGCCGGACAGCGACGGGCCGGGAACCGCCGCGCGGTTCCCGGCCCCGGTACGGGCGAGCGTCAGCTCACTTGCGCTTGCGGATCTCCTCAGCGGCCTGCGGGACGACCTTGAACAGGTCGCCCACCACGCCGAAGTCGGCCAGCTCGAAGATCGGCGCCTCGCCGTCCTTGTTGACCGCGACGATGGTCTTCGAGGTCTGCATGCCGGCCCGGTGCTGGATGGCACCGGAGATGCCGAGCGCGACGTAGAGCTGCGGGGAGACGGTCTTGCCGGTCTGGCCCACCTGGAACTGGTGCGGATAGAAGCCGGAGTCGACGGCCGCGCGGGACGCGCCGACGGCGCCGCCGAGCAGGTCGGCCAGCTCCTCGACCAGCTTGAAGTTGTCGGCGTTGCCGACGCCGCGACCGCCGGAGACGACGACGCCGGCCTCGGTGAGCTCGGGGCGGGAGCCCTTCTGCTCGGCGACCCGGTCGACGACCCTGGCCAGCTTGTCGGCGTCGGTGACCGACACGGTGAGCTGCTCGACGGTCGGGGTGGCGGCCGCCGGGGTCGGGTTGACCGAGTTCGGCCGGACGGTGACCAGCGGCAGGCCGCGGGTGACCTTGGACTTGACGATGGTCGAGCCGGCGAAGGCCACCTGGGTGGCGGTGCCGTCGGCGGCCAGGGCGACCACGTCGGTCAGGATGCCGTTGTCCAGCTTGACGGCCAGGCGGGCGGCGATCTCCTTGCCCTCCTGGGACGAGGCGAGCAGCACGGCCGCGGGCTGCACCCGCTTGACCAGCTCGGCCACGACGGTGGCCTTGGGGGCCACCAGGTAGCCGTCGATGTCGTCACCCTCGGCGGCGTAGATCTTCTCCGCGCCGTACTCGCCCAGCTTGGCGCTCAGCGCCTCGGCGGCGCCGGGGCCGCCGAGCACGACCGCGCTCGCCGTGCCCAGCTCGCGGGCGAGGGTGAGCATCTCCAGGGTGACCTTCTTGACGCCGAATTCCCGGGTGGCTTCGACGACGACGAGAACCTCAGACATGTCCAGACCTCTCACACGAACTTCTCGGTGGCGAGGAACTCGACCAGCTTGACGCCGCCGTCGCCCTCGTCGGTGATCTTCGCGCCGCCGGAGCGCGGCGGGCGCTTGGTGTGCTCCAGCACGGCGCTGGTCGCGCCCTCGAAGCCCACCTCGGCCGGGGCGACGCCGAGGTCACCCAGGGAGAGCGTCTGCACCGGCTTCTTCTTCGCGGCCATGATGCCCTTGAAGGACGGGTAGCGCGGCTCGTTGATGGTGTCCCAGACGGAGACCACGGCGGGGGTGGGGGCGGTGACCACCTCGTAGCCCTCCTCGGTCTGCCGCTCGACGGTCAGGGTGGCGCCGTCGACGGTGAGCTTGCGGGCGCCGGTCAGCGCCGCGACGCCCAGCCGCTCGGCGATCATGTGCGGCATCACCTGCACCCGGCCGTCGGTCGACTCGGCGCCGCAGAGCACCAGGTCGGCGTTGAGCTGGTCGAGCGCGGCGGCGAGCACCTTCGAGGTGGCCACGGCACAGGACCCGTGCAGGGCCTCGTCCACGACGTGCACGGCCTTGTCGGGGCCCATGGAGAGCGCCTTGCGGATCGACTCGGTCGCCCGGTCCGGACCCATGGTCAGGACGGTGACCTCGCCGCCGTGGGCCTCCTTGATCTTCAACGCCTCTTCGATGGCGTACTCGTCCATCTCGTTGATGACGTTGTTCGCCGAACCGCGGTCGACGGTGTTGTCGTCAGTGCGCAGGTTGCGGTCCGCGCCCGAATCGGGCACCTGCTTGACGAGTACGACGATGTTCATCGCGCTTCGACGACCCTCCTGTTTGGTGTAGCGATCACTCGCCCGGTCACGGGCGCAGCCTCCCGCGTGACTTAACGATCGGTCAACCACGGGCTGCTGTGCAGTTGCCCACGGCGCAATGTTACCTGTCAGTAGCATCGACCTCCGGCGACCTCAGGGTGACACAGCTCACGGCAGGCCGCCCCGGCGGGTAATCTGGCAAATCGGGAGGTGTCGCGAAATGTCAGAATCTTCCAGCGCCACGCCGCACGACCCGCCGCCGCGGCGCCCCTGTCGCCGGGCGCGCCCCGAGGCGTACCGCTGCGCCTGCGGCCGGGTCCGCGACCGGTGCGTACGCGCCACCGTCCGGGCGCTCTGGTCGCCGGGCCGGCGCACGCCCGCGCCGGCGGACCGGCTCACGCCGACTGAGCCAGCGCGCCCCTGATCCGCTCGATGACCGCCGCCTCGGCCGGAGCCACCCCCCGGTGCGCCCCGGCCACCCGCTCGGCGGCGGACAGCACCACCTCGCGGTAGACCGCCACGTCCTGCGGCGACTTCTCGCGCAGGATCTCGACGGAGCGGCCCAGCGCCGGCAGCACCACCGCCTCGATCTCCAGCGCCGAGTCCCGGGGCAGCCTCGGCAGCGGCCCGGTGGTCAGCGCCTCCTTCACGACCCCGCTCGTGTGGGCCATCGCGGCGGAGGCGGCGAAGCTCTCCCGGAACAGGGCGAGCATCCCCGGATCGGCGTTGGCCACCAGGAACACCGCCCCGAACGCGCCCGTCTTGAGGGTCAGCCGCTCCTCGGCCGTCAACCGCTGCTCCATGATCACGGAGTGTAGACGTACGGGGTGGTCGTCGTGACCGGGACGAGGCCGAGCCGCTGGAGGATCGGCCGGCTCTCGTCGGAGGCGTCCACCTGGAGCAGCGTCCGGTCGCGCTGGGCGGCGAGCCGGGCCCGGTAGGTGACCAGCGCCCGGTAGATGCCCCGGCGGCGCCACGGGACGAGGGTCGAGCCGCCCCACAGGGTGGCGAACCCGGTTCCCGGCACGTAGCGCACCCAACCCGCGCTCACCACCTCGTCGCCCGCCTCGGCCACCACCACCGTGATCGACTGCGGGTCCGCCGCGATCTCCTTCTCCAGCCCGGTGGCCAGGTGGCTGCGGTCGGCGTTCCAGACCGCCTCCTCCATCGCCACGATCCGGTCCAGGTCCGCGCGGCTGGTCACCTCGCGCAGGCGTACGCCCTCGGGGACGACCGGGAGCGCGGCCGCGAGCGGCGCGACCGGGCCGATCACGACGGTCTCCGGCTCCTCCGGCACGAACCCGGCGGCGCGCAACCGCTCCGGCAGGTCCGCCGGCTCGTCGTGGCCGTGCCACTTCCACTCCACCGACTCGCCGCGCGCCCGGAAGAACTCCACCTGCCGGGCGATCAGCCCGTCCAGCGCCGCGCCGGTCAGCCCGTCGAGATCGCGGTAGGTGAGGAAGCCGCCGTGGTCGAGGCCGAGAAGGCGGACCAGCGGGCCGTCCCGGTCCACGGTCACCCCCGCCGGCAGTGGGTCGGGCACCGACGCCCGCAACTGGTGGTCGTACGCGTTCCGCAGCGTCATCGCGTCAAGATCCGTCACTGCTCCAGGCTACGACCGGACGGAAGCGGATAATCGGCACGTGTGGCAGGCGATCAGGCGATGGTTCGACCCGCGCGAACTGCGCTCGGTCGGCAGCACCCCCGACTACCGCTTCTCGCTGGCCAACGAGCGGACCTTCCTGGCCTGGCTGCGTACGGGGCTGGCGCTGGTCGCGGGTGGGCTCGCCGCCGCCCAGTTCCTGCCGCCGCTGCCGCTGGCACACCTGCGTGAGGTGATCGCCGTCGCGCTGCTGCTGCTCGGCGGAACGGTGGCGGTCCGGGCCGTCGACCACTGGGCGCGTACGGAGCGGGCGATCCGGCTCGGCGAGGAACTGCCGGCCTCCCGCTTCCCGGCGGTGCTCGCCCTCGCCGTCGGCCTCGGCGCGCTGCTGCTGGTGGCGGCGGTGCTGGCCCGGGCGGTCGGCGAACGGTGAGCGCCGGCGCGCAGCGGACGCCGCCGGGCCGGCCGGCGCGCGACCCCGGGCTGCAACCCGAGCGGACCCGGCTGGCCTGGCGGCGCACGGCGCTGGCGCTCACGGTGATCATGGTGCTGACCGTGCGGCTGGCGCTCACCGGCCCGCCCGCCGGCGGGACGCTCGGCGCGCTCGTCGCCGGGCTGGCCGTGCTCGGCTGGGCCGCGGCGCTGGCGGTCTGCTGGCGGCGGGCGAACGCCGTCGGCCCGGCCTCCCGCTACGGGCGGGCGCTGCCCCTGGTCGCCCTGGCCACCGCCGGCTACGCGCTGCTCGGTGCGCTCCTGGCGGCGCGCGGGCTGGGTTGACGGGACCACGTGCGCCATCATTGACCCATGGCCCGGTTGTACGTCCTCCTCTTCGTGGTGCAGATCGTCCTCGCGGTCTGCGCGCTGATCAGCTGCCTCTCCGCCGAGGAGGGCGAGATCAAGGCGCTGCCCCGGATCGCCTGGGTGCTGATCATCCTGTTCTTCCCGCTGCTCGGCTCCCTCGCCTGGTTCGCCGCCGGGCGCGAGCGCACCCCGGGCCGGCCCGGCGGCGCGCCGTCGACGGGCCGGATCCTGCCGGCCCGCGAGCGGCCCCGCCCGGTCGCCCCGGACGACGATCCCGAGTTCCTCCGCTCGCTCGGCGAGCGCTCCCGGCGGGAGGACCAGGAGCTGTTCACCCGCTGGGAGGAGGACCTGCGCCGCCGCGAGGACGACCTGCGCCGACGCGAGGGCGAGCCGCCGCGCGAGGAGGACCGCCCCGAGGTGTAGCCGGCGGCCGGCTGCGGGTCACACCCGGCGCCGGAGCCCGCGCACGGCGAGCGGGGCGAAGATCGCCGCGAGGACGGCCGCCCAGAGCAGCGACTGCACCACCGGCGCGGCCACCGGCCCGCCGACCAGCAGGCCGCGCAGCGCGTCGGCCAGGATGGTGACCGGGTTGACCTCGACCCAGGACTGGAGCCAGCCGGGCATCGTCTCGGTCGGCACGAACGCGTTGCTGGTGAAGGTCAGCGGGAAGATCACCATGAAGCCGAAGATCTGCACCTTCTCCGGCTCGCTGACCAGCACGCCGACCAGCACCGAGATCCACGACGCGGCCAGCGAGAACGCGAGCAGCAGGGCGAACGCCCCGAGCAGGCCGGGCAGGCCGTTGCCCAGGCGGAAGCCGAGGATCACGCCGACGCCGACGAGCAGCGACACCGACCACGCCTGCTTGACCGTGTCGGCGAGGATCCGCCCGGCCAGCGGCGCCCAGCGGGCGATGGGCAGCGACCGGAGCCGGTCGAAGACGCCCTTGGTGAGGTCGTTGTTCAGCCCGAACCCGGTGGTCATGGTGGCGAAGAAGGCGTTCTGCACGATGATGCCCGGCAGCGCGAAGGTCAGATAGTCCCCGGGCGAGCCGGAGATCGCCCCGCCGAACACGTACGTGAACAGCAGGACGAACATCACCGGCTGGATGCTCAGGTCGAGCAGCTCCATCGGGTTGTGCTTGATCTGCACCAGGCTGCGCCAGGCCAGGGTCAACGTGTGGCGCAGCCCGGCGGCGGGGCCGAGCCGGCGGGCCGGCGCGACCGGCGCGGTCAGGGTGGCGGCGGTCATGCCGGGGTCCTCTCCAGGTCGGCCCCGGAAGGGGCGTCGGCGTCGGCGCGGTGCCCGGTCAGCTGGAGGAACACCTCGTCCAGGCTGGAGCCGCGCAGGGCCAGCTCGGCGACCGCGATGCCGGCGGCGTCGAGGCGGCCCACCACGGCGGGCAGCACACCCGGGTCGTTCACCGGCACGGTGACGGTGCTCTGGGCCACCTCCGGGGTGGCGTGGACCACCTCGCCGGCGATGGCCACCACGGTCGCCAGGTCGGCGGCGTCCGCGGGCCGGACCGCGAGCACCTGGCCGCCGGTCCTGGCCTTCAGTTCCTCGGGCGTGCCCTGCGCGATCACCCGGCCGTGGTCGACGACGGCGATCTCGCCGGCGAGCTGGTCGGCCTCCTCCAGGTACTGCGTGGTGAGCAGCACCGTCACCCCGTCGGAGACCAGGCCGCGCACGATGTCCCACAGCTCGTTGCGGCTGCGCGGGTCGAGGCCGGTGGTCGGCTCGTCGAGGAAGAGCACCTGCGGCCGGCCGACCAGGCTGGCGGCGAGGTCGAGCCGGCGGCGCATGCCCCCCGAGTAGGTCTTGGCCGGCCGGTCGGCGGCGTCGCTGAGGTGGAAGTCGGCGAGCAACTGCCGGGCGCGGGCCCTGGCGTCGGCCCGGGAGGAGCCGAGCAGCCGGCCGATGAGCAGCAGGTTCTCCGCCCCGGTGAGCGTCTCGTCGACCGAGGCGTACTGGCCGGTCAGGCCGATGAGCTGGCGCACCCGGTGGGCGTCGCGCACCACGTCGAAGCCGCCGACCGTGGCGCGCCCCTCGTCGGCGCGCAGCAGGGTGGCGAGCACCCGGACGGTGGTGGTCTTGCCGGCCCCGTTGGGACCGAGCAGGCCGAAGACCGTGCCGGTGGGGACGGACAGGTCAACTCCGGCGAGGGCGGTGGTGTCGCCGAACCGGCGCACCAGCCCCTCCGCGCGGATCGCGTGATCCATCGCAACTCCTGTCGTTCTCGCTGGTCGAGCCACCATGACCGGCATCCCTGACATTCCGCCGATCCCGGGCTGACGTTACGGCGACAGGCGCTGACATTCCGCCGATTTAGCTGGTCGTGAAACGCGCCCGCCGCCGTCGCCGGGCGCGGCGACGGCGGCGGGCGGTGGTTCAGGCCAGGTTCGACGAGCGGGGGTACGCGTCAGCCGGGTCGGTGAGCACGTTCACCAGGTACGGCACGCCGGCGTCGAAGGCGCGCTGCAGGGCCGGCCCGAGGTCGGCGGCCTTCGCCACCGTCTCGCCCGCGCCGCCGAGGGCGCTCACCACCTGGTCGTAGCGCAGCTCCGGCTGGAGGTCGGCGGCGACGTCGTAGCCGTACATGGCGCGCATGGGGTGCTTCTCCAGGCCCCAGATGCCGTTGTTGCCGACCACGATCACCACGGGCAGCTTCTGCCGGGCGAGGGACTCCACGTCCATCAGCGAGAAGCCGGCCGCGCCGTCGCCCATCAGCACACAGATCTGCCGGTCGGGGTGGCTGACCCGGGCCCCCATCGCGTAGCCCATGCCGGTGCCGAGGCAGCCGTACGGGCCCGGGTCGAGCCAGGTGCCGGGCTGGGCGGGCTCCAGGTAGCGGCCGGCGTACGAGACGAAGTCGCCGCCGTCGCCGATCGTGATGGCGTCGCGGGCCAGGACCCGGCGCAGCTCGCCGTAGACCCGGGCGGGCCGGATCGGGTCGGTCTCGGCGGCCATCTCCGCGGCGTCGCGGGCCTTCGCGGCGTCCTCGGCGGTGCGCAGCCCGGCGATCCAGTCGGCGTGGTCGGCCCGGTCGCCGGGGTGGTCGGCGAACGCGGTGAGGACCAGCCGGAGGTCGCCGGCGGGGGCGGCGGCCGGCTGGACGTGCCCGGCCCGCTGGCTGGGCGCGTCGACGACGTGCACCACCTTCGCGTCGCCGAAGTCGCCGAAGCTGAGCCGGAAGTCCAGCGGGGTGCCGATCACCACGACCACGTCGGCGCCCTTGAGCGCCACCCGGCGGGCCTTGGCGAAGGCGAGCGGGTGCTCGGGCGGCAGCGCGCCCCGGCCCATCCCGTTGGTGAAGACCGGCACCTGGAGCGCCTCGGCGGCGGCCCGCAGGGCGTCGACCGCGTCCCCGGCGTAGACGTCGGAGCCGGCGATGATCACCGGGCGGCTGGCGGCGGCGATCAGGGTGGCCGCCTTCGCCACCTCGTCCGGGTCGGGCTCGACGGGCGCGATGCCCGGCGGGGCGGGGAGTTCGGCGTCGGCGACCGAGAAGACCGCCTCCAGGGGGAAGTCGAGGAAGACCGGGCCCCGGTGCGGGGTGAGCGCGGTGGTCAGCGCCGCGGTCACCGCGCGCGGGATGTCGTCGGGGCTGAACACCGTCTCGGCGTGCTTGGTGACCGGGGCGACCAGCGGCAGGTGGTCCATCTCCTGGAGGCTGCCGGAGCCCCAGCGGAACTGCGGGGCCCGACCACCGAGCACCAGCACCGGCGAGGCGTTGAAGTAGGCGCTGGTCAGCCCCGAGATGCCGTTGGTGACGCCGGGGCCGGCGGTGAGTACGGCGAGGCCGGGGCGGCGCTGGAGCTTCGCCACCGCCTCGGCGGCGAAGACCGCCGACTGCTCGTGCCGGACGTCGTAGAGGGGGAAGCCGGTCTTGTGCGCGGCGTCGTAGAGCGGGAAGACGTGCCCGCCGGAGAGGGTGAACATCTCCCGCACCCCGTACGCGCGCAGCGCCGCGAGCGCGAGCTCCCCGCCGTGACCTTCGATCCGCTCCGTCATCGCCGCTGTCCCTTCGTCCGCATGACCGGAGTCACACGCTACTCACCGGTAGGCGGAATGTGAACCGTCCTCGGCTCGGCGCGGGGCGTCCACGTCGGTGGTGGACGCCCCGCAGTGGGCGAGCCACTGGGCCGGCGGGCACGCCGCCGGCCCCACGCCGGTCAGCGGCCGGTGAAGTCCGGCTTGCGCTTGGCCACGAACGCCGCCATGCCCTCGCGGCGGTCGTCGGTGGCGAAGAGCGCCGCGAAGAGCTGGCTCTCCCACGCCAGGCCGGAGGCGAGGTCCATGTCCAGGCCGCCGTCCACCGCGAGCTTCGCGGCGCGCAGGGCCTGCACCGGGCCGGTGAGGTACGGGCGCACCAGCTCGACCGCGGCCTCGTAGACCTCGGCGGCCGGGGCCACCCGGTCGGCCAGCCCGATCCGCAGCGCCTCCTGGGCGTCCACCATCCGGCCGGACATGATCAGGTCCTTGGCGCGGGCCGGGCCGACCAGGCGGGCCAGCCGCTGGGTGCCGCCCGCGCCGGGAATGATGCCGAGCTTGATCTCCGGCTGGCCGAGCTTCGCGTCCTCGGCGACGACCCGCCAGTCGCACGCCAGCGCCAGCTCGCAGCCGCCGCCCAGGGCGTAACCGGTGATCGCGGCGACGACCGGCTTCGGGATCCGGGCGATCGCGCCGAGCGCGCTGGACAGGTCGGCCGCCCGCTCCGCCATGTCCACGTAGGACATGTCGGCCATCTCCTTGATGTCCGCGCCGGCGGCGAAGACCTTCTCCCCGCCGTACACGATGACGGCGCGGACACCCGGGTCCGCGGTGGCCGCCGCGGCCGCGGCGCGCAACTCCTCCTGCACCTGGGTGTTCAGCGCGTTCATCGGCGGCCGATCCAGCCGGATGGTGCCGATGCCGTCCTTGGTCTCCAGCCGCACGAACTCGCCCACGCTGGCCCTCACTTCCTCGTCGAAGTCGCGGGCCAACCTTACGGCGCGGGCCGTCGGGGTCAGTAGTGTGGTGTCAGGCCCGCCACCGGGAGTGCAGCCATGATCACTTACTACGACGACAGGTCGGTCCAGATCACGTCCACCGCCGTCCGCGTGGACGGCCGCACGTTCCGGCTGGCCGAGATCAGCATGGTCTGGCACCAGCGCGGCAGCCGGTCCTGGCGGGTGCTCGCCGGCCGGGGCGCGATCGGCGCGGCGCTGGCCGGCCCCCTGGTGGCCGCCGCGCTCGGCATCGCGCTGGCGCTCACGCTGGACCGCTCCCTCACCGTCACCGTCGCCATCGTCGGGGCCTCGGTGCTCGTCGGGCTCGCGGTCGGGCCGGTCGCCGACTTCCTCTTCGAGCACCTGGACCGCTCGTACGCGCGGGGCAGCCGACAACTGGAGATCTGGGCCCGCTGGCGCGGCCAGCCGGTGCGGCTGCTGCGCACCGGCGACGCGCTGCGCTTCGGGCAGATCTACCGGGCGGTGCAGCGGGCGGTGGAGGCCGGCCAGCCGGTGACGCCCCGCCGTCGCTGAGAGTCGATCGGCTCGGCCGGCAGCATGGCGAGGCCGCGCATCAGCCCGTAGAGATCCTGCTCGCCCCAGAGCTGCACGATCCACCCCTCCGCCAGCCGGTACATCGCTGGCGCTCTGCACCGCGGTCTCCCCGGTGGCGTCGCGCCGGTCGGTCTGCGCCAGCGAGACCACGACGCGGTCGCCGGCGGCGAAGAGTACGTGGGTCCGTTGGTCGAGCACGGTCAGCCCGGGCGACGCGACGGCCTGCTCGACGAAGTGCCGCCCCCGCACCTGCTGGCCGGAGCCGTGGATCTGCACGTCCTCGGCGGCCACCGCGCGCACCTCGGACAGGTCCTTGGTGACGGACGCGCGCGGCGTCGGTCGACGGGGTGACGTCGACGGGATGGCGTCGACGGGATGGCGTCGACGGGATGGCGTCGAGGGGTGGCGTCGCCTCGCCGCCGCTGTCGAGCTGCCCCTACGGATGGGGCGGGGCAGCCGTCGCGGACGACCGGAGGCGGTCCTATCCGCGGGGCAGCTCGACAGCGTGGACCCGACCACTCCCGCGCCGGAGCCCGGCCGCACCGGGCACCGTCCACTTCGGCCGGCCACAGACGCGGCGCAGCGGTTAGGCTTAGTGATGACCCTCTATTACCGGGACGACGCGGTGCAGGTGACCTCGGAGTCGATCCGGGCCGGAGGCCACGCCGTCGCGATCGCCGACGTGACGTACGTCTGGCACGCGCAGGGGCCGAAGACGCTGGCGGTACGCGGCCGGGTGCTGGGCCGCGGCGTCCTGGTCCTGCTCCTCTCGCTGCCCCCGCTGATCGCGGTGGTCTGCGTGCTCGCGCTGGCCTGGTCGGCGCAGGACCGGGGCGAGTGGCAGCTGGCACTGGTCATCCTCGCCGCGTGCGTGGTCGGCGCGCTGGCCCTGGCCCCGTTCCTGGAGATCCCGCTCGGCTGGCTCGACCGCTCCTACGAGCGGGGCAGCAAGGTGCACGAACTCTGGGTGCAGCACCACGGCCGCGAGGTGCTGCTGCTACGCACGCCGGACGCGCTGCGGTTCGGGCAGATCTACCGGGCGGTCCAGCGCGCGGTCGAGCAGCACACGGAGTCCTGACCCGGGGCGCTGCCCGGAGGCTCGCCCTGGGGCGCCGCCCGGGGGTCGCGTTGTGCCGCCCGGCGGTTCGGGCGCGGGCGACGCACACTTGGTGCCATGGTGATTCCCCTCCCCCGGCCCGCCGCGGTCGTCGGTCTGACCCGCTCCGCCCTCGACCAGGCCCTCGGCTCGGCGGCCGCGTTCGCCGCCGTGCCGGCCCGCGCGTTCGCCGTGCTGGACTCCGTGGAGGCGCTGCTGACCCGGATCAACGGGGTGGTGGACCGGATCGACGGCATGGTGGAGCGGGTCGACGGCATGGTGGACCGGGTCGACGCCACGGTGGGCCGGGTCGACGGCATGGTGGACCGGGTCGAGCAGACCCTCGACCGGACCGACCAGGTGCTCGCCGACGCCGACGCCGCGGTGCGGGAGGTGCCCGTGATCAGCGCCGCCGCGACCGCCGCCATCGGGACGGCGACCGAGGTGGCCGCCGCCGCGTCCGTGGTGGTCAGGGAGGCCGAGTCGGTGGCCGGTCGGGCGGCCGGCGCCGTGGGCACCGCGGCGGAGGCGGCCGCCACGGCCGCCGAGCTGCTGACGGCGTACGAGCCGGCGTTGCGCCGGGCGGCGCCCATGGCGAACCGCTTCGTCGAGCAGCTCAGCCACGAGGAGGTGACCGCCGCGATCCGGCTCGTCGACGAACTGCCCAAGCTCAAGCAGCACCTGACGGCGGACATCCTGCCGATCCTGGCCACCCTGGACCGGGTCGGCCCGGACCTGCACGACCTGCTCGACGTCACCCGTGACCTGAAGCTCGCCGTCGCCGGCATCCCGGGGTTGGGCATGCTCCGCCGCCGGGGCGAGAAGCTCAGCGACGACGCGGAGGCGTGAGCGGCGGTCAGCGGCTCGGCCCAGGGCGGGGCGGCCACGGCCCCGTTCACCGGGGCCCGGTCGGCGCCGACCCGCCCGGGCCAGATCAGGCGGGCGTGTAGAGCTCCTCGATCTCGGCCCGGCTGGGCAGGGCCGAGGAGGCGCCGAGCCGGCGGGCGCAGGCCGCCCCGGCCGCCGCCGCCCAACGCACCGCGTCGACGAGGTCCCGGCCCTCGCCCCAGGCGACCGCGAGCGCGGCGGTGAAGGCGTCCCCGGTCGCCGTGGAGTCCACCACGTCGACCTTCACCGCCGGCACGTGCACGGCCGTGCCGTCCCGGTCGCCGTACCAGGCGCCCTGCGCGCCGAGCGTGAGCACCACCCGGGGCACCAGGTCGAGCAGGGCCGACGGGTCGTCCCGGCCGCGCCCGGTGAGCGCCTGCGCCTCGGTCTCGTTGACCACCAGCAGATCCGTCGCCGCGAGCAGCTCCGGGGGCACCGGCACGGCCGGCGCGGCGTTGAGCACCACCCGACTGCCGGCCGCCCGGGCAACGACCGCCGCCCGGGTCACCGTGCCGACCGGGATCTCCAGCTGGGCGAGCAGCACGTCCGCGGAGCGTACGGCCGCCAGCTCGGGATCGGTGAGGTGGGTCATCGAGGCGTTCGCGCCCGGGGTGACGAGGATCGCGTTCTCACCCTCGGCGTTGACCATCACCAGCGCCACCCCCGACGTGCCGTACGTCGTGCGGAGCTGGTCGGTGTCGACGCCGGCGGCGGTGATCCGGGCCCGCAGGGTGACGCCGAACGCGTCGGAGCCGATCGCCCCGAGGAAGGCGCAGGAGGCGCCGGCGCGGGCCGCGGCGATGGCCTGGTTGGCGCCCTTGCCGCCGGGCACCATGACGAAGCCGGTGCCGAGCAGGGTCTCCCCCGGCCGGGGCAGGGCGGGGGCGGTGCCCACCAGGTCCATGTTGGCGCTGCCCACGACGACGACCCTGGTCTGCCGCACGCCGACCTCCTTCTGGCGCCTCAGGCGGCGCGGGCGGTGTACCGGTCGCCGGAGCGCTCGACCACCAGCGGCAGCCCGAAGGTCTTGGAGAGGTTGTCCCCGGTGAGGGTGTCACCGAGCAGCCCCTGGGCCACCACCTGGCCGTCGCGCAGCAGGAGCGCGTGGGTGAAGCCGGGCGGGATCTCCTCCACGTGGTGGGTGACCAGCACCAGCGCCGGGGCGTCCGGGTCGTACGCCAGCTCGGCCAGCCGGGCCACCAGGTCCTCCCGCCCGCCCAGGTCGAGCCCGGCTGCGGGCTCGTCGAGCAGCAGCAGCTCCGGGTCCGTCATCAGCGCGCGGGCGATCTGCACCCGCTTGCGCTCCCCCTCGGACAGCGTGCCGTAGGCGCGGTCGGCGAGGCCGCCGATGCCGAGCTGGCTCAGCAGCGCGCGGGCGCGGGCCTCGTCGCCGCTGTCGTAGCTCTCCCGCCAGCGCCCCAGCACCGACCAGGCGGCCGTCACGACCACGTCGCTGACCCGCTCGTCGGCGGGCACCCGCTCGGCGAGCGCGGCGGTGGAGAGCCCGATGCGCGTGCGCAGCTCGTTGACGTCGGTGCGGCCGATGCGCTCGCCGAGCACGTGGGCGGTGCCGGTGGTCGGGTGCAGCCGCCCGGCGGCGAGGTTGAGCAGTGTCGTCTTCCCGGCGCCGTTCGGGCCGAGCACCACCCAGCGCTCGTCCAGCTCGACCCGCCAGTCCAGGTCGTGCAGCAGCGCCGTGCCGGACCGGCGTACGCCGACGCCGTCGAGGCTGACCACCAGATCCGCGTCCACGGGCGCGGGCGCGGCTGCGGCGCCGCCGGCGCCGGGGATCAGGTCACCAGTCACCCGACCATCCAACCACGCAGCGCGGGGCGCCCCCCACGGGCGGCGCCCCGGTCGTAGGGTGAGGCGCCGTGTCGTTGGTCACCACACTCGAAGGACGGTCCATGCCCGGTCGGAACACGGAGCCGCGCCGGTGAGCGCGGTCATCGAGATCGAGGGTCTGCGCAAGACCTTCCGCAGCCTGCGGCAGGGGCGCCGGGTGGCGGTCGACGGTTTCGACCTGCTGGTGGAGTCCGGCCAGATCCACGGCTTCCTCGGCCCCAACGGGTCGGGCAAGACCACCACGCTGCGTGCCCTGCTCGGGCTGGTCCGCGCCGACGCCGGCCGGATGACGGTCCTGGGGCGGACCTCGCCGGAGCAGCTGCCCCAGGTGGCCGGGCGGGTCGGGGCGATCGTGGAGAGCCCGCAGTTCTTCGGCAACTTCACCGGGCACCGCACCCTGCGCCTGCTCGCCCGGGCCGGCGGCGTGCCGGTCGCCCGGGTCGACGAGGTGCTGGAGCAGGTGGGCCTGCGGGACCGGGGCGACGAGCGGGTCAAGGGCTACTCGCTGGGCATGAAGCAGCGCCTGGCGGTGGCCTCGGCCCTGCTCAAGGACCCGGAGCTGCTGATCCTCGACGAGCCGGCGAACGGGCTGGACCCGGCCGGCATCCGGGAGATGCGGGACCTGATGCGCTCGCTGGCCGAGGCCGGCGTGACCGTGCTGGTCTCCAGCCACATCCTGGCCGAGATCCAGCTGATCTGCGACCACGTGACGATCATCTCGCGGGGCCGCCGGGTGGCCGCCGGGCGGGTCGACGAGGTGCTGGCCGGCTTCGACCGGCACGAACTGCTGGTGCGGGTGGACGACCCGGAGCGGGCCGCCGAGCTGCTGGCGGCGGCGGGGATGGCGGTGACCGGGCGCGACGACCATCTGGTGGTGGGCGACGTGGACGACGCCGCCACGGTCAGCCGCACGCTGGGCGAGGCGGGCCTGTGGGTGCGCGAGCTGACCCCGCTGCGGCCCGACCTGGAGAGCGTCTTCCTCGAACTGACCGGCACGGCGGCGCACCCGACGGTCCCCCGTCAGGTGGACGACTCGGTGCTGCCCGACCAGGGGCCCCGGGAACCGGTGATCGACCTCGACGCGAGCGGAGTGGACGCGTGAACCTGGTCCGTGCCGAGCTGGAGCGCCTGGGTGCCCGGCGCTTCGTGCAGCTCATGGTCGTCCTGCTGGTGCTCGCGTTCGGCGTCACCGCGGCGACCACCCTCGCCGGCTCCCACCGGCCCACCGCCCAGGAGATCCTCGACGCCGAGCAGCAGGCCGCCGCGGCGCGCAGCGAGCTGGAACGCACCCACCAGCTCTGCCTGGACCGGCAGCGCGGCGTCATCCGGGTGGACGAGGTGCACGAGTACATCCCGGACGACTGCAGCGAGGTCGACCCGGCCCAGATGGAGCGGGCCCCGGTGGCCGCCGACTTCCTGACGGGGGTGTTCACCTTCGCCGAGGAGGCCCGGCCGCTGCTCTACTTCCTCGTCGCCTTCCTGGTGCTCTTCGGCTTCCTGGTCGGCGCCTCCTACATCGGCGCCGACCTGAACTCCGGCGGGGTGGTCAACCTGCTGCTCTGGCGGCCCCGGCGGCTGACGGTGCTCGGCGCCAAGCTGGGCACGCTGCTCGGCGCGACGGCGCTGCTGTCGCTGGTCGCCTCGGTGGCGTACCTCGGGGCGTTCTGGCTGATCGCCCAGCTCGCCGGCCGGCCCGGGCGGCTCGACGGGGAGTTCTGGCGGTCGCTGGGCGCGACGTGGGGGCGCGGCATGCTGCTGGTGCTGCTGGTCACCGCGATGGGGTTCGCCATCGCCACCCTGGGCCGGCACACGTCCGCGGCGCTCGGCGCGATCGCCGGCTACCTCGTGGTGTGGGAGCTGGGGGCCCGGCTGGTGATGGAGATCCTGGACGTCGTCCAGGTGGACCGGTACGTGCTCTCCAGCTACGTGGCCGCCTGGCTGAACGGCAAGGTGGAGTTCTGGGACCTGCGGGCCTGCCCGGACGGGCTGACCACGTCCTGCAGCGGCTACTGGACGCTGACCTGGCAGCCGTCGCTCGTCCTGCTGCTCGGGCTGACGGGGGCGCTGACCGCGGCGGCCTTCGCCGTGTTCCGCCGACGCGACCTGATGTGACCTGCGGCGTCATCCGGCCCCGGCGCGGCAACACCTTGCAGCACCGGGGCCGATGATGAAATATTCCTTCACATGACGCGCGGCCAACCCCGCCGCTCCGGGCCGCCGGCGCCCGCCGAGCACCTTCGGGCGACGCCCGCCGAGCACCTTCGGGCAACTTCCGTCGAGCAGGTCCGGGCGACGCCGGGCGGGCACCGGCCGGCTCCGTCCGGGCCGGCCGGCACGACGGCGGCGCGCGGGTGGCGGTCAGCCGATCGTCGAGCCGAAGACCTCGTCGCGGACCGCGTCCAGCGCCGTGCGCAGCGCGCCGCGCAGGATCGGTTCCTCGGTCAGGCCGGTGGGCACCACCCGGGGCCGGACCAGGGTGATCGCCGCGACCTCGTGCTGCACCCGCTCCGCCAGCGCCGCCCCGCCGGCCTGGCCGACCTCACCGGCGAGGACCACCAGCGGCGGGTCCAGCACCACGCAGGTGCTCGCCACGCCGAGCGCCAGCCGGCGGGCCACCTCGTCGAGCATCGGGCCGCCGGCCGTGCCGTCGGCGACCGCGGCCCGCACGGCGGAGGCGCCGCTGTCGTCCGGGTAGCCGTGCGCCCGGGCCAGCTCGCGGACCGCCTCCGCGCCGATCAGCTGCTGGAACGCGGGCTTCGCCCGGCGGGAGACGTCGCGCGGGATGGGCGCCCCGGGCACCGGCAGGTAACCGATCTCGCCCGCGGCACCGCTGCTGCCATGGTGCAGCCGGCCGCCCAGCACGATCGCCAGGCCGACGCCCGCGCCGACCCAGACCAGGACGAAGTCCGTCAGCCCCCGCGCGGCGCCCGACTGCGCCTCGGCGACCGCCGCCAGGTTGACGTCGTTCTCGAAGACCACCGGGGTGTGCAGGTCCTCCCGGAGCGCGGCGAGCAGACCGCTGTGCCAGCGCGGCAGGTTGAAGGCGAAGGTGATGTCGCCGGTGCCCGGGTCGACCAGGCCAGGGGTGCCAAGCACGATCCGCCGTACGCTCGACAGCTGCGCCCCGGCGCTGCTCGCGGCCTGGACCACCGCGTTGTGCACGACCCCGACCGGGTCGTCGGTGTCCCGGGTCGACTGCTCGACGCGGCCGATCACGGCGCCGGTGATGTCCGCGCACGCGGCGACCACCCGGTCGGCGCCGACGTCCACGCCGACCACGTGCGCGCTGCCCGGCCGCACGGCGTAGAGCTGGGCGTTCGGTCCCCGCCCGCCGGCCTGCTCGCCGACCCGGGTGACCAGCCCCCGCTCCTCCAGCCGTTCGACCAGCTGGGAGGCGGTGACCTTGGACAACCCGGTCAGCTCGCCGAGGCGGGCCCGGGTCAGCGGCCCCTGCTCCAGCAGCAGCTCCAGCGCCGCGCGGTCGTTGAGCGCCCGCAACAGGCGGGGGGTGCCGGGCAGCCGGGTCGAACTCATGCCACGTCCTCTAATTTTGTTAAACCTTGCTAACTGTAAACGGACCTGCAAACGGGTAGCCGTAGCGTATCGGCCGCCCGGGACCGGGGCGCTCGGCCGACCCGGTACGTCGCCGACCGCCGCCGGTACGACATCCGTGCCCTCGGGCACCGAAAGGGGAAGATCACGTGGGGCTCGATCCAGGACTGCGCCGGCTCGCGCTCGGCACGCTGCTCGCCGCGTACCCGGGGCCGGTCCCGCCGGACTGGGCGGTCGACCTGGTGGCCGAGGGACTCGCCGGGCACACCCTCTTCGGCACCAACGTCCACGACCCGGGGCAGTTGGCGGCGAGCACCGCCGCCCTGCGCGCGGGCCGGCCGGACGTGCTGATCGCGATCGACGAGGAGGGCGGTGACGTCACCCGGCTGGCGCACGCCACCGGCAGCCCGTACCCGGGCAACGCCGCGCTCGGCGCGATCGACGACGTGGCGCTGACCCGCCGGGTCTACGAGGCCATCGGCGCGGAGCTGGCGGGCCTCGGCATCACCGTCGACCTCGCGCCGACCGTGGACGTCAACACCGCCGACGAGAACCCGGTCATCGGCACCCGCTCGTTCGGCGCCGACCCGGTGCGGGTCGCCGCGCACTCCGCCGCGGCGGTCGCCGGCCTCCAGGCCGCCGGGGTGGCCGCCTGCGCCAAGCACTTCCCGGGGCACGGCGCGACGGTCGCCGACTCCCACTACGAACTGCCCACCGTGGACGTGCCACTCGACGTGCTCCGCGAGCGCGACCTGCCGCCCTTCGCCGCGGTCGTGGCGGCCGGCGCGCAGGCCGTGATGACCGCGCACATCCGGGTGCCGGCGCTGACCGGCGACGGCCCCGCCACGTTCAGCCGGGCGGTCCTGGTCGACCTGCTGCGCGGCGAGTACGGCTTCACCGGCACCGTCATCACCGACGCGCTGGAGATGAAGGGTGCCGCCGTGGCCGCCGGCGGGGTGGGCCCCGCCGCCGTACGGGCCCTCACCGCGGGCGCCGACCTGCTCTGCATCGGCGCCAAGGTCGACGCCGAGCTGGTCGAGCGGGTGGTCACGGAGATCGTCGGCGCGCTCGCCGACGGCCGGCTGGACCGGGCCCGGGTCGAGGAGGCGGCCGGCCGCGTCGCGACGCTCGCCGCGTGGACCCGGGCCACCGGCGCGACCTCGGCCGCGTCCACCGAACTCGGGTACGCCGCGGCACGGCGGGCCGTCCGGGTGGAGGGGGCCCTGTCCGGCCTGGACCGCCCGCTGGTCGTGCAGCTGCACGCCGCCTCGACCATCGCCGAGGGACGGGTGCCGTGGGGCCTCGGCCCGCACCTCGACGGCGTGGAGGAGCTGCGCGTGGTCGCGGCCGAGACCGAGCCGGCGGCCCTGCGCCGGCTCGCCGGGGACCGGCCGATCGTGCTGGTCGGTCGCCACCTGCACCGCCTGCCGGGCGGCCCCGAGCTGATCGCCGCGCTGGCCGCCGCGCACCCGGTGACCGTGGTCGAGATGGGCTGGCCGGCCCAGTGGCGGCCGGCGGGCGTACGGGCGTTCGTCACCACGTACGGCGCGAGCCACGCCAACGGCCGGGCGGCGGCCGAGGTGCTCGGCCTGGCCGGCTGACGCGGGCGGCGGCACCCGGGCCCGGGCCGGCGGCTTGACGGCGCGGGCCCGGGGTGCGCCGTCGGAATGACCGACCCCTGACACCGCGCCACCCACTCTTGAACGCGTTCAAAGAGTGCCCTACGCTCATGGCAACAAACTTGAACACGTTCAAGAAGGGCGTCGGCGATGGACACCAAGGTCTGGATGTACCTGGTCTACCTGGCGGTCAGCATCGGGCTGACCGTGTGGGTGGCCCGGGCGCTCTCCCGCAACGGGTTGGTCTTCCTCGAGGAGGTGTTCGCCGACGAGCGGCTGGCCCGTGCGGTGAACAGCCTGCTCGTGGTCGGCTTCTACCTGCTCAACCTCGGCTACGTCACGGTGGCGATGAAGCACCCCGACCCGGTCGGGTCCACCGCCCAGGCCATGGAGGAGCTCTCCCTCAAGATCGGCCTGGTGCTGCTGGTGCTGGGCGCGCTGCACTTCTTCAACGTCTTCGCGCTCGGCCGGTACCGCCGGGGCCGGCTGCGCCAGCTCGCCACCCATCCGCCGCTCGCCCCGGTCGGCCGGCTGCCGATGCAGCCCACGCCCCGCGGCCCCCACCCGGCCGCCGCGGCCGGCCCGCACCCGGTCGGCCCGTACCCCGGCAACCTCCACCCCGGCAACCCGCAGCCCGGCGGCCCACGCCAGCCCGTCGGCACCCAACAGCCCGCCGGCCCGACCGGCCCCGGGCCGGAGGCCGGCCCCGGCACGCCGCCGGCCCGATGACCGTCCCGCCCGGCGACGGAACGGGCGGGGTTCCGGATGCCACCGCGCACGGGGGCGGTGGCATCCGGGGGTTCACCGTCCTCTACGACGCGCACTGCCCGCTCTGCCGCGCCGCCCGCCACTGGCTGGCGTCCCGCGCTCAGCTCGTACCCCTGGAGTTCGTGCCGGCCGGCTCCGCCGAGGCCCGGCGGCGCTTCCCCGGGCTGGACCCCGACGCGACACTGCGCGACCTCACCGTGGTCGCGGACACCGGCGAGGTGTACGCGGGCGACGGCGCCTGGTTCGCCTGCCTGTGGGCGCTGGCCGACCACCGGGGCGCCGCCGAGCGGCTGGCGCGCCCGCACCTGCTGCCGCTGGCCCGCCGGATCGTCGCCGCCGCCGCGTCGGTACGCGAGCGCGTCCGCGACCCGTGGGCGGGCCCGGTGGACGACCCGGCGGGATACGGTGAGCCCGATGACCGAGCAGACTGCGCCGACGACCGCTGCGGGTGAGCCGGCCACCGCCCGGGGCGAGCAGACGCGGCAGCTCATCCTGGACACGGCGATGCGGCTGTTCCAGGAGCGGGGGTACGCCCGGACCACCATGCGCGCCATCGCCCAGGAGGCCGGGGTGGCGGTGGGCAACGCCTACTACTACTTCGGCTCCAAGGACCACCTGATCCAGGAGTTCTACGCCCGCGCCCAGCTCCAGCACCGGGCGGCGGCGCAGCCGGTGCTCGACCGGGAGTCCGACTTCGCCGCCCGGCTCGCCGGGGTGCTGCACGCCGGCATCGACGTGCTCACCCCCTCGCACGACTTCGCGGCGAGCTTCTTCAAGACGGCGGCGGAGCCGACGTCCCCGCTCAGCCCGTTCTCCGCCGAGTCGTCCGCGCCCAGGAAGGCGGCCGTCGACCTCTTCGCCGAGGTCCTCGACGGCTCGACCGCGAAGGTGGACGCCGAGCTGCGTCCCCACCTGCCCGAGCTGCTGTGGCTCGCGTACATGGGGGTGGTCCTCTACTGGGTCCACGACCGGTCCCCGCAGCAGGCCAAGACCCGGCAGCTCATCGACGGCGCGGTGCCGTTGGTCGACCGGCTGGTGGGGCTGTCCCGGTTGCGGGTGCTGCGCCCGGTCACCCGGCAGGTGCTCGACCTCATTCGCACGCTGCGTCACTGACCCGCCGCGCCGCCTCGACACGCTGCGCCCCAGGTCAAGTCCACTTCTGGACAGTTCCAACCGCCCGCCGGCATCTTGCCGAACAGCCCATCAATACGTAGCGTAATCGGCACACACGGCGACCGGCCCCGCAACGCCCGTCGCGGGCACGGGACCTGGGGGAGGCTGCGGGCCGTGGATCCGGCCCGGGATCCACGGTCCGCGCCCCGCCCCACCGTCGAGTCAGGGCGGGTACACCCCGAACGACCGCCAGCCCCGGTCGGGGAAGCCGGCGGCCTCGGCGACCCGCGCGGAGGCCGCGTTGGCGCGGTCGTGCAGGTAGGTCGGGACGGCCCCCTCGTCGAGCACCCGCCGGGCCGCCTGCGCGACCAGCCGCCGGGCCAGCCCCCGCCCCCGCGCCGCCGGCACCGTCCCCACCGCCAGCTCGTGGCCGTACGCGTCGTGTCGCTTCACCCCCACCCCGGAGAGGTACCGGCCACGCTCGTCGCGCACCACCAGCACGGGCCGGTCGAAGAGCCGGAGCCAGGACGGCAACCCCGGCGAGGCCGGGGACACCCACTCCCCCACGTCGGGCAGCGGGGCCGGGGCCACGCTCCACCGGAACACGTCGTCGTGGACCGCCCAGCCGGGCTGGCCGACCGTCGCGGGCAACTCGGGCAGGAACCGCCCGGCCCGCCGGCGAACCAGCTCGCGGACCGCGTCCACCCGGTCCGGCGGTACGGAGAGCACGGTGCTCGCCCCGGCCGCGACCGCGATCGCCGGCCGAAGCCGACCGTCCCAGGCCGGCCGGGCCCGCCGGCGCGACCCGACCACGTGCAGCGCCGGGCCCGCCGGCCACTGGCCCAGCCAGGTCGCCAGGTGCAGGTGGAGCCGCCGGTCGAGCATCGAGTCACCTTCCCCGCGGCCGGCCCACGGCAGCCGCCCGCGCGGACGCCGCCGGGGTCGCTCGCCGCGCTCGGCCCGAGCGCGGTCCGCGCCCCGGCCCGTCCGCCGATCACCGTACGCCGGACGGTTGCCGCCCGGCGCACCGTTCCGATCAATGGGCCCGCCGGCCTCATTGCCGGGCTTCGCGCCTCAGCCGCACCGACGTCGGTTCAAGCGCACGGCGGGCGGGTACAGGTGCAGGACGTCGATGGACGCCGCCCCGAGAGCCGGCGCGGTCGCGGGAACCCGATACATCGATCGAGCGTCATATTCATTTCCATACATGTACAACTTTCTTTGGGACGGTAATGGTCATGCCGAATCAGCCGAATGACCGGTACCAGCAGGAGACCGAGCGGCTCTGGCGCCCGCCCGGGACCGTCGGACGGTTTCCCGCGCAGCCGCCGTACCGGGGCAACCGCGGCGCCGCCCGGACCGAGGCGCTCCCCTGGGGAGAGCTCAACAAGCTGCCGGCCGGCACGTCCACCCGCCGCAACCTCAACCCGCGCTGACCCGCGCCGCCCCGCCGGGGGCGACGACACACCCGGGGCGGTCCAGCGGCGGCTTTCGCACACCTGTCGGGTAATTTCTTGTGGTCCGCAACCCCGACCCACGACAGGAGAAGCACCGCGCATGGGCAAGAAGACGATCCACGTCTCCGACTTCACCGGCACGGTCATCCAGCCCCACGACGAGGTGGTCCGCGTCGTCGTCCTGGAACACCCTGACCTGGTGGCCGGGCCCGTGCAACTGGACGCCACCCCGGTCGAGGTGGAGAGCATCGACGACGCCGCGCTCGACGTCGCGGTGGTCGAGATCCACGACCGGCACGGCGGCGACGAGCCCCGGCGGGTGGTGCTGACGGCGAGCGAGTTCGACGCCATGGCGACCGACGTCCCGATGGCGCAGCTGCTGCGGACCGCCGAGCGGGTCCGCCCGCCGAAGGCCCGCAAGAGCGCCGAGAAGGTCGACTACGGCACGATCGAGCACGCCGGCAAGCCGCACCGGGGCCGGGTCACCGAGGAGGAGGCCCGGCTGGTGCGCGAGCAGCTCGACGAGGTCAACAAGCGCCTCGCCGACGCCGGGATCCGCCAGGTCGACCCCGCCGACCCGGAGCACGCCGCCCGGTACGGCTTCCCCACCGCCTCCTGAGTCGCCGCGGCGGCAACCGGCGTCCGGCGCGCTCCCGGACCCGGCACGTCGCCGCCGAGGCGCCCCGGACGCTCGTCGCGGCGGCCCCCGACCGCCGCGACGAGCGTCGACCCTCCCGTCAGCCCTGGACGCCCTTCGCGGCGGCCTCGACCGCCGCGACGAGCGTCGACTCGGCGGTGGCCTTGTCGACGCCGAGGTCGGCGAGCACCCCGCTGCCGTTCTCCAGCTCCAGCAGGGCGAGCAGGATGTGCTCGGTGCCGATGTAGTTGTGGCCCAGCCGCAGCGCCTCGCGGAAGGTCAGCTCCAGCGCCTTCTTGGCCTGCGCGTCGTACGGGATCAGGTCGGGGACCTCGGCCGACGACGGCGGCAGCGCGGCCGTCGCGACCTCGCGCACCCGCTCCAGCGGTACGCCCTGCGCGACGATCGCCTTCGCGGCGAGGGCCTCCGGCTCGCTGAGCAGCCCCAGCAGCACGTGCTCGGAGCGGATCTCGGCATGCCCGCTCGCGCGCGCCTCGTTCTGCGAGGCCATCACGGTGTTGCGGGCGCGCGGGGTGAACCGGCTGAAGCCCTGTTGCGGGTCCAGCGGCGCCTCGGTGGCCTTGGGCACGAAGCGCTTCTGCGCCGCCTGCTTGCTGACGCCCATGCTCCGGCCGATGTCGGTCCACGAGGCGCCGGAACGCCGCGCCTGGTCCACGAAGTGGCCGATCAGGTGGTCGGCGATCTCGCCGAGGTGGTCGGCGACGACGACCGCGCCGGCGAGCTGGTCGAGGGCGTCGGTGTGCGCCTTCTTGATCGCCTGGATGAGGTCGTCGAGCCGGACCGGGTTGCTCATCTGCGTGTGTTCGGTCATGCGTCAACGATAGGTTGACGCATGCTTGTCGTCAACCCTGAGTTGACGATGCCCCGCGGACGACGGCTGACGTGACCGCGGCCGACGGGCCGCGGCGATCCGCCGCCGCACCGGCGCCACCCCCTGCGGCGGGCCGGTGCGGCGACGGCCGGTCAGGCCGCGCTTCCGGCCGTCCGCAGGCTGGCCGGGCGCATGTCCGTCCAGACGCTCTCGATGTGGCTCAGGCACTCCTCGCGAGAGCCGCGGACGCCCACCGCCTGCCACCCGTCCGGCACGGGCCGGTCGGCCGCCCAGATCGAGTACTGCTCCTCGGCGTTGCGGACGACGACATACTGCTCCGCTTCGAAACTCATCCCGCGCCTCCCCGTCACGAACCGGTCACTGAAGATCACTGGTACCGCACGACCCTATCCAGCCGGCACGGCCGGGGCAACGACGGCCTTCACTCGATCCGGCGACGCCGGGCGACGCGGTTTCCCGGCGCCGGCGGCAGCCCCGGCCCATGACGGCGGCGGTTCAGCTCCCGCCGTCGGGGTGCGGCGCGTCGCCCGACAGCGGCCGGACGAGGAGCTCGAACGCCTCGGCGTACCACGTCTCCGGCACCGACTCCGGGTCGACGAGGCGCTGGATGCTCAGCCCGATGTCCAGACCGAGGAGCAGGGTCGCCGTACGGTCCACCAGCACGGGGTCCGGCCCGTCGGCCCGGGCGGCCAGGTGGGCGGCGATCCCGGCGCGGGTGCGGCGCAGCGCCTCGATGTAGCGGGGACGCACCCGCGGATTGCGCATGGCGGCGATCCAGAACTCCATCATCAGCAGCGCGAAGTCGGCGTTCTCCCCGGCCCGGTCGCCGGTCGAGTTGGCCGAGCTGAGGGCGGCGAAGGCCTGCACCATGTCGGACTCACCGGCGTCCACCTGGGTCAGGTCGGTGCCGATGAGGTCCAACTGCCGGTCCAGCAGGGCGAGGATGATGTCCTCCTTGTTGCGGAAGCTGGAGTACACCGCACCCTTGGTCAGCCCGGCGGCCGCGGCGATGTCGTCCAGGGAGGCGGCCGGCCCGCGCTCGGCGAGCAGCCGCTGCGCCGCGTCGAGCAGGCGGTTCCGGTTGTGCCGCTGCCGCTCCTGGCGCCCCATTCGTTCCATCAGGCGACTCTCCCGTCGTTCCGCTTGACCAGAATCTCCGCATTCCGCATACTCGGCGGTATCTGAATACCGACCAGTATCGGAGATGTCATGGTGCTGCGCGTGGACCATGTCTGCAAGGAGTATCGCGGAGGGGTGCGGGCCAACGACGACATCAGCATCCGGGTGAACGCCGGCCAGGTCTACGGCCTGCTCGGCCACAACGGCGCCGGCAAGACCACACTGGTCAACCAGGTCGCCGGGCTGATCAAGCCCACCAGCGGCACGATCCGCATCGGCGACGGCGACCCGGTCGCCGACCCCGGGTTCGCCCACCGGGTCTGCTCGGTGCAGCCGCAGGCCCAGGTGCCGCTGATGGGCGTCACGCCGCGCCAGGCCATCACCCTGGTGGCCCGGATCCGGGGGGCCGGCCGGGCCGAGGCGGCCGCCGCCACCCAGCGACTGCTCGAGGCCCTCGACATCACCGAGTGGGCCGACACCCCGGCCGAGCGCCTCTCCGGCGGCGTCCGTCGCCTCGCCGCGTACTGCCTGGCCGCCGTGCGACCGGGCCAGGTGATCGTGCTCGACGAACCCAGCAACGACGTGGACCCGGTGCGCCGGCGACTGCTGTGGCAGCAGGTCCGGTCGCTGGCCGACGACGGGGCGGCCGTCCTCCTGGTCACCCACAACCTCACCGAGGTCGAGCGGATCCTCGACCGGCTCTCGGTCCTGGCGCACGGCCGGGTGGTCGCCGAGGGCACCGTCGCCGACCTGCGGGCCGGCGCCGGCCCGGCGCTGCGGCTCGACGTCAGCCTGTCGGCCGGCAGCGACGAACCCGCGCCACCGCCGTTCGCCGGGCAGCCCCCGCGCCGGGACCGGCAGCGGCTCGTGTACGCCCTGGACACCGCCGACGCGGTGGCCGCCACCGAGTGGGCGGCCCGCATGCAGGCCGCCGGCACCATCGAGGACTTCTCGCTGTACCCGATGCGGGTCGAGGACATCTACCTCGCCCTCGAAGAGCACCAGACGACCCACGAGGAGGTCGACGATGTCGTGGCTCCGTAGCTACGCCCTGCTGCTGCGCTGGAACGCGCTGCGGCTGCGCTTCCTGCTCCCCCTCTTCGCGATCGTCTCCGCCGGGCTCTCCGTCGGCATCATCGTCGGCTTCGCGTACCTGCTGCCCGACGTCGACGCGACCAGCGCCGCGTTCCTCGCCACCGGCGGCCCCACCATCGGGCTGATCACCGTCGGGCTGGTGATGGCCCCGAACATGGTGGCGCAGAGCAAGTTGCAGGGCAGCTTCGAGTTCGACCAGACGCTGCCCGTCCCACCGCTGGCCTCGGTCGCCGCCGGGGTCACCGTGTGGATCCTGGGCGCGCTGCCCGGGCTCGTGCTGTCGCTGCTGGTCGCCGCGTTCCGCTTCGACCTACGACTGGACCCGAGCCCGCTGGTGATCCTCGCCGCCCTGCTCGTCGCCCTGACCGCCACCACGCTCGGCTACGGACTGGCCCACGCCCTCCCGCCGGCCGCGGTCGGCCTGGTGACCCAGCTCGTCGTCTTCGTCACGCTGATGTTCTCCCCCGTCAACTTCCCCGTCGACCGGCTACCGGGCTGGTTGCAGGCCGTGCACGTCGTGCTCCCGTTCCAGTACATGGCGCAGAGCGTGCGCGAGGCGCTGGTCGGCGGCATCAGCGGCACCCCGTACCTCGTGATGGGCGCGTGGTGCCTGGTCGGGCTGGTGGTGACCTACCGGCTGATCGTCCGGCGGCCCTGACTCACCGGGGGACGACCTCGTACAGCGGGAAATAGCTGTCGAAGGCGTCCCGGGAGTAGGCGTCGGCCAACTGCGGGATGGCGTCGAAGGAGGCCACCGGCTCGTTGATCTCGGGCAACCAGCCGGTGCTCTCCTGCACGTCCCGGATCCGCGCGCAGTCCTGGAACCGCCAGGCGTGGGTGTGCACGTGGATGTGCCGGCCGATGCACTCCACCGCCCGCAGGTTCGACAGCCGCATGCCGTGCTTCCAACCGACGGTGGCGAGCACGCTCTCGCGGGCCAGCGACTGCAACGTCACCCGGTGCAGCCCACCGCCCATGTTGTCCAGGAAGATGGAGACGCCCTGGCCGCCGCTGAGCTCCATCACCCGCTCGACGAAGCGCCGCTTGGAATCCTTGTGCCGGTCCAGCGCGTCCGGGTCGCCGGAGGCCTTCGCCACGTCGTAGTCCAGGTCCGGGAACTCGCGGCGGTCGATCGGGGCGGCGCCGGAGGCGGCGATCGCGGCCAGCCGGGTGTCGCGGCCGGACACCATGGCCGTGCGGAAGCCGTCCCGGCGGGCCAGCTCCAGCTGCGCCCAGACCACGCCGCCGCCCCAGCCGAGGACCAGCGGCGGCTCGTCCCAGTGGTCGTCGACCTGCGCCTCCCAGCAGCGCCGGGCCACCCGCCAGTTGTCCCAGGCGGTGAAGTACCGGGCGAACGGCGCCCAGCGCTCGATCGGGTGGCGGCTCTGCTCCGGCAGGGGCACCAGCAGCCGCGCCTCCGTGACGAACCGCCCGCACAGCAGCCCCGGCGAGCCGGGGGCGTCGTACGCGCAGATCCGCTCGGCGTAGCCGTTGCGGTCGATCACCCCGAACGGGATCCACAGGCACTCCTGGCCCTCGCGCAGGCCCCGCACGCCGGGGCCGGCCGCGAGCACCCGGACCACGCCGCAGGTGCCGAGAACGATCTTGTCGTCGCCCCGCTGCCGCGCCACGTCCACCGGGTGCCGGGAGATCGCGTGCTCCATGTTGGCTTCCCAGCAGCCCACCAGCGGCTCGACGAGGACCTCGCCCTCCTCGGGCCGGCGCACCGGGATCTGCTCCAGCGTCAGCTGTCCCCGGGTCAGCTCGCTCCCCGGGTCAGTGGCATGCAGCACCCACGCCTTGGTCGTCGCCATCCTGCACCTCCTGATCGTCGTCATCCATCTGGGCGGCCAGTGCCTGTTCCACGGCGGCGGCGAACGCCGTCACCGTGCGGTTCTCGAACACGCTGCGGATCGGCAGGTCGACCTGCCACGCCCGGCGGGCCCGCGACACCACCTGGGTGGCCTTGATCGAGGTCCCGCCGAGCGCGAAGAAGTCACCGTCCGGGCCGAGACCCTTTACCTGGAGCACCTGGCCCCAGAGCGTCGCCACGGCCTGCTCGGTGACCGTCATCTCGGCCTGCGCCTCCTGCTCCCCGGCCAGGTCGCGCGGCGACGGCAGGGCGCGCACGTCGAGCTTCCCGCTGCTGGTCAGCGGCAGCCGGTCGAGCGGCACGACGGCACCGGGCAGCATGTACTCCGGGAGCACCTGCGCGCAGTGCGCGAGCAGCTTCTCCGCGTCCACCCGCGCCGCGCCGGCCGGCACCACGTACGCCACCAGGGTGTCCGGCGTGCCGTCCGAGCCGTCCGAGGCGCGGGCCACCACCGCGCACTCGGCCACGTCGTCGTGCCGGCGCAGCACCGCCTCCACCTCGCCGGTCTCGATCCGCAGGCCGCGTACCTTGACCTGCTGGTCGGTGCGGCCGAGGAAGCGCAGCGCACCGTCCTCGGTCCAACGCACCAGGTCGCCGGTGCGGTAGAGGCGGGCACCGGGCGGGCCGAACGGGTCCGGCACGAACCGCTGCGTGGTCAACTCGGGGCGCCCGGCGTACCCCCGGGCCAGTCCGACGCCACCCACGTGCAGCTCGCCGGGGATGCCGACGCCGACCGGGCGGCCCGAGGCGTCCAGCACCCGGACCGTGACGTTCGGGATCGGCCGGCCGATGGGCGGGGCCTCGTCCTCGGGGCCGCACTCGTGCACCGAGACCCAGATCGTCGCCTCCGTCGGGCCGTACGCGTTGAAGACCCGGCGCCCCGGGGTGCGCCACTGCCGCACCAGCGAAGCGGGCAGCGACTCACCGGCGAGGACGAGGGTGCGCAGTTCCGGCAGGGCCGCGACCGGCACGGCCGCCAGGGCCGACGGGGTGATGGTCAGCGCGGTGATCCGCTCCGTGGCGAGCAGGTCCCGCAGGTCCGGCCCCGGCGCCACCCGCTCGGCCGGGGCGAGGTGCAGGGTGGCGCCCGCGCCGAGGGCCATGGCCACATCGAAGACCGACGCGTCGAACGTCGGCGACGCCCACTGCAGCACCCGGTCGTCCGGGCCCAGCCCGAAGAGCGCGCGCTGGGCCGCGATCACGTTGCACAGCCCCCGGTGCGGCACGAGCACGCCCTTGGGCCGGCCGGTCGACCCCGAGGTGTAGATGGAGTAGGCCAGGTCGTCGGGACCGACCGAGGCGGGCAGCCGGTCGTCGGGCAGGTCGGCGTACCGGTTGCGGTGCGCGTCCAGCAGGACGGTCTCCACCCCGGCGCGCGGCAGGCCGGCGCGGTGGTGCCGGTCGCTGACCACCACCGCGACGCCGGCGTCGGCGAGGATGTCGGCCAGCCGGGCCGGCGGGTGGTCGGGGTCCAGCGCGACGAAGTAGCCGCCCGCCTTGAGCACGGCGAGCATCGCCACGACCAGTTCCGGGGTACGCCCCAGGCACAGCCCGACCGGCGTGTCCGGGCGCACGCCCAGGCCGCGCAGGTGCCGGCCGAGCTGGTTGGCCCGGCGGTCCAGTTCCCCGTAGGTGACCGACTCGCCGCCGGCCCGCAGCGCGACCCGCTCGCCGCCCAGGTCGGCCTGCTCCTCGACGAGCCCGTGCACGGTCGTCCCGTCCGGGTACGGCGCGGACGTCCCGCTCCAGCCGGCCACCAGGGCGCGCTCGGCGTCGGTCAGCACGTCCACGTCGCGCACCGGCGTGTCCGGCCGCGTCGCCACGGTGTCGACCACCGTCGCGAGGTGCCCGAGCAGCCGGGCGACGGCGTCGTGGCCGACCCGACGGGGGTCGTAGCCGACCCGGACGGCCAGCCGCTCGCCCTCGGGGATCACCAGCACCGACAGCGGATAGTTGGTCCGGTAGCGGTACTGCCCGTCGCGGATCTCGACCGCGCCGCTGCGCCGGTGCAGCACGCCCACCCCCGGCAGGTTGAGCACCGTCATGATGGTGTCGAACAGGGGCAGGCCCGGGGGCACCTCGCTCCACCGCTGCACCTGCTCCAGCGGGCTGAAGTCGTACCGGCGCAACGTTGCCTGCTCGTGTTGCAGGGCGACGGCCGTGGCGAGGACGGAGCGGGCCGGGTCGAAGCGGACCCGCACCGGCAGCGTGTTGATGAACAGGCCGGCGGTCTGTTCCACCCCCGGCACGTCCGACGGGCGGCTGGACAGCGTGCCCCCGAACACGACGTCGTCGCGCCCGCTGTGCGCCCGCAGGACCAGCGCCCAGCAGGTCTGCAGCAACGAACCGAGGGTGACCTCCCGGCGGCGGCCCAGCTCGCGCAGGGCCGCCACGGTCTCCGCCGGCACGTGCAGCACCTGCTCCGGGTTGTCCCGACCGGACGGCTCCGGGGCGCTGCCGTCCGGCGGGCGGATCCACGCCGGGGTGGTCGAGTCGGTGACGCCGCGCAGCGCCTCCCGCCACGCCTGCCCGGCCGCGTCGAGGTCCTGGGCCCGCACCCAGCCGACGTACTCGTGGAAGGAGGTCGCCGGCCGGGTTTCCAGGGGCCGCCCGCCGGCCAGGGTGTCGTAGTTGGCGAACGCCTCGTCGAGCACCATCAGCGCCGACCACGCGTCCAGCAGCAGGTGGTGGTAGCGCAGGACGAACGTGTAGTCCTCCTCGCCGGTGCGGATCAGGGTCAGCCGGACCAGCGGCGGCTGCTGGACGTCGAACCCCTGGAGCCGGTCGGCACGCAGCCGCTCCTCCAGCCGCGCCGGCAGGTCCGCGGCGGGCACGTCCCGCCAGTCGAGGGTCTCCATGGGCACCTCGACGTGGTCCCGGACCACCTGGACGGGCTGCTTGATGTCCTCCCAGTGGAACGACGTGCGCAGCACCGCGTGCCGCTGCGTGAGCGCCTGCCACGCCGCGAGCAGCAGGTCCGGGTCGACCGGCCCGTGCAGCCGGTACTCGACCTGGTCGACGTAGAAGGCCGCCCGGGGGTCGGCGAGGCTGTGCGACAGCAGCCCTTCCTGCATGTACGACAACCGGTAGATGTTGTCGACTCCGGGAACGGTCACGACTGGTCCTTCCTCAGCGTCTCGGGTGCGGTGGGGCGTCCGTTCGGGCGGCCGGAACTCGCCCCGGCCAGTTGCGCGGCCAGCGCGGTCAGGTCGCTCGCGTCCAGCTCGGCGTCGGCGAAGGCGGCCAGGTCGGGCGGGGTGCGGCGGCCTGTCCCGGCCGACGCCCGCTCCCCGCCCGGCGCGGCGTCGGCGTCCACGCGCCCGCCGCCTCCCCGGTCGCCGGCCTCCCGCTCCTCGGCTTCCCGGTCGTCGGTGGCGACGGCGGCGAGGTCCCGGACGGTCGGGTGGGCGAAGACGTCGGCCTCGGCGATGCGCAGGCCCGCCCGGCGGGCGGCCCCGACCAGCCGGAGGCTGAGGATCGAGTCGCCCCCGAGGTCGAAGAAGTTGTCGGTGACGCCGACCCGGTCGACCCGGAAGATCTCCGCCCAGATCTCGGCGAGGATCTGCTCGCGCGGGCTCTCCGGCGCCCGGTGGGGACGGCCCGATCCCGGCCCGGCGGCCCGGGTCGCCGTCGGAATGGCGTCGACCAGCTCGGCGTAGAGGCCCGGCCGCCACCGCTCCGGCAGGTGCCCGGCGAGCCGGGACCAGTCGGCGTCCGCGACCACCAGGCACGGCGGCCCGGACGCGGACCGGGCCAGCACGTCCAGCCCGGCGGCCGGGTCGAGGGGGTGCAGGCCGAACGCGGCCAGCCGGTCCCGCTCGCGGGATCCCAGCCGGGCCGCCATCCCGGTCTCCGCCCACGGGCCCCAGGCGATGCTGACCGCCGGCAGGCCGAGGGCGCGCCGATGGCCGGCGAGGGCGTCGAGGAAGGCGTTGCCGGCGGCGTACCCGGCCTGGCCCGCGGTGCCGACCACCCCGGCCAGCGAGGAGAACAGCACGAAGAAGTCGAGCTCGTCGTGGAGGGTGGCGAGGTGCAGGTGCGCGGCGGCCAGCTTCGGCCGGAGCGGGACGTCGAGGCGGTCGGGCGTCTGCGCGCCGAGCGGGGCGTCGTCGAGGCCGCCGGCGGCGTGCACCACGCCCCGCAGCGGCGGGCCGGCGCGCCGCGCCTCGGCCACCGCCAGGTCCAGCGCGACCGGGTCGGTGACGTCGCAGACCAGGGTCCGCACCCGGTCGTCCCCGGTCGGGAGGGGCTCCCCGCCCTCGTCGGTCGTGGCGCCCCGGGACAACAGCCACACCCGGCCCGCGCCCCGGTCGAGCAGCCAGGCCGCGACCCGGCGGCCGAGGCCGCCGGTGCCGCCGGTGACGAGGTAGCCGCCGTCGGGGTGCACGGGCAGGGTCTCCGGACCGTCCGCCGGTGCCGGCAGGAGCCGGGGCACCAGCGTCCCCGTCGGGCGAACGGCCTGCTGCGGCGGCGGGGCGGGGGCGGTCAGCGCGGCGAGCACGGCAGCGGCGTCCGCGACCGGGTCGCCCTCGGGCGACAGGTCGACCAGGACCACGTCGGCGTCCGGCCGCTCGGTCATCGCCACCCGCCCCAGCCCCCACACGGCGGCGTGGGTGGGGTCGACCGGCCCGGTGTCGTCGGTCTGCTGGCAGCCGCGGGTGACGAGCACCAGCCGGGCCGTCGGATGCCGGTCGGCCAGGGCGTGCAGCAGGTGCAGCGCGGCGTGCGCGCCGTGAACCTGCCGCTCGTGCAGCGCCCCGGCGCCGCCCGGCACCCCGGGCCCGTCGTCGAGGGGCCACAGCAGGGCGACACCGCGCAGCGGCTCCGGTTCCGGCTCCGCCAGCAGGGCGGGCAACCCGCCGGGGTGGTCGGCGACCGTCGCCAACCCGACCGACCGGCAGGTCCCGCCGCCGTCGCGTACGGCCGCCGCGACCCGGTCGGCGACGCCCCCGTCGTCGGCGAGGAGCAGCCAGCCGCCGGTGGTGTCGGTGGGGCGTTCCGGGGCCGGGTCGGCGGGACGCCAGTCGATCCGGTGGCGCAGCCGGTCGCCGTTCTCGGCCCCGCGCAGCAGCGCGTCCCGGCGGACCCGGCGCAGCCGCAGTCCGTCGACGACCAGGCGGACCCGGCCGGCGGCACGCAGGGTGACGTCGAGGACGAGGTCGTCGCCGTCGGGGGTGGCCGACCGCAGCCGGGCCCGGCAGGTGAGGTCGTCGTCGTCCCCGGCGGCCGTCTGCCCGGGTGCGTACCAGGCGAGCCGGTCGACGCCGACCGGGACGGCCAGCCCGCGTCCGTCGGTCGCCAGGGCCTGCGGTGCGAGGGCCAGGACCAGGCGCAGGCAGGAGTCGAGCAGGCCGGGTTCCGGTCGCGTGGACGGCGGCACGACGCGCGGGCGACGCAGCGTGGCGTCGACCTCGTCGCCGTGCCGCACGACCGACTCCAGCCACCGGTAGCGGGGGCCCAGCCGGTAGCCGGCGGCCCGCATCCGGTCCTCCAGGTCCACCACCTCGGCGCCGGCGGTGTCGCGGGGACGGGCGGGTTCGGCCGGCGCCGGGCCGGCCGGCCGCACGGTGCCGGTGGCGTGCACCCGCCAGCGCCCCGGGTCGGTCCCGGTCGCGCTGACCACCTCGGCGGTCCGCCCGGGGCCGTCCGGCGCACCGAGCAGCACCTGCACCCGGGCCTGTTCGCCGGCGGTCAGGGTGAGCGGCTCGGGGAAGGCCACGTCGGTGACCTCGGCGGTCGGTTCCCCGTCGGCGGCGGTCGCGGCGAGGATCGCGGCGAGGTGGTTGGCGGCCGAGACGACGGTGGCGCCGAAGAGGCCGTGGTCGGTCAGCCGCTCCGGCAGCTCGGGGCCGACGACCTGCTCGAAGACGCTGCCGGTGAGGGCGGGTGAGCGCAGCCGCTCCCCGAGCGGGCCGGTGTCGGCGGACCGGGCCACCCCGAGGCGGGTGTCGCGCCAGAAGCGGCGCCGCTGGAACGGGTACGTCGGCAGCGGCACCCGCCGGGCGTCCGGGTGCACCCGCTCCCAGGCCACCGGCGCGCCCACGCAGAAGGCGGCGCCGAGGGCGTCCCGGGCCACGGCGCGGTCGCCACGCCCCCGGCGCATCGCCGGCACCCACCGGGCGCCCCGGGGCACGAGCGCCCCGCGCCGGGCGAGCGTGCCCAGCACCGGGTCGGGGCCCAGCTCCAGCACCAGGCCGCAGCCCAGCTCGCCGAGGCGGCCCACCGCCTCGGCGAAGCGCACCGGCTCGCGGGCGTTGCGGCACCAGTAGTCGGCGTCCATCGGCCCGTCGAGCAGCCGCCCGGTCACCGTGGAGACCACGTCCACGCGCGGCTCGGCGGGCCGGACCCGGGCCGCCTCGGCGGCGAGTTCGGCCAGGACCGGGTCCATCAGCGCCGAGTGGAACGCGTGCGACACCCGCAGGTCGCGGTGCCGGACACCGGCCTCGTCCAGGGCCCGCGCCACGCTCTCGACGGCGCCGGCCGGGCCCGACACGACGGTCTCGGCCGGGCCGTTGTACGCCGCCACGGACACCTCGGGGTGCCGGGCCAGCACGGCCTCCGTGGCCGCCCCGTCCGCCGCGACGGCGAGCATCCGGCCGCCGGCGGGCAGCGCGTCCATCAGGCGGGCCCGTACGGCCACCAGCCGGAGCGCCTCGTCCAGCGGCAGCACGCCCGCCACGCACGCCGCGGCGTACTCGCCGACGCTGTGGCCGAGGACGACCGCCGGCTCCAGGCCCCAGGAGCCCCAGAGCTGGGCCAGGGCGTACTCGACGGCGACCACGGCCGGCTGGGTCCAGCCGGTGCGGTGCAGCAGCTCACCGCCGTCGTGGAGCACCCGGACCAGGTCGTCGCCCAGGTGCTCGCCGAGAATGTCGGCGCACTCGCGCAGGGCGGCGCGGAACACCGGCTCGGTGTCGTACAGCGCCCGGCCCATGCCCGGGTACTGGCAGCCCTGGCCGGGGAAGAGGAACGCGGTCCGGGGGGCGGCGCGGACCTCGCCCTCGACGAGGCCGTCCGCCTGGCCCCGGGCGTACCGGTCGAGGTGGTGACGCAACTCCTCCCGGTCCGCGCCGGTGACGGCCAGGCGGTGCCGCAGCGGGGCGCGGAACCGGGCGGCGGCGGCGCAGACGGCCGGCGCGGGGAGTTCCGGGTGCCGGTCGAGGTGGGCGGCGTAGCGGCCGGCGAGGGCCCGCAGCGCGGCGGGCGACCCGGCGGACAGCGGCAGCAGCACTCCGTCGCCGCCCTCTCCGTCGCCCTCGTCTCCGCCCGCCGGCTCCGCCGTGGGGCGGTGCTCGGCCAGCAGCACGTGGGCGTTGGTGCCGCCGATGCCGAACGAGCTGACCCCGGCGACGCGGGGCCGGCCGTCCGGGCCCTCCGGCCAGGGTCGGCCGGTGGTGGCCACCGACAGGGGCAGGTCGTCCCAGGGCAGGCGGGGGTTGGGGGTGCGGAAGTTCAGGTGCGCGGGGATCCACCGGTGCCGCAGCGCCAGCACCGTCTTGATCAGGCCGACCACCCCGGCCGCCGCCTCCAGGTGACCGATGTTCGTCTTCACCGAGCCGACCACCAGCGGTTCGCGCCGGTTGCGGCCGAGCACGTCCGCGGCGGCGCGCAGCTCGATCGGGTCGCCGAGCGGGGTGCCGGTGCCGTGCGCCTCCAGGTAGCCGACGTCGGCCGGGGCGAGGCCGGCAGCGCGGAGCGCGTCGGTCAGCAGTTCCTGCTGGGCGGTGCCGTTCGGCACGGTCAGGCCGCTGCTGGCGCCGTCGTGGTTGACGGCGGACCCGGCGAGCACGGCGTGGATGTCGTCGCCGTCGGCGATCGCGTCGGAGAGCCGCTTGAGCACCACCATCCCGGCGCCCTCGCCCCGGGAGTAGCCGTCCGCCGCCGCGTCGAAGGTCTTGCACCGGCCGTCCGGGGCGAGCGCGCCGGCCCGGCAGAGGAACAGGGTGATGTCCGGGGCGAGCATCAGGTGCGCGCCGCCGGCCAGCGCCAGGTCGCACTCGCCGGCCCGCAGCGCCTGGGCGGCCAGGTGCACGGTGACCAGTGACGACGAGCAGCCGGTGTCGACCGCCATCGACGGCCCACGCAGCCCGAGCACGTACGACAGCCGCCCGGCCGCCACGCAGAAGAGGTTCCCGGTGCCGGTGTAGCCGTCGATCCGGGCCGGATCGGCGATCTGGAGTCCCTTGTAGTCGTCGATGGACAGGCCGGCGAACACGCCGCTGCGCGTGCCGCGCAGCCGGTCCGCCGGCATCCCGGCGTGCTCCAGCGCCTCCCAGGCCACCTCCAGCAGGAGCCGCTGCTGGGGGTCCATGCTCTCCGCCTCCACGGCGGAGATGCCGAAGAAGTCGGCGTCGAAGGTGTCCACGGTGGGCAGGAATCCGCCGCGGTGGGCGTAGATGGTGCCCGGTTCGAGGGGGTCGTCGCCGTGCAGCGCGTCGACGTCCCAGCGGTCGCGGGGCACCGGGGCGGTGGCGTCGACGCCGTCGCGCAGCAGCCGCCAGAACTCGTCCGGGCCGTCGGCGCCGGGCACCCGGCAGGCCATGCCGACGACGGCGATCGGCTCGTCGGCGGCGGGTACCGGGCCCGTCCGGCCCGAGGTCGCCGCCGGCCCGGTCGCCGGCCGGTCCCCGTCGCCGCCGCCGAGCCGGGCGGTGAGGTGGGCGGCGAGGTCGGCGACGGTCGGGTGGTCGAACGCCACCGTCGGCCCCACCGGGACGTGCGGACGCAGCTCGGCGGCGAGCCGCTCGGCGAGGCGGACGGCGGTCAGCGAGTCGAAGCCGAGGGCGAACAGTCCCGCGTCGGCGGGGATCTCGGAGCGGTGGCGGCCCAGCACCTCCGCCGCGCGGTCGACGACGTACTCCCGGACCCGGTGGCCGAGCCCGGCCGGGCTGCCGGCGCGGAGCCGGTCGACGACCGACGACCCGACGGACACCCGCTCCGGCTCCGCGGCCGGGGTGCCGGCGGTCCGGGTCACGGCCGGCAGCGCGTCCCAGGCCACGGGCAGGCCGGCGAGGTAGAGGTCGGCGGCCAGCGCGTGGACCGCCTCGGCGGCGTCCCGGTCGGGGCGCAGCGAGCCCAGCACGGTGGTGCCGGGCCGTCCGCCCAGGCACTGCAGCAGCGCGGTGCGCAGCACCGGGGTGGGGCTGATCTCCAGGTGGACGGCGGCGTCGGCGCGGGCCACCGCGTCGAGGAAACGCACCGGCCGGCGGGACAGCATCCCCCAGTGCTCCGCGCCCAGCCGGTCGCCGCCGACCAGGTCGCCGTGGACGGTGGAGACCATGTCGGTGGTGGTGGGGCCGTTGCGCAGCAGCGGCCGCAGGTCCGCCACCAGTTCCCCGGTGAACGGCTCCATCTGGGGGCTGTGGAAGGCGTAGTTGATGCCGAGGTCGCGGTGGAACACGCGGTCCGCGGCCAGCCGCGCCACGGCGGCGTCCAGGGCGGACCGCTCCCCGGAGAGCACCACGCTCGCCGGGCCGTTGACCGCCGCCAGCGACAGCCCGGCGGGCAGGTCGGCGAGCAGCCGGGTGGCCTGCTCGGCGGAGAGGCCGACGGCGAGCATCCCGCCGCCGCCGGTCGCCCGCTGCAACATCCGGCCCTGGTGGTACGCGACCGCCATGGCGTCCTCGACGCCCAGCGCCCCGGCGGCGTACGCGGCGGTGATCTCGCCGAGGCTGTGCCCGATCACCACGTCGGGTCGTACGCCGAGGCTGTCCAGCAGCGCGAGCAGGCCGATCTCCACCGCGACGATCGCCGGCTGGGCGACGGCGGTCTCGGTGAGCCGGCTCGCCCCGGCCGGCCGGCGGATCTCCTCGGTGACGGACCAGCCGCCGAGCGCGCGCACGGCCGCGTCGCACCGGTCCAGGGCGTCCGCGTACGGGGCGCATCCGGACAGCCCGTCGCCCATGCCGGGCCACTGGGTGCCCTCACCGGAGAACACCATCGCCAGGCGCGGGGCGTCGGTGCCGGTGGCCGTGCGTACCCCGTCGGTGGGTTCCCCGGCGGCGGCGGAGCGCAGCGCGGCCACCAGCGCCGCCCGGTCCCCTCCGGTGGCGACCAGCCGGTGCGCCGCGCCCGCCGGGGCGCCCTGCGCGGTCGGCTCCGCCCCGGCGGCCAGCCGGTCCGCGGCCTCGGCGGCCCGGCGGCGCAGCGCGTCGGCGTCGGCGGCGCCGATCGGCACCATCCAGGACATGGGCACCTCCGTCACCGTGGTTCCACCGCCGCCGGGACGGGGAACGGCGTGTCCTTGATCTGGTGGCCGCCCAGCTCACCCTCCACCAGCAGCACCTTCGCGGCGGCGGGCGGCGCGGGCGGCCGGAGCACCTCGGCGACCGGCCGGTACGGGTCGGCGGTGATCGCCGCGAGCGTCGCCACGAGGTCGTCGAGCACCCGGCCGGCGGCCTCGTCGGTCAGCAGGTCCCGGTGGTACGACAGGATCAGTCCCAGCTCCACCCCCGGCATCACGTCGAGCCGGAACGGCTCGGCCAGCCGGCTGAAGAACGTCGGGACCCGCTCGGTGGAGCCGAACAGGGTGGGGTCGAGGTTCTGGAAGACCAGGTACGCGTCGAACATCGGCTCGTCCGCCGGCCAGCCGGCCCACTGCGCCACCCGCTCCGGCGCCACGTACTGGTGGTGGGCGGCGTCGGCGCCGACGGTCATCACGTGCGACAGCAGGTCGACGACGGGCTGGTCCGGCGCGGGCAGCCGCACCCGCATCGGCAGCACGTTCATCGTCGGCCCGGTCAGGTCCTCGACACCCGGCAGGTCGGCGGGGCGGCCGTTGAAGAAGACCCCCAGGGTGGCCTCGTCGCGGCCGGCATAACGGGCGAGCAACGCCGCCCAGGCGGCCTGGACCAGCGTGTTCGGGGGCATCCGCAGCCGCTGCGCGGTGTCCCGTAGCGCCTCGGTGACGCGCGCGTCCACCTGCATGTGCTGCCGGGCGTAGCCGTGCCGGTCCCCGGCCCGGTTGTCGGGGGCGGACGCGGCCAGCAGGGTGGGCGACCACCCGCCGGCGAACATGTCCCGCCAGAACGCCGGCGTGTCGGCCGGTACGCCGCGCCGGCGCAGCCAGTCGACGTAGCGGCTGAACGGCACGTCCGTGCCGGCCTGCGGGGTCTCGCCGGCGAGCAGGCGGTGGTATTCGCCGATGACGTCGCTGAGGAAGACGCTGAGGCTCCAGCCCTCCATCCGCAGGTAGCTGAAGCTGAACACCGTCCGGTAGGCGTCCTCCTCGACCTTGGCCAGGAAGAGCCGGATGCCGGCGGGGTCGTCGGGGGCGCAGCCCACCGCCTGGTCCTCGCGGAGGAACCGGGCCAGCGCCCCGTCCTGCTCGGTGGCGGTGAGCCCGGTCCAGTCCTCGTACCGGGAGGGCAGCTCGACGTCGCGCCGCACCACCTGGAGCGGCTCGTCCAGGTCGGCCCAGACGAACATGGTCCGCAGCAGGGCGTACCGGCGGGCCAGCCCCGCCCAGCAGCGGCGCAGCAGGTCCACGTCGATGGGGCCGCGCAGGGTGTCGACGCGTTGCACCAGGAACTCGCCGGGACGCGGGTCGGCGACGAGCCGGCGCAGCATGTGCGCCTGGTACGGGGCCAGCGGGAAGACCTCAGCCACGTCGGCGTCGGCCAGCAGCCGCTCCCGGTGGGCCCGGTCGCGCTCCGACAGCCCCCAGTCGCCCGGCGACTCCGGGGCGGGCCCGTCGACGGTGCCGCCCTCGGCGAGTCGGGCGTCGGCGACCGCCGCGAGTTCCGCCACCGTCGGGTGCGCGAAGAGGTCGCGGGGCACGAGCGGCAGGCCGGCCCCGTTGGCCCGGGCCATCACCCGGATGCCCCGGATCGAGTCGCCGCCCAGCTCGAAGTAGTTGGCGGTGGCGCTCACCCGTTCCAGGCCGAGGACGGACGCCCAGATGTCGGCGACGAGCTGTTCGGTGCCGTCGGCCGGCGGGACGTGCGCTCCCCGGTCCCGGGCCGCCACCGGCGGCGGCGCCGGCAGGTCCGACCAGTCCACCTTGCCGTTGAGGCTCAGCGGGATGCCGGGCACCGGGACGAACACGGCCGGCACGGCGTAGCGCGGGATCCGGTCCTTCAGGTGCGCCCGCCAGCGCGGGCCGAGTTCGCCCATCAGCCGGGCCTGGCGGGGCCAGTTCGCGAGCGCGCCGCCGCGCGCCGGGGGCGCCGGCGGCCACGACGGGCGCACGTCGGCGCGGTGGAACAGGGCGTCGATCCGGGTCGGGTCGGCGGCCGACGGGGCGACGACGACGTCCACGCCCAGCTCGTCGGCGAGCCGGTACAGCTCGTCGGGGTCGACGCCGGGCGGCTCCCGGTCGACCCGGGCGCGCAGCTCGCCCACCGTCCGGCAGGCGCCGTCGCCGGCCCGCAGGACGGCGATCTCGCGGAGCCGGCCGTTGGGTATCCCGGTCACGGCGACCACCGCCTCCTCCCGGAGCCGGTCGCGCAGCCGGCCGGCCAGGTCGCCCTCCCAGCCGAGGGGGTCGGCGGCCGGCTCCGGTGCGGCCGGGCCGTCCGCCGCCGGGTCGGCGGCGACGCGGACGACCACGTCGTAGCGGAACCGGCTCAGCTCGTTGTCGTAGCCGCCGCGCTTGAGCCGCACCTCGACGGCGGCGACGCCGGGCAGGGTGTCGCCGAGGCCGGTGAACAGCGCCGGGTCCAGCGCCAGCTCCTCCTCCTGCCACGTCCGGGCGGCCGCCCGGGCGAGCACCACCGCCGGGTCGGCGTCCGGGTCAGCCCGGTGCAGTTCCACCGAGCGGTGGAAGTCGGCCAGCAGGGGCAGGCTGCGGACGTCGCCGACGACGATCCGGCCGCCCGGGGCGACCAGCCGGCGGGCCTCCGCCAGCACCTGCCGCAGGTAGTCGGCGTCCGGGAAGTACTGCACGACCGAGTTCAGCAGCACGGTGTCGAAGGACCCGGCGGGCAGGTCCGCCAGCTCGTGCGCGGCCCGTTCGTCGAGGGTCACGCCCGCCAGGCCGCGGGCCCGGACCTCGGCGCGGACCTGGCCGAGCGCGAACCGGGAGATGTCGGTGCCGTGGTACGACGCGGCGTGCGGCGCGATGCGCAGCAGGAGCAGCCCGAGCCCGCAGCCCACCTCCAGGACCCGGCCGGGCGGCTCCGCCAGGGCCAGGGCGACGGTCTCGTCGACCCACCGCCGCATCTCGTCCGCGGGGATCGGGTCGCCGGTGTAGCTGCTGTTCCAGCTGGAGAAGTTGCTGTCCGCCGCGTCGGCCGTCTCCGGCTCGGTGTACGCCTCGTCGAAGACCCGCGCCCACTGGTGCACGGTGCCGTCGACGTCGCCGGTCGCCGGGGGCTCGTCCGGGGTCACCGGCGCGGCCGGTTCCGGCTGCTCCCCGGAGCGGGGCACCACGTACGCCACGAGCTGGCCCTCGCCGGCCTCCCCGCTGGCGGCGTCGCGGCGCACGGTGACCACCGCGTCCCGGACGGTGGGATGCTCCCGCAGGGCCGCCTCGATCTCGCCCAGCTCGAAGCGGATCCCCCCGAGCTTGACCTGGAGGTCCTCCCGACCGAGGTAGGACAGGGTGCCCCCGGGCCGCCACCGGACGATGTCGCCGGTGCGGTACATCCGGGCGCCGGGGCGGTCGGTGAACGGGTCGGGGACGAACCGCTCGGCGGTCAGCGCGGGCCGGCCCTGGTAGCCGCGGGCCACCTGGATGCCACCGATGCACAGCTCGCCGGGCACGCCGACCGGCACCGGCCGGCCGGCCGGGTCCAGCACGTAGACGCTGGTGTTGTCGACGGGGGCGCCGATCGACACGTCGGTGGCGTCCTCCCCCGGTGGGCACCGGTAGGCGGTGACGTCCACGGCGGCCTCGGTCGGGCCGTACAGGTTGTCGAGCCGGGCGGGCAGCCGCTCCTGGAGGCGGCGGACCAGGTCGCGGGGCAGCGCCTCGCCGCTGCACACCACCCGGCGCAGCCCCGTGCAGGTGGCCGAGCGAGGTTCGTCGAGGAAGAGCCGGAGCATCGACGGTACGAAGTGGACGGTGGTGATCCGCTGGTCGTTGATCAGGTCGACCAGGTAGCCGGGGTCGCGGTGCCCGTCGGGGCGGGCCATGGTGACGGTCGCGCCGACCAGCAGCGGCCAGAAGAACTCCCACACCGAGACGTCGAAGCTGGCGGGGGTCTTCTGCAGCACCGCCTCGCCGGCGGTCAGCTCGAAGCGGCGCTGCATCCAGCGCAGCCGGTTCACCACGGCGCGGTGGCTGTTCATCACCCCCTTCGGCATCCCGGTGGAGCCGGAGGTGTAGATGACGTACGTCAGGTCGTCCTCGGTGACCCCGCTGGGCGGGGCCTGCTCGGGCTCCTCGGCGCAGTCGTCGCGGTGCAGGTCGATCGTCGGCGGCGCGTCGGCGGGCAGCACGTCCCGCCCGCCGTCGCCGGTCAGCACGATCTCCGCGCCGCAGTCGGCGAGCAGGTACGCCAGCCGCGCGGGCGGGTGCTCCGGGTCCAGCGGCACGTAGCAGCCGCCGGCCTTGAGCACGCCCAGCAGCGCCACCAGGAGTTCCGGCGAGCGGTCGAGGCAGACGGCGACCCGGCTGTCCGGCCCCACCCCGTGCCGCCGCAGCCGGTGGGCCAGCCGGTTGCCGCGGCGGTCCAGCTCGGCGTAGGTCAGCGACCGGTCGTCGAGCCGGACGGCGACGTTCCCGGGGGTGCGCCGGACCTGCTCGGCGATCAGCTCGTGCAGGACGCGCGGCGCGGGTTCCGGGGCGGTGGTGTCGTTCCACGCCCGCAGGACCCGGTCGCGCTCCTCGTCGTCGGTCAACTCCAGCCGGGACAGCGGGGCGTCGGGGTCGGCGCAGACCTGGTCGAGCAGGCGCAGCAGGCTGGCCAGGAACCGCTCGACGGTGTCCCGGTCGAACAGGTCGGTGGCGTACTCCAGCCCGCCGGGCAGCGTGTCCCCGGCGTCCGCCAGGGACAGCCACAGGTCGAACTTCGCCGACCCGGTGTCGCCCTCGACCAGCCCGACGAGCTGGGTGTCGGCGGTCAGGTCTACCCGGGGTGGCGGGGTGTTGTTCAGCGCGAGCATCACCTGGAACACCGGGTTGTGGCTGGTGCTGCGCTCGGGTTGCAGCTCGTCGACGAGCTTCTCGAACGGCAGGTCCTGGTGGGCGAAGTCGGCCGACACGTCGGCGCCGACCCGGGCCAGCAACTGCCGGAAGGTCGGGTCGCCGGTGACCGTGGTGCGCAGCGCGAGGGTGTTGGCGAAGAAGCCGAACAGGTCCTCCAGCTCGGGGCGGTTGCGGTTGGCCACGGGCGTGCCGACGACCACGTCGGGCTGCCCCGACCAGCGGGAGAGCACCACCGTGAAGGCGGCGAGCAGCGCCATGAACAGCGTGCTGTCGGTGCCGGCGCAGAGCGCGCGCAGCCGCCCGGTGAGCCGCTCGTCGACGGTGAACCGGAGGGTGTCGCCGCGGAAGCTCTGCACGGTGGGCCGGGGCCGGTCGGTGGGCAGCTCCAGCAGCGCCGGGATCCCGGCGAGGCGGTCCCGCCAGTAGCGCACCTGCCGGGCCAGCGTCGGCCCGGACATCTGGGCCCGCTGCCAGACCGCGTAGTCGGCGTACTGGAGCTTCAGCTCGGGCAGCCGGGGCGTGCCGCCGCTGACCAGCGCGGAGTAGCACTCGGCCAGCTCCCGGGAGAACACCCGTCCCGACCAGCCGTCGGCGATCAGGTGGCTCCAGTTGACCAGGAAGACGTGCCGGTCCGGGGCGAGCCGGAACAGCCCGAACCGGACCAGCGGCCCGACCGCGAGCACGAAGGTCCGCCGGGCCTCCTCCTGGAGGGCCTGGCGTACGCGCTCGTCGCGCTCGGCCTCGCTCAGCCCGGTCAGGTCGGTCACCGGCAGGTCGACGGCCGCGGGCGGCGAGACCACCTGCACCGGCTCGCCGTCGGCCTCCCGGATGGTGGTGCGCAGCGCCTCGTGCCGGTCGACGATGCGCTGCACGCTGTCCCGCAGCGCCGCCACGTCCAGCGGCCCGCGCAGCTCGACCGCCATCGGCGTGTTGTACGCCGGGCTGTCCGGCACCATGCGTTCGAGGAACCAGAGGCGCTGCTGGGAGAAGGAGAGCGGGGCGGGGCCGCCGTCGCCCCGGCGGGGGATCTCGTCGCGGTTGCCGCGCCGCCCCTTGGACCAGGCCGCCAACAGCGCCTGCTTGGCCGGGGACAACGCCTGGGCGGGGCGCGCCCCGCGCTGCTCGTCGACGGTCATCGCGCGGCCCCGTCCGACTCGGCGCGGTCCGCCCCGGGCGCGGGGGCGCCGTCCGGCCCGGGGGCGGGGTCCGCGTCCTGGAGGGCGCGGATGATGGTGGCCTGGGCGGCGACGGTGTGCGCCTTGAACAGCTCCTCCAGCGGCAGGTCCACCGAGAAGCGTTCCCGCAGCCGGGTGACCAGGCGGGTGGTCAGCAGGGAGCTGCCGCCGAGGGCGAAGAAGTTGTCGTGCACGCCGACGGTCTCGAAGCCGAGCAGCTCGCGCCAGGCGGCGGCGATGGACTCCTCCAGGTCGTCGCGGGGCTCGACGTACTCGGTGGTCAGGTGGGGGCGCTGGTGCAGGGTGCTGCCGAGATCCACGTCGAGGCTGGTCGGGCCGGCGTCCACCGGCTCCGGCGCCCGACGCAGGGCGACCGAGTCGTCCTGCACCGGCACGGGGCCGTCCTCCGGCACGTCGATCCAGTAGCGGCGGCGCTCGAACGGGTAGGTCGGCAGGGACACCCGGCGGCATGGCTGGCCGGCCGCGAAGGACTCCCAGTCGACGTCCACGCCGGACTCCCAGAGCCGGGCCAGGGTCGCCAGCAGGAACGCCTGGTCGGGCTGCGAGTCGCGGGGGTGGCGGACGGACGGCAGGACCGGCGGGGCCGCGCCGTCGCCGTTCGCCCCCACCAGCGCGCCGAGCACCGTGCCGGGGCCGACCTCGACCAGCATCCGGTCGGCGGAGCCGGCGAGCAGGGTCCGCACCCCGTCGGCGAAGCGGACGGTGCCGCGCAGGTGCCGCACCCAGTAGTCGGGGTCGGTGGCCTCGGCCGGGGTGATCCAGGTGCCGGTGACGTTGGAGACGTACGACAGCGACGGCTCGCGCAGGGTGAGGCCGGCGACGTGGGCGCGGAACTCGTCGAGCACCGGCTCCATGGCCACCGAGTGGCCGAGGGTCTGCACGTGCAGCCGGCGGAAGTCCACCCCGTCGGCGGCGAGCCGGTCGGCCAGCTCCTGCACCGGCTCCACCAGGCCGGAGACGGTGCACTGACCGGGGGCGTTCACCGCGGCGATGGAGAGTTCCGGCCCCAGCCGGGCGGCCAGCTCCTCCTCGGGCAGCGAGACGGCGAGCATGGCGCCGCCGGGCAGCCGGTCGATGAGCTGGCCGCGCAGGGCCACGGTGTCGATGGCGTCGGCGAGGTCGAAGACGCCGGCCAGGCAGGCGGCCACGTACTCGCCGCTGCTGTGCCCGAGCATCGCGTCCGGGCGCACGCCCCACGACTGCCAGAGCACGGCCAAGGCGTACTCCACCGCGAACAGCGCGGTGGTGACCCCGGCGGACGTGCCGAGGAACTCCTGGACGGCGCGGTCGCCGTCGGGGGCGCGGACCACGTCGCGCAGGTCGAAACCGAGCCGGGCGAGGGCCAGGTCGGCGCAGCGGTCCAGGTGCTCGGCGAAGACCGGCTCGGTGGCGTAGAGCTGGCGGCCCATGCCGAGGTACTGGCTGCCGCCGCCGGGGAAGAGGAAGGCGACCTTGCGGCCGGGCCGGAAGTCGACGGTGCCGGTCGGGGGCGCGGTCAGCGCGGCCGCGGCCTGGGTGGCGTCGCGGCAGACCACCGCCCGCCGCCGCTCGAAATGCCGACGACCCACCTGCAACGTGTACGCCACATCAGCCAACCCCACGCCACCGGAAGCGAGCACCCCACCGACCCGACGACCCACCTCCACCAACGCCGACGGCGTCCGCCCCGACACCACCACCACCTGCCAACCCCGCACCCCACCACCAGCAGCACTCACCGCAGGCGGCTGCTCCAACACCACATGCGCATTCGTCCCACCAACACCCAACGCCGACACCCCGGCCCGACGCACCCCCACCACCGGCCACGACACCAACTCACCATTCACAAAAAACGGAGACGACTCCAA